>JBPCQY010000122.1:0-29833 GCA_050997635.1 Nocardioides sp.
TGGAGCCTCCCAGCGCCGTGAGTCCGTCAGGCGTCGGCGGAGTGCTCGGTGTCCTGGGAGTCGTCGCGGACCCGCGGGTTGTCGGGGTCGTCGTACACCCCAGCCGCGTCGGCGTCGCGCACCTTGCGCATCTGCTTGACGAAGCTGAACATCAGCAGGGCGACGGCGGCGCACAGCAGCAGCACGAGCACCAGCGCGACCCAGCCGGCCTTGACGTCGTTGTCCGCGGGCACCGGGTCGCTGGCGGCGGCGAGCACGATCAGCTGCAGCATGCGCCCAGTGTCTCAGGTGCGCCGGTCATTCCGACAGGGTGATCCCCGCGAACAGGTCGTCCTCGGGCGTCGGCGAGTCGACGTGGGTGGTGACGAGCTCGTAGTCCTCGGTGGGCCACACGTCCTGCTGGATCTCGTGCGGGATCGCGAACCAGTGACCGTCGGGGTCGATCTGGGTCGCGTGTGCCAGCAGTGCCTGGTCGCGCACGCCGAAGTAGTCGCCGCACGGCACCCTGGTCGTGATCCGGTTGTCCCAGGCGGGGTCGCGCTCCCACTTCTCCAGCCGCTCGGTGTACGGAGACTCGAGGTCGTGGGCGAGCATCGCGTCGTGCAGGGCCTTGGTCTTGGCCCAGCTCCAGCCGTGGTGGTAGTAGAGCTTGAACGGCTGCCACGGCTCGCCCGCGTCGGGGAACCGCTCGGGATCGCCGGCCGCCTCGAACGCGGCGACGCCCACCTCGTGGCAGCGGACGTGGTCGGGGTGCGGGTAGCCGCCGCGCTCGTCGTAGGTCGTGACGACGTGCGGGCGGAAGGTCCGGATGATCCGCACCAGGCGCTCGGTCGTCTCCTCCAGCGGCACCAGCGCGAAGCAGCCCTCGGGCAGCGGCGGCTTCGGGTCACCCTCGGGCCAGCCCGAGTCGACGAAGCCGAGCCAGTCCTGCCGGACGCCGAGGATGTCGCGGGCGCGCTCCATCTCTTGGCGGCGTACCTCGGTGATGTTGGCGAGGATGTCGGGCCGGTCCATCTTCGGGTTGAGGATCGAGCCGCGCTCGCCGCCCGTGCAGGTCACGACGTGCACGTCGACGCCCTCGGCGACGTACTTCGCGGTGGAGGCGGCGCCCTTGCTCGACTCGTCGTCGGGGTGCGCGTGCACGTGCATCAGGCGGAATCCGGCGCGGGAGTCAGACGGCATGGCCGCAATCCTAGGATGGGGGGGTGACCACTCCCGACGCGCTCTCCGACCGCTACGGCGCCGCCCAGCCGTGGCGCCGCCGAGCGGTGCTCCTCGGCTCCGTGGTGCTGGCCGTGGCCTTCCTCGCCTGGCTGGGTTGGAGCGCGTTCGCCCGCTCGACGCCCCAGGTCACCTCGAGCCTGCTCACGTGGGAGGTCGTCGACCCCCACTCCGCGACCGCCCAGATCGCCGTACGTATCTCGGATCGGGCCGCCGACCCGACCTGCACGCTGCAGGCGTACGCCGCCGACCACACCCTCGTGGGCGAGCAGCAGTTCACGCCGGTCGACGGCACCAACAACCGCACCCTTCGCACCGAGCGGGCGGCGACCTCCGTCCAGCTCCTGGGATGTACGACGCCCGACCAGCACGCACCGCGCTGAACCCCTCGACAGCGCTCTGACCTGCGCGTTTGGGGTCGGGTGGGGCCGGTGTTGCTACGCTGGTCCCCTGACCGCCGGACCGGACCGCCGACGACGGCCCGTCCGCCCGGCCCTACGCACCCCGAACCATCGAGGCGACGCGCGCAGGCGCATCGTTGAGGAGTACCCATGATCTGGCTGACCCAGCAGACCTTCGACCGACTGACCGCCGAGCTCGGGCACCTGCGCGGCCCCGCGCGCGCCGAGATCATCGAGCGGATCAGCGCGGCCCGCGACGAGGGCGACCTGAAGGAGAACGGCGGCTACCACGCCGCGAAGGACGAGCAGGGCAAGCAGGAGGCGCGGATCCGCCAGCTCGAGGAGATGCTCGACGAGGCCACCACCGAGCCGTCGGCCGACGACTCGGTCGTCTCCCCCGGCAAGGTCGTGACCTACCGCTTCGCCGGTGAGGACACCGACGAGGTGTTCCTCCTCGGTGCCCGCGAGATCGCCGAGGACCAGGCCGACGTCGAGGTCTTCTCCCCGCAGGCGCCGCTCGGTGCCGCGCTGCTCGACGCCAAGGCCGGCGACACCGTCGACTACCAGGCCCCCAACGGCAAGACGCTCAAGATCGAGATCGTCTCCGCCGTTCCGTTCGCCGGCTGACGCGCGGCCGGGTCAGCTGCTGAGGCGGTAGCCGGTCTCGGCGAGGTGCTCGCGCACCCTCTGCGCGTGCTCGGGACCCCGGGTCTCGACCTGGATGTGCACCTCGACCTCCTGGAGGTGCAGCCTCGGTGAGATCCGCTCGTGCACGACCTCGAGCACGTTGGCGCCACTCGTGGCGAGCTCGTTGAGCAGCCCCGCGAGTCCACCGGGCAGGTCGGGGATGCACACCTCGAGATAGAGGTACCGGTCGGCGGCCACCATGCCCTGCCGGATCACCTTGCCGAGCAGGAGCGGGTCGATGTTGCCGCCGGACAGCACCGCGACCGTCGGCGTGGGGTACGCCGCGGGGTCGTTCATGAGGGCGGCCACGGCGACGGCGCCCGCGGGCTCGACGATCAGCTTTGCCCGTTCGGCGACGGCGAGGACCGCCCGCGAGATGGCGTCCTCGTCGACGGTGACAACCTCGTCGACGTGGTCGCGGATCGCGGCGAAGGGCAGGTCGCCGGGCAGACCGACCGCGATGCCGTCGGCCATCGTCTGCATGGTGCGCAGCCGGACCGGATGGCCCTGTGCCAGGGACTCCGGGTACGCCGCGGCGCCGGCCGCCTGCACCCCGACGAGATGCACCCGGGGATTCTTGGCCTTGATCGCCAGGGCGATGCCGGCCAGCACGCCGCCGCCCCCGACCGGCACGAGCACGGTCTCGACGTCGGGCGCCTGCTCAATGATCTCCAGGCCGCAGGTGCCCTGCCCGGCCACGATGTCGGGGTGGTCGTAAGGGTGGATGAACTCCGCTCCCGTCTCGGCCGCGAACTCCTTGGCTCGGATGATGGAGTCGTCGAGGTACTGCCCGTGGAAGACCACCTCCGCGCCGTACCCCTTGGTGGCGTTGACCTTGGGGATCGGGGCTCCCTCGGGCATGAAGACCGTCGCCGGGATGCCGAGCAGCTGCGCAGACAGCGCGACACCCTGGGCATGGTTGCCGGCCGACGCGGCCACGACGCCGCGTTCGCGCTGGGCCTCGCTGAGCCGCGAGAGCCGCACATAGCCGCCGCGCATCTTGAAGGAACCGGTGCGCTGGAGGTTCTCGCACTTGAACCGCACCGGCCCGTCGGCGCGGTCGGACAGCCAGCGGGCCCCTGCCATCGGCGTACGGATCGCCACGCCCTCGATCACCTCGGCGGCGGCCTCGATGTCGGCCAGCGTGACCTGCTGGATCTCACTCATGGTCGGGGTCTCCATTCCGGGGCTGCTCGTCGGCCCGCTCGGCCGCCTGTTCGGGATCGGGGTCTGGATCGTCCTCGGCGTACTCCTCCTCCAGCTGCTCGTCGGCCCGGTCACCCACGGCCGTGTCGGCGGCGAGGTGCTGGACGACGGCGTTGGCCGCGGCCGCCAGGGGTACGGCGACCAGCGCGCCCGTCACGCCCGAGACCAGCACCCCGGCACCGATCGCCAGGATGATGCCGAGCGGGTGGAGGGAGACGAAGCGGCCCATCAGGAAGGGTTGCAGGGCGTGGCTCTCGATCTGCTGGACGACCACCACCACCGCCAGCATCAGCAGGGCGGTCACGAAGCCGTGGTCGACCAGCGCGACCAGCACCGCGACGGAGCCGGCGACGGCGGCGCCGATGATCGGCACGAACGCACCGAGGAAGACCAGCACGCCGATGGCGAGCACGAACGGCACCTGCAGGATCGTCGCGCCGATCATCACGCCGACGGCGTCGGTCACGGCGACGATGACGGTGGCTCGGACGAACTGGGTCAGCGAGATCCAGGCGACCCGCCCCGAGCTGTCGACGCGCGCCCGCGCCACGCGGGGGGCCAGCCGGACGAACCAGGCCCAGATGCGGCTGCCGTCGGAGAGGAAGAAGTACGTCGAGAACAGCACGATGAACAGGCCGGCGAGCACGTGCCCGAGGGCCGCACCGACGTCGGTGGCGGTGCTCAGTACGGTGCCGCTCTGCGCCCTCTGGGACAGCGCGTCCTGGGCGTTCTTGATGTAGTCGTTGATCTGGGTGTCGCTGGCGTGCAGCGGCCCCGTCTTGAGCCAGGAGCGAATCTCGCCGAGGCCGGCGGAGACCTGGGTCGCGAGGTCGTTGGCGCCGTTGGCGACCTGCTGCCCGGCGAAGGTGAGCAACGCGACCACGAACGCGAGCCCCCCGATCACGGTCAGCAGCGAGACCAGCTGCCGCGGGAGTCCGGCCCGGTGCAGGCGGTTGACCAGCGGTGCGGCGAGGGCGGTGATCAGCAGGGCGACGGCGACGGGAACGGCGATCAGCGCGAAGTAGCCGATCAGCCGGATCAGGACGTAGCCGGCCCCGGCGATGACCAGGAATCGCCAGGCCCAGGCAGCGGCGGCGTCGACGCCCCACGGCACGTTGGCCCGCGTGAGGTTGGAGGGTCCGCCGTGGACCGCGGCCGGGGGCGGCGTACGTCGCTCCGAGCGCAGCAGCGCCCAGGCGGCCGCGCGCTGGTGGGCGAGGCGTTCGGTGAGCCGCTCCGCGGGCGACACAGATGTGCGGGGGTCCGGGTCCGCGGCGTCGTTGCTCACGCCGACAGGCTAACCGGCGTCGCCGGCAGCGAGCGCACGCAGCAGCCCGTACGCCGCCGCGGGGTGCGCCTCGGCCAACAGCCCGGCCGCGGCCAGCACGTAGGCGTGGTCGACGACCACCCGCGGGGCGCGGGGCAGCTGCCAGCCGCCCTCGGGGTCGGCGCCGGTGCTCGGCCCGAGCACCCGGGTCGCCGCATCTGGCGGGCCGTGCCGCAAGGCGCCCCCCGAGCCGACGAGCAGGCCGACCTCGCGCAGGTCCTTGCCGGTGCGCTCGACGATCCGGCCCTCCGGGCTCACCACGACCTTGCTCCGGCCGGCATGACGGCGCAGGGCCAGTCCGGTCGCCTCGCGAGCGAGCTCGAGGTCGAGGCGCTCCTCGTCCGCCGTCTCGGGCAGGAAGGCGGGGTCGGCGTTGCGGCGACGGGCCGCGCCGAGCAGGTCGTCGCGCCCGGCGGCCTCGGCTGTGGTGACGGCCGACCAGCGCATGCCGAGGTCACCCTCGACGGTCCTCGTCACCCGGGTGGTGGCCACCACCTCCTGGTCCAGAGGAGGTCCGGTTCCTGAGGGGGCGAGGGACGAGCCGTCTCGAAGGGCCGGGTCGAGCTCGACGACGCTGTGCACGTCGGTGGTGGCGCCGCCCACGTCGACGACGACGATGCCTGTCCCGAGCGGAGCCGACGAGTCGCCGGCGATCTCGGCGAGCAGCTCGACTCCGGACAGTACGACGTCCGGGGTGGCGCCCCGGACCATCCCAAGGAAGTCCGCGCGGCCGCTGAGGTGCTTGCCGCCAATCACATGGGAGAGGAAGAGCTCGCGGATCGCCGTCCTCGCGCCGTCGGGGGCCAGCACGCCGATGCGCGGGACGATGTTGTCGGCCAGGAGGTACGGCGTGCCGCCGGACTCCTCGAAACGCGCCGCCACGGCGGGTTGGGACTCGACGTTTCCCGCCACGACGACCGGGCCCGGCCACGCCTGGCGGGCCAGGAAGTCGGCGTCGGCCTCGAGGGTCGCGGAGTTGCCCCCGTCGGTGCCGCCGACCAGCAGGACCACGTCCGGCTCCGCCGCCCTCAGCTCGCCGTACTTGTCTGGGGTGAGGCCGTCGGACAGCACCAGTACGACCTTCCCGCCGCTGGACAGCGCGACCCGACGGCCGGCCTCGGCGGTGACCAGCTCCTCCTTGCCCACGACGGCGATGCGCAGTCCCCCGCCCGCGCTGGAGCAGGCGAGCACCTCGGCGGTCGCCGCGTCGGGCTGCTGCTCGACCAGCCGCGCCAGGCACGCGTCGTACCCGTCGAGGACGTCGGCCTCGATCGTCGTCGGGTGCTCGGCTGTCGCGACGATCCGCCCGTCGGTCGCGTCGACGAGCAGCGCCTTGGTGAACGTCGAGCCGAAGTCGACGCAGACGACGAGGTCAGCCGAGGGCACGGTCGAGATCCGCGACGAGATCGTCGGCGGTCTCGATGCCGACGCTGAGGCGGATCAGGTCGGCGGGCACCTCGAGGTCGGTGCCGGTGACGCTGGCGTGGGTCATCCGGCCGGGGTGCTCGATCAGGCTCTCGACACCACCGAGCGACTCACCGAGCGTGAAGACCTCGGCCTTCGCGCAGGCGTCGAGCGCCGCCTGCTCACCGGCCGCGACCCGGAAGCTGACGATGCCACCGAACCGCTTCATCTGTTTCGCCGCGACCGCGTGTCCGGGGTGCTCGGCGAGGCCGGGGTAGATCACCTCGGCCACCTTCGGGTGCGCGGTGAGGAACTCGACGACGGCCTCGGCGTTGTCGCAGTGCCGGTCCATCCGCACCCCGAGGGTCTTGAGGCCGCGGTGGGTGAGGAACGCGTCAAAGGGCCCGGCCACGGCACCCATGGAGTTCTGGTGGAAGGTGATCCGCTCGGCCAGGTCGTGGTCGCGTACGACGACCGCACCTCCGACCACGTCGCTGTGCCCCCCGACGTACTTGGTCGTCGAGTGCACCACGACGTCGGCGCCGAGGGTGAGCGGCTGCTGGAGGTACGGCGAGGCGAAGGTGTTGTCGACGACCAGCAGGGCGCCCACGTCGTGGGCGAGCACCGCCAGCGCCTCGATGTCGCCGATGTTGAGCAGTGGGTTGGTGGGCGTCTCGACCCACACGAGCTTGGTCGTGCCGGGCCGGATCGCCGCGCGGACGGCGTCGACGTCGGAGACCGCCGCGGGGCTGTGGTCGAGGCCCCAGACCTTCCCCACCTTGTCGAAGAGCCGGTAGGTGCCGCCGTACGCGTCGTCCGGGATGACGGCATGGTCGCCCGGCGTCGTCAGCGCGCGGATGACGGTGTCCTCCGCGGCCAGCCCGCTGGCGAACGCGAAGCCGCGCTCACCGTCCTCGAGCGCCGCGAGGGCGCCCTCGAGGGCTGTGCGCGTCGGGTTGGCGGAGCGGCTGTACTCATAGCCGCCGCGCAGCCCGCCGACGCCGTCCTGCTTGTAGGTGCTGGTGGCGTAGATGGGCGGGATCACCGCCCCGGTGGTCGGGTCGGGCTCGTAGCCGGCGTGGATGGCTCGGGTCTCGAAACCGGACTTGTTCCGGTGCTGCTGCTCGCTCACCCTCCGAGCCTATTGCCCACCTGGCAAGGGCCCGATGGTGGGCAGGAAGCCAGTCGGCGCGAGTCCAGCTCAGTCAGGCAGACCGGCGATGAGCGCTTCGTCCTCGAGGTAGAACAACTGGGGGCACGGCGAGATGCTCGTGCTGTTCGCGGCGGCATTGAAAATGAGCTGTCCGAGCCTGAGTTCGGGGTGTGCCCGCCAAGCCGCCCTCAGGTGTTCAATCGCATCATCGATCCGCTGCGGGTCTCGCATGGGCACGAGATTACGCGCCGTCAGGCGTGCCGAGGCGACCCAGATGGCTGCCACCCGGTGGTTGAAGAGCGACCGGAGCGAACGACCCGACACCACTGGGCGTCAGGATTTCGTCACCTGCTCGGGGAACGTCCCGGGCGCCTTCTCTGTTGGACAATGTGACCAGCCCTACTCGAGGAGCCGACGTGTCCTTCTTCAACCGCCACAAGACCACCCTGCCCGCCGCCGACGAGGCGCTGCCCGGGCGCGAGACCACCCCCTTCGCCGTCGCCGACAAGCACGTCGTGCTCGACGCGCCCGTCATCACCGACGAGGTCCCCGACGGCCTCGAGGCCGCGATCTTCGGCCTCGGCTGCTTCTGGGGTGCCGAGGAGATCTTCTGGCAGCAGGACGGCGTCTGGTCCACGTCGGTCGGGTACGCCGGTGGCGCCACCCCGAACCCGTCGTACGACGAGGTGTGCAGTGGTCGCACCGGCCACTCCGAGGCGATCCGGGTCGTCTTCGACCCCGCCGTCGTGTCGTACGCCGACCTGGTCAAGCGGTTCTTCGAGGTGCACGACCCGACCCAGGGCATGCGTCAGGGCAACGACGTCGGCACGCAGTACCGCTCCGCGATCTACTGGACGACGCCCGAGCAGGAGCAGGCCGCGCGCGAGCTGACCAAGGTGTACGGTGACGAGCTCGCCCGCCGCCGGCTCGGCGACATCACCACCGAGATCCGGCCGGCCGCTGAGACGCCGTACTACTACGCCGAGGACCAGCACCAGCAGTACCTCGCGAAGAACCCGCACGGCTACCGCTGCCACGCCAACACGGGCGTGCGTTTCCCCGAGACCGCCTGAGGATGTCGAATCCGCCCGATGCCGTTCGTAGAACAGGTGGAGGCGGGCACTGGGTCCGCGACTGAGACAAGGAGCAGACATGACCGAGTACATCATCTACTTCAACCAGCAGTGGGTGGGCGACCACACCGAGGAGTGGTTCCGCGGGCGCGGGCCGCTCGGCATGGCGGTCATGGACGAGATCAAGGCTGCTGGCGCGTACGTGTTCGCCGGGGGCCTGGTGGAGGAGGTCGCCGAGGCCTTCAGCGCCGACGCGACCAGCGGCACGCTGACGTTCACCGACGGGCCGTTCGTCGAGACCAAGGAGTTCCTGGGCGGGCTCACCGTGGTGGACGTGGCCGACGAGGATGCCGCCAGGATGTGGGCCGGCAAGATCGCGGAGGCGTGCGGCTGGCCCCAGGAGGTTCGCCGGTTCAAGCCGCAGGGCGGCTGACCCAGTGACGAGGTCGCGACTCGTCAACACCGGCGTGACGTTCCCCGAGACCTCCTGACCTCCCCCCGGGAGCCGCGGCTGAACCGGCACGATCTGCGGCCGCTTCGCGACGCGCCGTAGTGCTGGCCACCGAGACACGCTCGTCGAACGCCGACTGTCGGAGGTCGTCTCTAGGGTCGCATCATGCGAGACACGACCCAGCTTCCGGTGTGGACGGTCGTCGTACTCACGATCGTGCCCGCCCTTCTCACCGGGGCTTCAGCTGTCCTCGCAGCCTGGCTTGCTGGTGCTCGCAAGTCTTCGCAGCAGCTCGACCAGTGGCGACGCCGCGAGGAGACGATGCGCATGGTGCGTTGGGCATCCGACAAGTCAACATCCGCACAGAGCACTGAACGGCTGCTTGCCTTGTCCGTCCTGGACGCCGTGGACAACTCGAAGCCAGAGATGTTGCAAGCCGAGGATCAAGGCATCCTCGACGCAGTCCTGAATGCCGTGCTCTCGGAGGCGACCGACGATGTCGAGGAGTATCATGGAGAAACTGGAACCTACGGCGCGGAGGTGGTCGATGATGAGTGACGATCGGGTCCCTCGTCGTCCGACTGTCTCACGCGCAGAGGTCAAGGCGGCCCAGATGAAGATCCGCCGAATGCTCGCCCGAGGCGAGGAACCGTCTGGTGCGATTGTCGCGATCGCCAACGCGGCGGGAGATTTCGCCGTGCCCCGGACTCAGCCTGCCTAGCACTACGCAGGCACCAGCCTGATCGACTGGCTCAGCCTCGTTGGGCCTAGGCTGACGCCATGATCGCCTCGGGCCTCGTCAACCTCTTCACCCATGACATCGGTGCGGCGGTGGGCTTCTACCAAGGTGTGCTCGGGCTCCCGGAGACGTTCCGGACGCCACGAGACGGCACGCCGGAACACGTGGAGATGGCGGCAGGTGGGTTCGTGCTCGCGCTCAGCACCGCCGAGGCCGCGCGACGCGTACACGGCCTCGACGCCGACGTGGGACGACCAGCGATGTCACTGGTGTTCTGGGTCGACGACGTCGACGCGGCCTTCGACACGGTCACCGCGACCGGAGCAGCCGTGGTGACCCCGCCGCACGACACCGGCAACGACAACCGCAACGCGGTCGTCCGAGACCCCGACGGGACCCTCGTCGAACTGGTCGCCAAGCGGTCGTGAGCAGCGCCTGACGTCGGCTACTCGACGCAGAACTCGTTGCCCTCGGGATCGGCCATCACGACCAGGTCGCCGTCGTCGCGCAGCACCGAGGCGCCGAGCTCGACCAGCCGCTGCACCTCGCCCTTCGATCCGGCCATCGGGCGGAGGTCGAAGTGCTGGCGGTTCTTCGCCGTCTTGCCGTCCGGCACCCGCTTGAACCACAGGCTCGGGCCGCCCCAGCCGGACGGCTCGACCCAGGCCCGCTCCGGCGTACTGTCCTCGTCGACGTCGGAGCCCAAGGCCGCCGCCCAGAACTCCGCCACTACCAGCGGCTCGCGACAATCGAAAGTCACCGACTTGATGAAGGACACCATCCGGACACGGTAGTCCCGACATTCCGAACGTCTCGGTCGCTGCGGCGCAGAGATGGCAACCGAAACGTTCGGAATGTCGGCGGGCTGCAGGGGCGAGAGGGCCCGTCGCCTAGGCTCGCGAGACGTGGGGATCCGAGACGCGCTGGCCGACACCCGGCCGCTCGAGAATCCCTACTTCCGCCGGCTCTGGCTGGCCAACATCGTCACCGTCGTCGGCGCCCAACTGACCGTCGTGGTGGTGCCGGCGCAGATCTATGCGCTCACCGGCTCCTCGGCGTACGTCGGGCTGACGGGCGTGTTCGGCCTGGTCCCGCTGGTGGTGTTCGGGCTGTGGGGCGGGGCGCTGGCCGACGTATTCGACCGACGCACCATCCTGCTGGTCACGACGCTGGGCCTGATCGCCACGAGCGCCCTGTTCGCGGTGCAGGCGGCCGTCGGCAACCACGGCGTGTGGCTGCTGCTGGGCCTGTTCTCGGTGCAGCAGGCGTTCTTCGCCGTCAACCAGCCGACGCGGGCCGCCATCCTGCCCAGGCTGCTGCCGCTCGAGCAGCTGCCCGCCGCCAACTCGCTGAACTCGACGGTGATGCAGGCCGGCGCGATCGGCGGCCCCCTCGTGGGCGGCGCCCTGATCCCCGTGCTGGGCTACTCGTGGCTCTACCTGGTCGACACGGTCACGCTCTTCACCACGCTGAGCGCCGTCGTGCGGCTCCCCCGGCTGCCGATCGCCGGGGAGCGCGGGCCGACACCCGGGCTGCGGTCGGTGGTGGACGGCCTCGCCTACCTGCAGCACCACCCGGTGCTGTTGATGAGCTTCGTGGTCGACCTGATCGCGATGATCTTCGGGATGCCCCGGGCGCTGTTCCCCGAGATGGCGCACCTGAGCTTCGGCGGTCCGAGCGGCGGCGGCCTGGCCTTCGCCCTGCTCTTCGCGGCGATCCCGGCCGGCGCCGTGCTCGGCGGGATCTTCTCGGGCTGGGTCAGCCGCATCCAGCGGCAGGGACTGGCCGTGGTCGCCTGCATCGTCGTCTGGGGTCTCGCGATGACCGGCTTCGGGCTCGCGACCGGCCTGGCCGACGGCGCCACGGGCACGTTCCTGTGGATCTCGCTCGCGATGCTGGTGATCGGCGGCGCCGCCGACATGGCGTCGTCCGCCTTCCGCACCAGCATGCTGCAGTCGGCGGCGAGCGACGCCGTACGCGGTCGGCTACAAGGGATCTTCATCGTCGTGGTCGCGGGTGGACCCCGGATCGCCGACGTGGCCCACGGTACGGCCGCGGCCGCCGTGGGCACCGCCGCCACGGCGGCCGGCGGTGGCGCCCTGGTCGTGGTGCTGGTCGTGGTCGCGGCGCTGTGCGTGCCGGCGTTCGTCCGCTACCGGGTCAGCACGTCGCGTCACCCAGAGCCTGAGACACTGGACCCATGACCGAGCTGCCCCGCAAGGCCGCCGCGCGTACGGCGCGGCTCGCGGCGCTCCCGCTCGGGTACGCCGGCCGCAGCGCGCTCGGGCTCGGGAAGCGGATCGGCGGCAAATCCGCCGAGGCGGTGCTCGTCGAGATCCAGCAACGCACGGCCGAGCAGCTGTTCCGCACGCTCGGTGAGCTCAAGGGCGGCGCGATGAAGTTCGGCCAGGCCCTCTCGGTGCTCGAGGCCGCGTTGCCCGACGAGGTGGCCGCGCCGTACCGCGAGCACCTGACGATGCTCCAGGACTCCGCACCGCCGATGCCGACCCAGACGGTGCGCGACCAGCTCGAGCGCGATCTCGGCGCCGACTGGAAGAGCAAGCTGGTCTGGCTCGACGGCGGCCCGACCGCGGCCGCCTCGATCGGGCAGGTGCACCGGGGGCGTTGGCACGACGGGCGTGACGTCGCCGTCAAGGTGCAGTACCCCGGCGCCGGCGACGCCCTGTTGGGCGACCTGCGCCAGCTCGCCCGGTTCGCCAAGGGTGTGGCCCCCGTCTTCCCCGGCATCGACATCAGGCCCCTGATCGCCGAGCTCCAGGCGCGCGCCGCCGACGAGCTCGACTACGACCTCGAGGCCGAGGCGCAACAGGCGTTCGCGGACGCGTTCCGCGACGACCCCGACATCGTCGTACCCGGTGTGGTCGCTGTCGGTGAGACCGTGCTGGTCACCGAGTGGCTCGAGTCGCCCGCCTCGCTGGCCAGCGTGATCAGCGGCGGCACCCAGGCAGAGCGCGACCACTACGGCGAGCTGGTGGTGCGGTTCTTGTTCTCCGGCCCGGCTCGCACCGGGATGCTGCACGCCGACCCACACCCCGGCAACTTCCGAATCCTGCCGACCGACAGCGGCGAGCCCGGTCGTCTCGGGGTGCTCGACTTTGGCGCCGTCGCGCGGCTCCCCGAGCGTCAGCTGCCACCGGCCATGGGCACCCTGATCCGGATCGCCGCCGAGAACGACCCCGACTCGCTCGCCGAGGGACTGCGCCGCGAGGGCTTCATCAAGGACCGGGTCAAGGTAGACCCGCAGCTGGTGCTCGACTACCTCTCGCCGTTCGTCGAGCCCACGCAGACCGAGCGTTTCCGGTTCTCGCGTGAGTGGATGCGCGGACAGTTCGAGCGGATCAACAACCCCAGGGATCCGACGTTCGCCGTGGCGACCAAGCTCAACCTGCCGCCGTCGTACATGCTGATCCACCGCACCTGGCTCGGCGGCATCGGGCTGCTCAGTCAGCTCGAGGCCGAGGCGCCGTTCCGGGGGATTCTCGAGGAGTCGCTGCCGGGCTTCGCCGGCTGACCCGGTACGACGCGAGCACCAGCCCCGCCGCGCCCACGCCGGCCGCGCAGCACAGTGGCCACAGCAGCCCGGGGGCCGCGGCGTAGATCGCCGTACCGATCGGGGCCGCGAGCATGGAGCCGGAGGTCGACGCGCCGGAGTACAGGCCTTGGTACTGCCCGACGAGATGGTCGGGGGCAGCGTCGAGCACATGGGCGGTCGCGGTGGTCTTGTAGAGGATCTCGCCGGCCGTGACCACCACCATCGCCGCGACCGCCGAGGTCGCAGTGACGGGCAGGCCGAACAGCAGCATCCCCAGGCCGACCAGGGCGTAGCCGCTCGCGATGATGACGTACGGCGGGTGGCTCCGGAGCCGTTGCGCGACCGGGATCTCGAGCAGCAGGATCAGTCCCGACCCGACCGCGATCAGCACGGTGTAGAGCAGGAGCGGCTGCCGGGCGTCGCGCAGGTGCAGCGGCACCGTCGTGTAGAGCTGGCGGTAGACGATGTCGACGAGCACGATGCCCGGGAGCAGCACCACCAGGGCCCGGTCGGCGCGCACCGCTCGCCACAGCCCGTGGCGCTCGGCGCCGGGCGCACCGACGTCGGGAGCATCCCGCGGCAGGGTGCGCGACAGCACCAGCCGCAGCGCCAGGCCGGCCCCGCCCTCGACCACGAAGACCAGGTCGTAGCTGACCGCGACCAGGGCGGCCCCGATGAGCGGTCCGACGACGAAGCCGGCGTTGCTCGCGGCCCGGCCCACGGCCACCGACGTACGCCGGTCGCCGCGGCTGACCGCAAGCGCCGACAGCGCGCCGGCCGAGACACCACCGGTGGCCGCGAGGTACGCCGAGACCGGCAGCGCCACCGCCAGCACCGTCAAGGGCAGCCACGGCACGGCAACCAGCAGCAGGGAGGACACCGTCGACGCGGTCAGCAGCACCCGCCGATGTCCGAACCGGTCGCCCCACCGGCCGCCCGTGAAGTTGCCGAGCAGCCAGCCCACGCCGTACGCACCGGCGAGGAGGCCGGCCGGCGCCGTGGCGAGCCCGCGAGGTCCGGTCAGGTAGAGCGTGAGGAAGAGCATCACGTAGGAGCTCAGCGAGCCGACGAAGCGCGCCGACGCAAGCACCCACACGACGCGGGGGACCTCGCGCAGGTTCATCGCAGGGGCAGGTGCATCACGTAGAGCCCGACCTCGCCGTGGCTGCGGGACCGGAACGCCTCGGGCACAGTGCCGACGATCTCGAAGCCGAGTGACTGCCAGAGGTGGACGGCCGAGGCGTTCGTCTCCACGACGGCGTTGAACTGGATGGCGGCGTACCCCTGCTCGCGGTGCCAGTCCACGACGTACGTCGCCAGGGCGCGACCAATGCCCTGCCCGACGTGGCCGGGGTCGACCATGAAGCTGGCGGTGCCCACATGGTCGCCGCGGCCCGGGCGGTTGGGACCCATCTTGGCCGAGCCGATGACGTGGCCGTGCTCCTCCAGGACGACCGTGAGCCCGGGCGGGCGCTCCATCCACCACCCGCGGCCGGTCTCCACAGTGAGGTCCTCGGGG
Source organism: Nocardioides sp. (assembly GCA_050997635.1). Classification (GTDB taxonomy): domain Bacteria; phylum Actinomycetota; class Actinomycetes; order Propionibacteriales; family Nocardioidaceae; genus Nocardioides. The sequence goes on from JBPCQY010000122.1 coordinate 14,735, forward strand.
AACGCGTAGGTCTCCCCTGCGCCCACGACCGCGGTGAAGAACGGCCAGATGCGCGGCCAGTCGTCCTCGGTGGCCGGTCTGATGGTCATTCCCCGGTGGCGCCGTCGATCGACTCGCGGATCAGGTCTGCGTGTCCGTTGTGGCGGGCGTACTCCTCGATCAGGTGGACGATGATCCAGCGCAGGCTGAACGCGCCCTCCTCGCGGCGGCTCTGCTTGGCCGACTCCTGGTCGAGACCATCCTTGGTGAGCGCGTCGTCGATGACCCGGTCGGCGCGGGCGACGGCCTCGTCGAAGATCGCCCGCAGCTCCTCGGGAGTGTCGTCCTTGGCGGTGCGCCACTCCATGTCGGGGTCGGCGTCCCAGTCGACGGCGTCGAAGGGTGGCATGTAGGAGCCGCCGGCGAAGGTGGCCTCGAACCAGCTCGACTCGACGATCGCGAGATGCTTCATCATCCCGCCGAGCGACATGTCCGACGGCGGCAGCGCTCGCGCGAGCTGCTCCTGGGTGAGCCCCTCGCACTTCCAACGGAACGTGTCGCGGTGGTAGTCGAGGAAGGCGCGCAGCGTGGTCACCTCGTCGGCGCGCAGCGGTGGGTCTTGGCGGGTGTCGTGAGCAGACGTCATGGGCCCGAACCTAGCCGCGGCCCCGGACGAAGCGCACGCGAGTTTGCGGTTCCGGCGGGTCGAAACGGGCCTAGCATGGCGGGAGGAGGAGCCATGCCCACGATCAGCTTCCGCTACATCGTCGACGACGTCGACGCCGCCCTCGCGTTCTACCGCGACCAGCTCGGGTTCACCGAGGTGATGCATCCGGCGCCCGCGTTCGCCATGCTGCAGCTCGGTGACCTGAGACTGCTGCTCAGCGCCCCCAACCCGGACGGGGGCGGCGGCCAGACCCTGACCGACGGCGGTACGCCGCAGCCCGGCGGCTGGAACCGCTTCACCCTCGAGGTGTCCGACCTCCCCGCGGAGAAGGCCCGGCTGGAGGCTGCCGGCGTACGACTCCGCAGCGACCTCATCGCCGGCATCGGCGGCGACCAGCTGCTGGTCGAGGATCCCTCCGGCAACCTGATCGAGCTGTTCGCGCCCACGCGCGACGACGCCCGGCTCGAGGGCTGAGGCGTCTCGGTCAGCGCCCGTAGCCGGAGTCGGGGTCGCGGTCGGTGATGCAGTACGCCGACCCGGCCGGGTCGCGCAGCACCGTCCAACCCGGGCGTGAGTCGACCACCTCGGCTCCGAGGGCCACGTGCCGCTCGGTCTCGGCGGGTCGGTCGTCGGTGGCGAGGTCGAGGTGGGCACGCACCGGCCCGTCGGGTTCGTCGAGTCGCTGCAGGAGCATCCGCAGCGGCTGATCGGTGGGGACGTGCAGCCGTCGGAACTCCGGGTGCCGGGCGGCCTCGAACCCCCAGCCGAGCAGATCGGACCAGAACGCGCACTCTGCGCCGTACCGGCCGGACGGGATGTCGAGGCAGACCTGGTCGACGACGCTGCGGTGGCCGCCGGGCCAGGCCGCCGCGCGCGGGCGGATCGCTGCTGGGTGGCTGACGGTGCACCAAGCGAGGCCGCCGGGCGAGGTGTGGATCGCGAACTCGTGGCCGGACGCGTGTACGTCGAGGTGGAGGCGGCTCGGTCCGGAGCCGAGCCGCTGGACGCGCAGGAAGTCGTCGCCGTCGGGTGCCACCAGCGTCGCGAACTCGTCGTACTCTCCACGGCTCGGCGACAAGCCGTAACCGGTGACGCCCTGCCAGAACGCGACGCCCGCGTCATACGACTCGGGCGCCAGGTCGAGGAACGCGCTCATCCATGTCGGGCTCATGGGCTCCAAACTAATTGGTCCAGAGAACGACATTCGCGAGCGTGGCCGATGTCGATCTCTGGGCCAATGAGTTCAAGGAGCGGGGATCAGAGGTCACCACAGACCGAGCACCGAGCCGCCGATCCGGATCACGAAAGCCGCGACGACGGTCACGAAGAAGACTCGGACGAAGCCGGAGCCGCGGGCAACCGCCGTCCGCGCGCCGACGTACCCGCCCACGAGGTTGCACACCCCCATCACCAGGCCAACGTGCCAGATCACGGCGCCCTGCGGCACGAAGACGCACAGGGCGGCCAGGTTGGTGGCCCAGTTGGCCAGCCGCGCCTTGGCCGAGCCCTCGAGGAAGCTGTAGCCGAGCAGCCCCACCAGCGTGATCACGAAGAACGAGCCGGTGCCGGGGCCGAGGGCGCCGTCGTAGAAGCCGATGACCAGGCCGGTCGCCATCGCTGCAGCCGTATGGCGGTGCCCGGCGAAGCGCAGGACGGTCGTCTCGCCCAGCGCCGGACGGAGCAGCACGTAGCCGCCGACGACGATGAGTACGCCGAGCACGACCGGCTCGAAGATGTTCTTCGTCAGGTGCGAGGCGACGACCGCGCCGCCGGCCGACCCGGCGAACGCGAAGATCATCAACGGGCCGAAGGTGCGCGGGTCGGGCCGGATCCGGCGGTAGTACGTCGCGCTGCTCACCGTCGTACCGCAGATGGAGCCGAGCTTGTTGGTCGCCAGCACCTGCACCGGCGCGGCTCCCGGCAGCCCGAGGAGCAGGGCCGGCAGCTGGATCAGGCCGCCTCCTCCGACGACCGCGTCCACGAACCCGGCGGCCAGCCCGGCGAGCCCGAGCAGGGTGAGCACCAGGAGGGACGGGTCGGACATGATGCGCAGCCTACGTAGGCTGGGGTGCGTGCGGATCGTCTCGTTGCTGCCCTCGACCACCGAGATCCTGTTCGCGATCGGCGCGGGCGACGACGTGGTGGGCGTGACCTTCGAGTGCGACTATCCGCCGGAGGCGCGCAGGCGGCGGATCGTCTCGACCTCCGCGATGCCCGCAGGCCTCGCGCCCGCCGAGATCGACGCGTTCGTCGTCGAGGCGATGGCCCGCGGCGACGACCTCTACCACCTCGACGCCGGCGCCCTCTCGGATCTGGACGCCGACCTCGTGGTCACCCAGGACCTCTGCGCGGTCTGCGCCGTCGACGTCTCGGTGGTCGACGAGGCGCTCGCGCACCTGGGGTGTACGGCGGAGGTGCTCACCATCGATCCCCACACGCTGGACGAGGTGTTCGACTCGATCCTCACGCTGGGCCGGGCCACCGGACACCTCCCGGAGGCGGAAGCGCTGGTGGCCGCCCAGCGGCGCCGGCTGGACGTCGTACGGGCTCGCACGTCCGGGACCGATCGGCCGCGGGTGATGTTCCTGGAGTGGACCGACCCGCCCTTCGCGCCGGGCCACTGGATCCCCGAGATGGTCGAGGCCGCCGGCGGCGAGCCGCTGCTCGGTACGCCGGGAGCGAAGTCGCGCCGGGTGCCCTGGGACGCCGTCCACGCAGCTCGCCCCGACGTCGTCGTCGTGGCGCCCTGCGGCTTCGACCGGCCCGCGTGTCGTCGCCTGGCCGACGAGCTCGCGGCGACCGGCGTACTGCCGAACGGCGTGCCCGTGCACGCCGTCGACGCCAACGCCTCCTGGGCCCGGCCCGGCACCCGGCTGGTCGACGGGGTCGAGGAGCTGGCCGCCCTGCTGCACCGCTGATCAGGAGGGGAAGCGGACCTCGACCAGCAGTCCGCCGTACGCCGAGTCCCCGAGGCTGACCTCGCCGCCGCGGCGTCGCACCAGCTCACGGACGATGGCCAGACCCAGGCCGGTGCCGCCCGTGTCCCGGTCGCGTGCGTCGTCGAGGCGGATGAACCGCTCGAAGACGCGCTCCCGGTCGGCCGCCGGGATGCCGGGACCGTCGTCGGCGACGGCGAGCACCGCCTCACCGGCGTCGCGGCTGAAGGTGAGCTCGACCGAGGCACGGGCGTGCCGCCGGGCGTTGTCGACGAGGTTGGCGACCACGCGTTCGAGCTCGCGCGCACTCATGGGTACGGCGCCCTCGGCCACGGTGCCCAACCGCACGGCCGGTCCGGGGGCGGACCCGGAGCGGGCAGCCACCTCGGCGAGGACGCGGGACGGCAGGCCGGGCGGGTCCGGCGGCGGCTGCTCGTCGCCGACGTCGAGCCGGGCCAGCACCAGGAGGTCGTCGACCAGGGCCGAGAGCCGAGCCAGCTCGGCGCCCAGGTCGGCCGCCTCCTCACCTCCCGCGCCGTGCATACGACTCACGTCGAGCTGGAGCCGCAGCGAGGCCAGCGGGTTGCGCAGCTCGTGGGCCACGTTGGCCACGAAGCTGCGCTGGCGCTCGCGGGCCCCGTCGAGCCGGTCGAGCATCAAGTTGAGGGTGACTGCGAGGGCGTGCACCTCGTCGCGCGACTCGGGTTCGGGGAGGCGTTCGTCGTGACCCGAGCCGGACACCCGATCCGCGGCGGAGCGCAGCGCCTCGACCGGCCGCAGGGTGGCACCGATGACCCGCCACGCGATCAGGCCCAGCACCAGCAGCAGCAGCGGGTAGCTCAGCAGCAGCGTCACGACCAGGATGTGCCGGCTCTGGGTCAGGTCGCCCAGAGGTTCGGCCACGACCACCAGCGGTGCACCGGGGTCCGGCCCGGTTGGCGTCACGCTGACCCGCAGCGGCGAGCTCAGCCCGAGCCGCGCGCCGTCCATGGTCACCGGGTCGCGTTGCGCCCGGGCCAGCTCGGCCGGCGTGAGCAGTGCGGTCAGGCGGTCGCCGTTGGCGGACGCGCTGAGCACCCGGCCGCGCCGGTCGACGACCTGCACCGACTCCGACCCGGTCACGGGGATGGGGTCGGGGAGCCGACCCGCAGCCACCAGCTGGGAGACCTGGTCGGCCGTGGCCTCCGCGCTCCGGTCCAGGGCGTGCAGGCCGGCGACCGACAGGCCGCCGTACAGGGCGAGGCTGCCGACGGCCTGGGCGGCCGCCAGGCCCAGCAGCCCGATCGTCATCAGCCGGGCCCGCAGGGAGCGCTGGCGCCACCAGTGAGTCATCGGGGTCCCCGCGGAAGTGCGAGCGCAGCGACTTGCCCTGAGGAGGTCGCGTAGCGACCGTCTCGAAGGGTCAGTTTCGTGGGGTGGTTCATCGCGACAGCCGGTAGCCGGCCCCTCGGACCGTCGAGATGAGCCCCGCGCCGAGCTTGCGCCGCAGGTAGCCGACGTAGACCTCGACGGTGTTGGGGTCATACCCGACGCCCCGGGCGTCCCAGACCCGCTCGAGCAGCTCCGACTTGGTGACGACCCGGTCGGGGTGGCGCAGGAAGAACTCCAGCAGCTCGTACTCCCGCCGGCTCAGGGACACCGGCTCGTCGGCCAGCCAGACCTCGTGGGTGGCGGGGTCCAGGCGTACGTCGGCGTGGGCGAGCACCGGCGGCCGCGGGTCACGATGGCGCCGCAGCATCGCGCGCAGCCGGGCGAGCAGCACGACGTAGTCGAACGGCTTGGTGAGGTAGTCGTCGGCGCCGAAGTCGAGGCCGTCGGCCTGGTCGTAGGGACCGTCCTTGGCCGAGATCATCATCACCGGGACCCAGTTGTCCTCGGCCCGGAGCGTGCGGACCAGCTCGTAGCCCGAGAGCCCCGGCAGCATCACGTCGAGCAGGACGGCGTCGTACTCACCCTCGCGTGCGGCCGTCAGGCCGGTGACCCCGTCGGGGCGTACGTCGACCCCGAAGCCGTCGGCCATCAGCCCCCGCCGCATCGCCCGCGCCAGCCGCGCCTCGTCCTCGACCACCAGCAGCCGCATGGCACCACCCTGACACGCCGGCCGACGGCACCGCGGCTGATGCCGCTCACAGGTTCTCAGCAGACTCACAGCGCCGATCCGGAAGATGGAGCCATGTCCACGTTCTCCGCGCACCCCCGCCTCCGCTGGGCGGTCCCCGCCGCCGTCGTCGCACTGCTCGCTGGCGCCGGCCCGATCGTCACCTCGATCACGGCCACGGCGCGGGGGTCCCTGACCCCCCGCACGGCGGCCCAGCTCCTGGTCGACGTGCAACACGCCAAGGTGGCCGGGCTCTCCGGGACGGTCGTGCAGACGGCCGACCTCGGGTTGCCGTCCCTGCCGTCGGTCGGCGGCCATGGCGGTGACAGCGCGAGCTTCTCCTCGCTGGTCTCCGGCTCCCACACCCTGCGCCTGTGGTACGCCGGTCCCGAGCACGTGCGGCTGGCCCTGCTCGGGCAGCTCGGCGAGTCCGACCTGGTCCGCAACGGCGCCGACGCGTGGGCGTGGTCGAGCACCGACAACACGGCCACCCACTACTCCGTCCCCAGCAACGCTTCCGCGTCACCTGCCCAGACGCCCACGCCCGACAGCGCCCTGACCCCCCAGCGGGCCGCCGAGGCCGCCCTCAAGGCGATCGACCCGACGACCCGGGTGACCACCGACCCGACGGCCACCGTCGCGGGCCGCCCGGCGTACCAGCTCCAGCTGACGCCGCGCGACCCCCGCTCCCTGGTGGGGGCGGTCCGGATCGCGATCGACGGTGCCACCCACGTCCCCACCCGGGTCCAGGTCTTCGCCCGCGGCGCCACGTCGCCCGCGTTCGAGATCGGGTTCACCTCCTTCTCGCCCAGCACGCCCCCGTCGTCGGTGTTCTCCTTCACCCCGCCGCCGGGCGCGACCGTCAAGCAGGCGACGGCGCCCAGCCATGGCCCGGCTGACCTGCGTGAGCCGAAGGCCCCGGCCGCGTCGTCCCCGCCCCGAGTGGTCGGCAGCGGTTGGACCTCGGTCGTGGTCGCCCCCGTCGGCTCGCTCACGTCCGGCAAGGCCGCCTCCGAGAAGTCCGGGTCCGCCCCCAGCGGACTGACCTCGATGCTGAAGTCGCTGCCGAGCGTGTCGGGACCGTGGGGCTCCGGGCACCTGCTCCGCGGCACCGTCTTCTCCGCGGTGCTGACCGACGACGGCCAGCTGGCGATCGGGGCGGTGGCGCCCGAGCTGCTCTACCCGGCCCTGGCGCGGCGGTGACCGACCTCGCGGTCCGCACCGAGGGGCTCACCAAACGCTTCGGGTCGCAGACCGTCGTCGACCAGATCGGGCTCGCCGTCCCGCACGGCTCCGTCTACGGTTTCCTGGGGCCCAACGGCTCCGGCAAGACCACCACCATCCGGATGCTGCTCGGACTGGTCACGGCCACCGCCGGAGAGATTGAGGTGCTCGGCGCCGCCGTACCGCGGTACGCCGCGAGCGTGCTGCCCGCGGTCGGCGCCCTAGTGGAGGGTCCGGCCTTCCACCCGTACCTCTCCGGGCGGGCCAACCTGCGCCGCCTCGATGCCGCCGATCGCACCTCCGACGCCGCGAGCGCGGCGACCCGTGTCGACGCGGCCCTGGACCGGGTGGGGCTGCTGGCGGCCGCCGACAAGCGTTTTCGCGCCTACTCCCTCGGGATGCGCCAGCGGCTCGCCATCGCCGGCGCCCTGCTCACCCCCAAGCAGCTGCTCGTGCTCGACGAGCCGACCAACGGCCTCGACCCACAGGGCACCCGCGAGGTGCGCCAGCTCGTCGGCTCGCTGGCCGACGAGGGCACCACCGTGTTCGTCTCGAGTCACCTGCTCTCCGAGGTCGACCAGATGTGTACCCACCTCGGCGTCATGCACGTCGGTCGGCTCGTCGCCCAGGGCACCGCCGCCGAGATCCGGGGCAGCGACCGGGTCCTGGCCACGATCGAGACCGACCAGCCGGCGGAGGCGGCCCGGGTGCTCACCGAGCTCGGCCTCGCCGAGGTGCGCGCCACCTCGACGTACGCCGTCGGTGAGCTCGGGCGGGTGGCTCCCGAGAAGGTTGTCGCGGCCTGCGTGCACGCCGGCATCGGCGTCACCGGGTTCCGGGTCGACCGGCCCTCGCTCGAGGACGTCTTCTTGTCCCTGACCGGGGAGGGTTTCGATGTCAGTGGCTGACCCGACCGTGGCCGTGCCCGCGCGCACCGTCCGAGTCTCGCCGCGATTCCTCGTCTCCGAGCTGCGCCTGATGATGGGCCGGCGGCGCAACCAGGCCGGCGTACTGGTGCTGGCCGCCGTACCGGTGCTGATCGCGATCGCGGTCAAGAGCACCCTGTCGCAGCCGGGGGCCGACGCGCCCGACTTCTTCCGCTCGATCACCGGCAACGGCCTGTTCGTGGCGCTGGCCGCGCTCACCATCGAGCTCGGGCTGTTCCTCCCGCTCGCGGTGGCCGTCGTGGCCGGCGACGCGGTGGCGGGCGAGGCCAACCTCGGCACCCTGCGCTACCTGCTCGCCGTACCCGTGACCCGCCTGCGGCTGCTCGCCGTGAAGTACGCCGCGATCGCGATCGGCGGTTTCGTGGCGACGTTCACCATCACCGTCGCCGGCATTCTGATGGGGCTGCTGCTCTTCGGGGGCGGGTCGATGACCCTGCTCTCGGGCACCCAGGTCGGCTTCGCCGAGGGACTCGGGCGGGTGCTGCTGGCCGCCGCCTACCTCGGCTGCGGGATGGCGGCGCTGGGCGCCGTCGGGCTGTTCGTCTCGACGCTCACCGAGCAGCCGATCGGCGCCACCATCGCGACCGTCGCCTTGAGCACCACCAGCTTCATCCTGGACTCGATCCCGCAGGTCTCGTGGCTGCACCCCTACCTGCTGACCCACCACTGGATGGACTTCGGCGACCTGTTCCGCGCCCCGATCATCACCGGCAACCTGGCCGCCGGCCTCTACCTCGCCGCCGCGTACGTCGTGGTGTTCTTCCTGCTCGCCTGGGCGCGCTTCGCGGGCAAGGACGTCACCAGCTGAGCCTCGCGTTGCGCGCAACGTCATACGAATCGTCGCGTATAGCGCGCGGATCGTATGACGTCCCGGGCAACCATCGAGCGGGTCAGCCAACCCAGAAGCCGCGGCCGCCGGACCAGTCGCCGTAGTGGCCACCCTTGTCGCCCGGGCCGCGTGAGCCGAGGTAGGAGCCGACGACGGCCGCGCCGAGGTCATCGAGCTCGGGCGCGATGACGCGCCCGTCGACCCGCTTGGCCATCGAGTCGACGAACCGGGCGAGCCCGCCGTCGGTGCCCAGCCGGAAAAATGTCACCTGCGCGCCCAGGCGCCCGGAGTTGTCGAGCTCGCGGACGGCGTAGGCGACGGTGAGCGGGTGCGGCGGGTACTCGAAGTAGACCTCGCCGTTGGCCTCGAGGTGTGAGGTCGGTTCGCCGTCGGTGACGATCAGCAGCACCGGCTGCGCGTTGGGGTGCTTGCGGAAGAACCGGTTGGCCAGCAGCAGCGCGTGGTGCAGATTGGTGCCCTTGTCCCACATCGCGTCGAGCGCGGTGAGCTCCTCGATGTCCATCACCTGCGCATGCCGGCCGAACGAGATCAGCTGCAGGGCGTCGCCGCGGAAGCGGCTACGGACCAGGGTGTGCAGCGCGAGCGCCGTACGTTTCATGGGCACCCAGCGCCCGTCCATCGCCATCGAGAACGATGTGTCGACCAGCAGTGCGACCGCCGCCTGGGTGCGGGCCTCGGTCTCGCTGACCTCAACGTCGTCGACCCGGATCCGCAGCCCCTTCGATGGTCGAGCGGAGTCGAGACCACCCTCGCCGACCACTCTTCGGATGGCGTTGGTGATGGTGCGGGTGACGTCCCACGGCTCGGTGTCGCCGAACTCCCACTCCCGGGTCGCGCCGGACAGGTCGCCCGCGGCGCCGGCCTGGCGTACGTCGCGCTGGCCCTGCCGGCCGCTCATCCGGTTGGCGACATCCTTGAGCAGCGCCTTGCCCAGCTGGCGCATCGCCTTGGGGCTGAGCTTGAGCTGACCGTCGCTGGTGCGCTTGAGGTAGCCGGAGTCGCGCAGCGCCTGCTCGAGCTTCTGCAGGGTCCGCGCGTCGACGGCCGCCTCGTCGCCCAGCTGGCGGGCCAGCTTGTCGAGGTCGATGTCGTCGAGCCGCGCACCGCCGTACGACTGGGAGAGCTGCTCGGCGAGGCCGTCGAGGTCGGCGAGGTCTCGGAGTACGCCGGTGCCGTCGCCGAGGCCCAGGCCCTCGTCGCCGTCCATCCGCTCCGACCCGCCCCAGTCCTCACCGGGGCGCAGAGCCTGGAGGTTGGCGTCGAGCTGGCTCAGCTGCTGCATCAGCTCGGGCGAGCCGAACGCCTGCTCCGAGAGCGCCATCAGCTCCTGGCGCTGCTCGGGGCTCATCGAGTTCAGCATCCGCTGCGCGGCGGCGGCGCGCTGCGCCATCTCGTCGATGAGCTCCTCGACGTTCTGGGGATTCTCGGGGAAGTAGTCGCCGTGCTTGGCCATGAACGCGTCGAAGTCGGCCTGCGTGTCGATGCCCTGGGCGTGCTTGCCGAGCAGGTCGTTGAGGTCGGTGAGCATCTCGTTGATCGCCGCGCGGTCCTCGTCGCTGGCGTTCTCGAGCGCCTGCTTCATGCCGGCGAACCGTTGGTCGAGCAGCTCGCGCCCGAGCAGGTCCTTGATCTTCTCGTAGTCCTCCCGCGCCTCCCGGCTCTTCCATTCGTACGACGCGAGCTCGCTCACCGCGGCTGCCGTCGAGGGCGGCAGATTGTCGAGCTGCAGCTCACGCAGCGCGCGGTCGCCCTCGTCGAGGTCGATGTCGCGGGCCAGCTGCTTGCGCTCGTTGAGGACGGCGCGATCCAGCAGCTCGCGCACCTCGGCCAGGGTGCCGTCGAGGTTGTGCTTCTGGGTCAGCTCGCGGCGCTTCTCCGCGATCCGGCGGGCCAGCTCGTCGAGACCCTGCTGGTCGGGCGACCCGCGGCGGAGGTACTCACGCATCGCCCGCTCGGGCGAGTAGCCGGCCATCACGTCCTGGCCGATGGCGTCGAGCGCCTCGGCCAGATCGACCGGAGGGGCTAGCGGGTCGGGCCCGCCGTCGTACCTGCTGTAGCGGGAAGCCTTGCTCATGAGTGGTCTCGACTTCGCTCGACCACCGAAACGTCGCTAGCCATAGACGGTCTCGCCTCCGCCGGACTCCTTGCTGATCTTGCGGGCCAGGTAGAGCCCCTCGAGGGCCAGCTCGATCGCCCCGGCCCGTTCGCCGTCGTTGGTGGCCGAGAGGCGGTCACAGATCTGGTCGTAGAGCTCGGACTCGCCGAGCACCGGCAGCCCCGCGAGGAAGTCGCGCGCCGTCATCTGGGCGCCGGTCGCCACCATCACGCCCGACTCGATCCGCTCGACCAGGATCGTGAAGTCGATGCCCCGCAGGTGCTGGCGCACGGCCTCGGCGGTCGCGGTGCGCAGCAGGTGCTCGAGGATCTCGCCCTCGCGGCCCTCCTCACCGGTCTCGAACTCGATCTTGCCGCCGAGTACGTCGACCGCCGTCTCGAGGTCGATGACCCGGGCGACGGCGTCGTCCTCACCCTGGCTGGTGGCCCGGTGCAGCGCAGACGCGGCGATGGTCTCGGCCCCGGCGATCGCGAACCGGGCGCTGACGCCGGAGCGCTGGTCGACGGAGTTGGACTCGCGCAGGTTGCGGGTGAAGCGGGCCAGGATCTCGACCAGGTGGTCGGGCACCTCGGCCACGAGGCGCGCCTCCTGGCGGATCACCGCGATCTCGTCCTCGAGCTCGGTCGGGTAATGGGTGCGGATCTCGGCGCCGAAGCGGTCCTTGAGCGGGGTGATGATGCGGCCGCGGTTGGTGTAGTCCTCGGGGTTGGCGCTGGCCACCACGAGCGTGTCGAGCGGCAGCCGCAGCACGTAGCCACGGATCTGGATGTCGCGCTCCTCCATCACGTTGAGCATCGCCACCTGGATCCGCTCGGCGAGGTCGGGCAGCTCGTTGATCGCGACGATTCCCCTGTGTGAGCGAGGGATCAGCCCGAAATGGATGGTCTCGGGATCGCCCAGCGAGCGGCCTTCGGCGACCTTCATCGGGTCGACGTCACCGATCAGGTCGGCGACCGAGGTGTCCGGCGTCGCCAGCTTCTCGGAGTAGCGCTCGTCGCGGTGCCGCCACTCGATGGTGAGCGCGTCGCCCTCCTCGGCGGCCCGGCGCTTCGACGCGTGCGTGATCGGCTCGAACGGGTGCTCGCCGAGCTCGGAGCCGGCGATCACCGGCGTCCACTCGTCCAGCAGCCCGACCATGGTGCGCAGCAGCCGGGTCTTGCCCTGACCGCGCTCACCGAGGAGTACGACGTCGTGCCCGGCGAGCAGCGCCCGCTCGAGCTGCGGGATCACCGTGCTCTCGAAGCCGTGCAGCCCGGGCCACGGGTCACGGCCCTCGCGCAGCGCGTCGAGCAGGTTGTCGCGCATCTCCTCGCGAAGAGTGCGGTGCTGGTGGCCGGACGCCCGGAGGTCGCCGACGGTGCGGATCGTGGGAGGAGTGGAAACCTGGGTCACACAACAACGCTACCCAGCGACTCAACGTCATGGCCTCACGCAGCTGGCTCGTCGCGAACCCATGGCTCGGGACCGATGAGTCCGCCCGGGCGAGGCAGTCTGTTGGACCATGAGCTACGTACTGGTCCCGGGTGCAGGTGGCGAAGCGTGGTGCTGGCACCGGGTGGTGCCGCTGCTGGAGGAGCGTGGAGAACACGCCGTCGCCGTCCAGCTGCCGGGTGCCGAGGAGTCGGCGGGTCTCGCGGACTACGCCGACACCATCGTCGCGGCCGCCGAAGGAGCCCGCGACGTCACCCTGGTCGCCCAGTCGATGGCCGGCTTCTCCGCCCCACTTGCCGTCGACCGGCTCGACGTGCGCCGGTTGGTGCTGGTCAACGCGATGGTTCCGGCCCCCGGCGAGACGGCCGGAGACTGGTGGGACAACACCGGGCAGTCAGCCGCGCGCCTTGCGAAGGCGGTCAGCGACGGGCGCGTGCTGACCGACGCGTTCGACGTCGTCGGCGAGTTCTTCCACGACGTCCCCGAGGACGTGACCCGCGCGGCCTTCTCGCGGCCCCCGGCCGGCCAGGCGGATCGACCCTTCGCAGACCCGTGGCCGCTCTCCGGGTGGCCCGACGTCCCCACCTCGGGCATCGCGGGCCGGGACGACCGGCTCTTCCCGCTCGAGTTCCAGCAACGGGTGGCCCGGGAACGGCTCGGTCTGGAGCTCGACGTGCTCCCGGGAGGCCACCTGCTCGCGTTCGGCCAGCCGGAGGCGCTGGTCGAGCACCTGCTCGCCCTGGGTTGAAGCTCGTTCATGACCCCGCCGTGATCGCCTCCACCAGCGCCTGCTGAAGGCCTTGGCGGTCCGCCTTCCGCCTCGGCAACACGGCCGGCACCGTCGCAGCGAGCTGGGCGTGCCCGATGTAGGCCGCGTAGGCCAACATGGCGCGTTGTGCAGCCTGCGCCTTCGGAAGCCCGGTCTCGGGGAGCAGGCAGCTGACGTAGTCGACGCGGTCCCTCGTTGCGATCCTCACCACGGCTCTCACGGCCGGGTCGGGGTGCACGAGCACCAACATCTCGCCCGGATGCTTCTCGGCGGCGGTGGTCACCATGCCCAGCAGCCGCTCGAGACGCTCTCGTGCGCTGCCTCCAGCCGCCTCGACCGCGGCGACCACGTCCGTCGTGGCCACCTCCAGCCACCGGGACAGCACGGCGTCGAGCAGCGCGGCGCGCGAGGTCCAGTGCCAGTATCCCGAACCCTTGGTGGCGCCCAGAGCGTTCGCCAGGGGCTCGATGGCCACGGCGTCCGGGCCGCCGCGGCTGAGTGCGATGAGACCTCCCCGGACCCAGTCTTCCCGTCCGAGGCGGGTGGTGCGTGCCATATCCATACGGTAGCGTACGTTTAACATACGCGACCGTATGGTTCAGTGAGGAGCCTCCATGAACGACCCCGCCTTCGTGTCCATCGCCTTCGACGACATCCCGTGTCCCGACTTCGCCGACGTCGTCGTGGTAGCCGTACCGCCCACGGAGAAGCCGGTGCCGACGGACCCCGAGGTCTGGACCAAGGCCGTCTTCGACGTCCGCTCGCTTCCGCTCTGGGTCAAGTCGTTGTTTGCTGCCCGCCAGCTGCTCGTGGGCCTGATCGGGGTCGAGAAGGGCGACGGCTCCGTGTTCGACGTCGACCAGGTACGAGGGGGCGAAGCGCTGGTCGCCGAGGACGACCGGCACCTCGACTTTCGTGCCGGGGTGGCCTACGACGAGCAGCGCCGCCTGTTGCGCGTGACGACGGCCGTGCGTCTGAAGGGCTGGCGCGGTCGGCTCTACTTCTTGCCGGTAGGCATCCTGCACGACCCGATCACCCGGGCGATGGCCCGCTCCGCCGTGCGCCGGATCACGCGGGAGGCACGCTGAGGGGACGCGCCCGCTGTGCAAGGGTGACGGCGTGCAGCCGACAGTCCTCGCCAGCGGCGCGGCGGTGACCATTTCCCTCCTGGGCGCCCTGCTCGCCATCTCGCTCGTCGCGCTGGGGCTCGTCTGGACCCGGCTGCGCAGGAGTCGGCAACGGGTGGAACTGCTCGAGGAAGCGCTGAAGAGCATGCCTGCCGGCGTGGCCACCACGCTTCCTCGGTCGCTCCAGGCAGCCGAAAGGGCAGTGAAGTCGGTCATCGGTACGGCGGGCAAGGTGCGCGAGCAGGGCGTCAGCGGACTGCTGATGAGCTCGATCGACGACCTCTCCCGCTGGGCGATGGAGGACCGCAGCGAGATCGTCCGGCTGGCCGCGGCCGACGGCTCGGTGACGATCTTCTTCTCCGACATCGAGGACTCGACGGCGCTGAACACCGAGCTCGGCGACACGGGCTGGGTGCAGCTGTTGATCGCGCACGACACCATGGTCCGGGCGCACGTCGAGCGGCATCGCGGGCACATCGTGAAGTCGCAGGGCGACGGGTTCATGATCGTGTTCGAAACCCACGCCGACGCCGCACGCGCCGGGCTCGGCATCCAGCGGTCCCTGTCCGAGGACCGCAGCCGTCAGCTCCGTCGTACGCCGATCCGGGTGCGCATCGGCATCCACGAAGGGCCGGCGATCGCGCGCGACGGCGACTACTTCGGGCAGAGCGTGGCGATGGCCGCCCGGGTCGGCGCCCAGGCCGAGGGCGGCGAGATCCTGGTCACCCAGCAGGTGGCCGACGACCTGCGGGAGAACGGCGGCTTCGTGCTGGGCGACGACCGTGAGGTCGAGCTCAAGGGGCTGCCCGGCACCCACGTCCTCTGGCGAGTACGAGAAGCCGGCCGCCGGGCCGGCCGGCGTGCCTGAGCAACGCCGGACCATCGGTATCGCCGGCGTCCCGGGCGCGGGCAAGTCGACCTACGCCGCGTCATACGTGGCCAGGCTGCACGTGCC
>JBPCQY010000125.1:0-23570 GCA_050997635.1 Nocardioides sp.
TGCCTGAGCGCTGCGGCGGCAACAACGGCTCGATCAGGTCCCACTGGGCGTCATCCAACAATGCTGTGCGATCCACCGTCCCAGCCTGCTCGACCCACCGACAGATCCTTTGGAGACACGCCCTAGCTTCCGCCCTGACGCACCGGCTTCGTCGTCAGCGCCTCGACGACCGTGTGCAGGTCGGCCTCCTTGGCCGAGCCGAAGACCAGCACCGAGTCGCCGTCGTACGTCGTGGAGAGGGCGTGGTCGCCGCCGGTGTCCGACCACGACTCGAGGTCGGGTGTGAGCGCGCCGGCGATGGTGACCGGGCCGTCGTCGTGAGCGTGCGGGTCGACGTACGTGGTCAGCAGGTCGGAGACTGGTCGCGGGTCCTGACGGAGTCCGACGTACTCCCCTGCCGGCGTGAGCATCGACAACCCGAACGCCGGGTGGGTGCCGGGGGTGAAGTCAACCGCGGTCACGATCCAGCCGGCGGGCAGTGCGGGCGGGTAGGCCAGACGCGCGCCGGCCTGCTGGGCGTAGCGCACGTCGGAGAGGTAGTCGACCGCTTTCGGCCGGACCGCGAGGTCGGGGGTGTTGCACGCACGCAGCAGCACGAACGAGCCGATCAGCAGCAGCGTCAGTAGCAGCGCGCCGACCAGGCCACCGAACGAGCGCTGGTAGCGGGCGGGCTGCTCACTCACCGGGCCATCCTCACAGGTGCCCTACCCTCTGCCCATGCCACCCCTCGCCGATGTGGTGCCCGTGGTGGCGCTGGTCGGACTGCTCGTGACGGCCTACCTGCATCCGACCGGCCGGGTCGAAGCGGCGGTCGGCCTGCTCGCCGTCGCAGGCACAGCACTCACCGGCCTGCTCACGTGGGGCGACGTGCGCGACGTACTCGACCGGCTCGGACCGGTGGTCGGCTTCCTGGTCACGATCCTGGTCGTGGCGGAGGTGTGCTCGCGGGCCGGCCTCTTCGCGGCGGCCGCGGCCCGCGTCGGCAGGTGGAGCCGGGGCCGGCCGGTGCGCCTGTTCACCGGCGTCTTCGTGCTCGCGGCCGCGGTGACGACCGCGCTCAGCCTCGATGCCACCGTCGTCCTGCTGACCCCGGTGGTGGTGTCGACGGGGCTCGCACTGGGACTCGACGACTCCCCCGGCAGCTACGCCTGCCTGCGGATGGCGAACTCCGCGTCGTTGCTGCTGCCCGTCGCCAACCTGACCAACCTGCTGCTGCTCCCCTACCTCGGTCTCACCTTCACCGGGTTCGCCTGGCGGCTGGCCCCGGTGTGGGCGGTCGTCGTCGTGGTCGAGTACGTCATGCTGCGCCTGCTCTTCCGTCGCCCGCTCGGCGTCGCACCGACCGAGCACGAGGATCCCGCGCCCCTGAGGGTCGCCGCGTTCCCCGTGGTCGTGGTGGTGCTGATGCTGGTCGGCTTCGCCGTCGCCTCGCCGTACGGCGTGCAGCCGGTGTGGGTCTGCCTGGTCGCCGCTGTGGTGCTGGCCGGCTGGGCCGTGGCGACCCGGACTGCCACCGCGCCGGTGGTGGCGCGGGCTACCCACCTCGGCTTCGCCATCTGGGTGTTGGCGGTCGGCATCGTGGTCGAGGCAGCCGGCGCCGGGTTCCTGGGTGACCTCGTCGACCGGCTGCTGCCCGGCGGCGGCACGTCGTACGGCGCGCTGCTGCTCATCGCCGTCATCGCCACCCTGCTGGCGAACCTGCTCACCAACCTCCCCGCGACCCTGCTGCTCGCTCCGCTGCTGGTCCCGCTGGGCAGCACCGCCATCCTCGCGGCGCTCATCGGCCTCAACGTCGGATCCGGACTGACCTGGACCGGCTCGCTGGCCAACCTGCTGTGGCGGCGCACCCTGACCCACGAGGACCGCGCGGTCTCGTCGGCGGGTTTCCACCGGGTCTCCCTGGTGGCCACGCCGGTGGCCGTGCTGGCCGCGGTCACCGCGCTCTGGCTGACCTCCTGAGGGGCGAAGCCGGAAGCGCGCGGCACCGTTACCATCAGCCGCATGACGCAGTCGCCGGCCGAACCCCTCACCGAAGGACTCCAGGTCGCCCCCGAGTCCCCCGACCGCAACCTCGCGATGGAGCTGGTGCGCGTGACCGAGGCGGCGGCCATGGCGGCCGGCCGCTGGGTGGGTCGCGGCGACAAGAACGGCGCCGACGCTGTGGCGGTCAACGCGATGCGGGTGATGATCGCGACCATCGGCATGCAGGGCACCGTGGTGATCGGCGAGGGCGAGAAGGACAACGCCCCGATGCTCTACAACGGGGAGCAGGTCGGCGACGGCACCGGCCCCGAGTGCGACGTCGCGGTCGACCCGATCGACGGCACCACGCTCACCGCCAAGGGGATGAGCAACGCCGTGGCGGTGCTGGCGGTCTCGCCGCGCGGCTCGATGTACGACCCGTCGGCCGTGTTCTACATGGAGAAGCTCGTCACCGGCCCGGAGGCCGCAGACGTGGTCGACATCCGCAACTCCGTGGCCGAGAACATCCACCAGGTCGCCAAGGCCAAGGGCTCCAGCCCGTCCGACGTCACGGTCGTCGTGCTCGACCGGCCGCGCCATCAGGCGATCGCAGAGGAGATCCGCGCCACCGGCGCCCGGATCAAGTTCATCGTCGACGGCGACGTCGCCGGGGCCATCTCGGCTGCCCGGCCCGACTCGGGGGTGGACCTGCTGCTCGGCGTCGGCGGCACCCCGGAGGGCATCATCGCCGCGACCGCGATGAAGTGCCTGGGTGGCGTCATCCAGGGCCGCCTGTGGCCTCAGGACGACGACGAGCGGCAGAAGGCGCTCGACGCCGGCCACAACCTCGACCGTGACTTCGTGCTCTCGACCGACGACCTGGTCACCGGCGACGACTGCTTCTTCGTTGCCACCGGGATCACCGACGGCGACCTGATGCGCGGCGTGCGCTACCGCGCGGGCGGCTGCACTACCGAGTCGTTGGTGATGCGCTCGCGCAGCGGCACGATCCGCAAGATCAGCTCGGAGCACCGGCTCCAGAAGCTGCGCGCCTTCTCAGCGATCGACTTCGAGGGCTGAGTCGTGGTGGCGGCCCAGCGCCGTCACCACCTCGCGGATCACCTGCGGGTCGAGCGCCATCCCGAGATGGGAGCTGCGCACCTCCACCGGGACGGCGATCGGGTCGACGCAGGCCCGCCAGTCGACGATGCCGTCGCGCCTGCTGTAGACCGCGGTGAACTCGACGCCCGGCGCCAGCGGTAGCCGGCTCTCCTCGAAGCTCTTCCGCGCGCACGCCCCCTTCACGCAGTCCTCCGACATCAGCCGCCCGACACCCGCACGGTTGAGCCGCACCAGCGCACCCACGCTGCGGGCCAGCGACACGTGGTGCGCCCCCGGGGCGAGCATCGGGCTGCCGAGGGTGACGATGCCGGCGACCAGGTCGGGGCGGCGTACGGCGAGACCGCGGGCCAGCATGCCGCCGAGACTGTGCCCGACGATCTGCACCCGAGCTCCGCGGCGGGCCGCGACCCACTCGATCCGCCGCTCGAGCTGGGTGGCGGCCTCGAGGGTGCAGCCGACATTGACGTGGATGTGCGAGCGGTAGGTCCGAAAGCCCTGCTGGCGCAGCGTCGCCGCCATCATCGTCAGCATGCCGTCGCCGGCGAGGAAGCCGGGCACCAGCACGACCGGGTCGTCGGTGCGTCGCCCGCCGCGCCGGGTGTATGGCGTGTGGCGCTGCCCGGCACGGCGGTTCCAGGCGTCCACGGCGAACCGTCCGGCCTCGGCCACGACCCGCGTCTCGCGCAGCACCGCGCCCACTCGGGGTGCGGAGAAGCCCTCGGGGAGAAGGAACTCACCGACGGAGGGCACCGTGTGACGGTACGACGTCGGGCTGCGAAATCCGTGTCACAGATCGCAGTTTCACTCGATTTCGCCGTCGTGCGGTTGACTTGAGGCATGGCTTCACTGACGTCCGCGACCCCCGAGGAACCCGCGGTCGCCGTCTCCGCCGAGCTCGTCGCCCCGGTCGAGCGCGGGATCGAGCTGTGCTACCAGACCTTCGGCAACCCCGCCGACGAGCCGATGTTGCTCGTGATGGGCCTCGGCGGACCGATGACCTGGTGGGACCCGGAGCTCTGCTCGATGCTCGCCCGCGAGGGGTTCTTCGTGATCCGCTTCGACAACCGCGACACCGGCCGCTCGAGCAAGCTGCACGACCGGGTGACGCGCGCCCAGCTGGTGCGCGCGTTCGCCGGACGGGCCAACCGCGCGCCGTACGCGCTGGTCGACCTGGCACACGACGCCTTCGGCCTGCTCGACCACCTCGGCCTCGAGAGCGCCCATCTCGTGGGCGTCTCGATGGGCGGCATGATCGTGCAGACAATGGCGGTCGGGCGGCCGAGCCGGGTACGCAGCCTGACCAGCATCATGTCGAGCACGGGAAAGCGCAGCGTCGGCTGGCAGCACCCCAAGCTGCTGCCCGTCCTGATCGCGCCTCGGCGCCCCGGCCGGGCGGCGTACGTCGCGAGCAGCCGGCGGGTCTTCCGGCTGATCGGGTCGCCCGACTACCCGCAGGACCCGGCCGACCAGCAGGCCGAGGCGGAGGAGACCTTCGACCGCGGGTTCTCGGCCGGCGGGGTGCAGCGCCAGATGCTGGCCATCCTCACCCAGCCCAACCGCACCCCGGCGCTGCACGGCCTGCGGATGCCGGCCCTGGTCATCCACGGCCTCGCGGACCCGATGGTCCACCCGTCCGGCGGACGGGCCACCGCGGCCGCCATCCCCGGAGCCGAGCTGCTCCTCATCGACGGCATGGGCCACGACCTGCCACGCCAGCTGTACCGCACCTTCGCGGACGCCATCGTGACCGTCGCCCACCGTTGATCCCAAAGGTCAAGGGTTGTGTTCTCCACCCGGAGCGACTAGACGTGATCTAGGCCACTACGGGAGGAGTCACCATGCAAGTCCCCAGATTCACCCGGGGTCGACGGCGACGTACGGCTGCCGGCGTGGCTGCGCTGGCACTCACGAGTGGGCTGCTGGCGGCCTGCTCGAGCAGCGCGAGCGGCGCCCCGACGCTCGTGTGGTACATCAACCCCGACAGCGGCGGACAGGCCGCGGTCGCCGCGGCGTGCACCAAGGCCGCCAATGGCGCCTACACGATTGCCACGCAGACGCTGCCCCAGGACGCAGGGCAACAGCGGGTCCAGCTCGCCCGACGTCTCGCGGCTCACGACCCGGGCATCGACCTGATGAGCATCGACCCGCCGTACACCGCCGAGCTCTCGAACGCCGGGTTCCTGGCGCCGATCCCGGCCGCCGAGCAGCAGACCCTCAAGAGCCAGTCGTTCAAGGGCGCGACCGCGGCCGCGACGTGGGGCGGCCAGATGGTGGTCTACCCGTTCTGGTCGAACGTGCAGGCGCTGTGGTACCGCAAGTCGTTCGTACAGAAGGCCGGACTCGACATGACCCAGCCGGTCACCTGGAGCCAGATCATCAAAGCGGCCTCCGACAACGGCGGCACGGTCGCGGTGCAGGCGAACAAGTACGAGGGCTACGTCGTGTGGATCAATGCGCTGATCTCCGGCGCGGGTGGTTCCTTGATCTCCGATGCTTCGGCCGGCGTCGACGCCAAGGTCGACGTCAACAGCCAGGCCGGCAAGGACGCCGCCCAGGTGATCAACGACCTGGCTCACTCCAAGGCTGCTCCGCCCGATCTCTCGATCGCCCAGGAGGGTCAGGCCGGCACGACCTTCGGGGGTGCGAACGGCGCCTTCATGGTCAACTGGACCTACATCTGGCACAACTACGACGGGACCGATCCGTCGGTCGCCAAGGACATCGGGTACGCCATGTACCCCCAGACGGTGCAGGGCAAGACGTCCGCTCCGCCGTACGGCGGGATCGGCATCGGGGTGAGTGCCTACTCCAGCCATGTGGCCGAGGCCACCAAGGCCGCTGCCTGCCTCGTGGAGCCCAAGCAGCAGGCGACCAATGCCGCGCTCACCGGCAACATGCCCTCGAGCGCGGCCGGCTACCAGGACCAGCAGGTGCAGAAGCTGTTCCCGGCCGACCTGATCAAGCTCTTCATCGCCAGTCTGAACGCCGCCGCTCCCCGCGCGGTCACGCCGTACTGGAGTGACATCTCGGGCGCCATCCAAAGCACCTGGCACCCGCCGAGCTCGGTCACCTCTAAGACCCCGGCCGCGTCGTCCTCGTTCATAGAGAACGTCCTCCACGGAAAGAGCCTCCTGTGAGCACGACTACCGCACCGAAGACAGCGACCTCCTCGCGGAAGAAGCCCGTCGCCAGCGACCGGTCCAACGCCGAGAACCGGCTCGGGCAGAGGCTGGTGGCCCCGGCGGTGATCCTGATGCTGCTGGTCACCGCCTATCCCATGCTGCAGGCGCTCTACCTCTCGCTGTTCCGCTACCGCCTGACCAACCCCCAGGACAAGGCGTTCACGGGCCTGGGCAACTACACGACGGTTCTGGGTGACTCACTGTTCTGGAAGGACACCCTCAACACCGTGATCATCATGGTGGTGACGGTGGGCGTCGAGCTGGTCATCGGCTTCGCGTTCGCGATGGTGATGCACCGCATCGTCTTCGCCCGCGGGCTGATGCGCACCTCGATCCTGATCCCCTACGGCATCATCACGGTGGTCTCCGCCTTCGCCTGGCAGTTCACCTTCTCCATCAACAACGGATGGGTGAACTCCTGGTTCGGCTGGCTGCCGGGCATCTCGGCGTCGACCAACTGGTACGGCGACCACTGGCACGCCATGTTCGCGATCATGATGAGCGAGATCTGGAAGACCACGCCGTTCATGGCCCTGCTGCTCCTGGCCGGGCTGTCCCAGATCTCCGAGGACATGGTCGAGGCCGCCAAGGTCGACGGCGCCACGGCCGCCCAACGCCTCTTCCGGGTGATCCTGCCCAACATGCGGGCGGCGATCATGGTGGCGGTGCTCTTCCGCGGCCTCGACGCCTTCCGGATCTTCGACAACATCTTCATCATGACCAAGGGGGCACAGAACACCGAGTCCTCATCGTTCCTGACCTATCGACAAGCCATCGAACAGTTCCAGCTCGGGATGGGGTCCGCGTTGTCGGTGCTGCTCTTCCTGACGGTGCTACTCCTGGCGTACCTGATCGTGAAGTTCTTCAAGGTGGACCTGGCACAGGCAAGGGGTGAGGGCTGATGAAGAAGTCCGGAATCGGCACCTGGGTCGGCTTCCTGCTGATCATGGTCTGGTGCCTGCTGCCCGTCGCCTGGATCGTGTCGCTGTCGTTCAAGTCGCTCGCCGAGACCACAGCCGGCAGCGCGCAGTTCCTGCCCAAGCACCCCACGTGGGACAACTACAAGATTTTGCTCGGCATGACGGCCGACAAGTCGTCCTCGCACGACTTCCTGGCGGCCCTGCGCAACTCGTTCGCGATCGCGATCATCGCCACGGTCCTGTCGGTCCTGATCGCGACCCTGGCTGCCTACGCCATCGCCCGACTCGAGTTCAAGGGCAAGAAGCTGGTGCTGTCGATGGCGCTGGCGATCGCCATGTTCCCGGTCGTCTCGCTCGTGGGCCCGTTGTTCGACATGTGGCGCACGTTCCACCTGTTCAACACCTGGCCCGGCCTGATCATCCCCTACATGACCTTCACCCTGCCGCTGGCGATCTGGGTGCTCTCGGCGTTCTTCCGGGAGATCCCGTGGGAGATGGAGCAGGCCGCGCAGGTCGACGGAGCAACGACCTGGCAGGCCTTCCGCAAGGTGATCGTGCCGTTGGCGGCGCCGGGGGTCTTCACCGCGGCGATCCTCACCTTCTTCTTCGCCTGGAACGAGTTCGTGCTCGCGATCTCGCTCACGTCGACGACCGCGTCGCGGACCGTGCCGGCCCAGATGTCGTTCTTCGTCGGACCCGACCCGTTCAACCCGCCGTTCTCGCAACTGGCCACGGCGGCTGTCATCGTCACGATCCCCGTGATCATCATCGTCCTGCTGTTCCAGCGAAAGATCGTCGCCGGTCTCACCAACGGCGCAGTGAAGGGTTAGGGATACTCCAATGGCTGCCATCGAGATGAAGAACATCGTCAAGAAATACGGCGACGGCTTCCCCGCCGTGAACGACATCAGCATCGACGTCGCGGACGGGGAGTTCATGATCCTGGTCGGCCCGTCGGGTTGCGGGAAGTCGACCTTGCTGCGGATGATCGTGGGTCTGGAGGACATCACCTCCGGCGATATGATCATCGGAGACAAGAAGGTCAACGACCTCGCGCCCCGCGACCGCAACCTGGCCATGGTGTTCCAGAACTACGCGCTCTACCCCCACCTGACCGTCTATGAGAACATCGCGTTCCCGCTGCGGCTGGCCGGCGCCTCCGACGACGAGGTCGACAAGAAGGTGCGCGACGCGTCCAAGACGCTGGAGCTCGACGAGCACCTCCAGCGCAAGCCGGGCAACCTGTCCGGCGGCCAGCGGCAGCGCGTCGCGATGGGCCGGGCGATCGTAAGGCAGGCGGAGGCGTTCCTCTTCGACGAGCCGCTGTCCAACCTCGACGCCAAGCTCCGTGGCCAGATGCGCACCGAGATCTCACGCCTGCAGAAGCGTCTGGGCATCACCACGGTCTACGTGACCCACGACCAGACCGAGGCGATGACCCTCGGTGACCGGGTCGCGGTGCTCAAGCGCGGCATCCTGCAGCAGCTGGCGTCGCCGCGCGAGCTCTACAACAACCCCGGGAACCTGTTCGTGGCCGGCTTCATCGGCAGCCCGCCGATGAACTTCCTGCCGGCGACGGTCGAGGGCAACCAGGTGAAGCTGCCGTTCGGCACCGTCACCATCCCCGACGACAAGGCCAAGCGGGCACAGGACAAGGGCCTACTGATCGCGGGCCTCCGGCCCGAGCACTTCGAGGACGCCTCGGTGGTCGACTCCGCCAAGACCGAGGGCTCGACGTTCAAGGCGAAGGTGGACGTGGTCGAGTGGCTCGGGAACGAGGCCTACGCCTACATCCCCTTCGAGGCGCCGCCCGAGGTGCAGGAGCAGCTCACGCAGCTCGAGCGCGACCTCGACGGCGAGTCGATGCGGACCCAGCTGGTGGTCTCCCTCGACGGCGCGAGCCGGATCGCGGAGGGCGACGAGGCCGATATCTGGGTGGACGCGTCCAAGATGCACCTGTTCGACCCGGCCACCGGGGAGAACCTCACGCTCGACCGCTCGGCTGCCGGCACGCTGCCCGGGGAGACGTCGACCGAGCACGTGGCCGACGAGCAGAACGCCATCGCCAGCCCCGGCGAGCAGGAGCGGGCTACCGACGCCTGAGCTGACGGCGGGAGCCGCCGTTACCCGGCAGCGGTTTCCGCTCGACGTTCACTCCGCCCCAGATCGCCACGCCGCGCACGCGCACGGTCGGGCTGGTGGCATCGAGCTCGGCCGGTGTGCGGTCGGACGGGCCCGCGTAGCCGCCCATGATGCCCACGCCCTCGATGACCACGTTGGTGTGCGGGCCGACGGTGATGTCGGCGCCACCCATGAACGCGTTGACCGTGATCACGACCTCCTGCGCGGCGAACTTCGCCAGCCGCATGTCGAGGCTCGCGCCACCCATCATCGCGAAGACGGTCAGCTCCTGCGGGACGACCCACACGCCCTTGCGGTCGACGCCGCCCAGGACCGCGATGTGACGCTCGGACATCGGTCCGCGGACCACCGGGGACGGGGTCGCCGCGTCGGCCGGCGCGACCAACGCGTGGCCCTGGTGGCCGGGCAGGTCGAGCGTGATCGGCACCAGGTCGGCGTACGTCTTCGCGGCGTATGCCGCCTCGAGCCGCTGGTCGAGCTCGTCGAGGTCGATCCGGCCGTCGCCGGCCGCCTGACGCAGGATCTCGGCCACCTGATGCCGCTCGGCATCGGAGACTCGCAGCTGCGCGCGGTCGGGCGTGTCCATGGCCTCAATCTAGTGGCCCGATCCGGGGCCCGCGAGCCGATCTGGGCTCGCGGCAGACTAGCCTGCGTCGTCGGGGACCCCCGAGTACACGCGCTCCATGGAGTAGTCCGCGCAACGTCATGCGACGTGGTCGTCCGGGCGACCAGAACGCATGACGTCCCGGGTGGACCACGGCCGTCAGGCGCTCTTCCCCAGGGTCGGACAGCCGCGCGACACGAGCGCTTCCTCGATCTGCGCAAAGAAGGCGTCACGAGCGACGCGGAAACCGAGCAGCGGAAGTCGCAGCACTAAGGAGTCCTGCAGCACCACGGTGTTCTGGCGCAATGCGTCGGTCACCACATGCAGCGCCCAGGAATGGTGGATGCCGTCGATCTCGACCACGACGCCCCACTCCTCCCACGCGACGTCCAGGTAGTAGCGCCCGTCCCGACCCTGGCGCACGACCTGCCGAGTGGGCTCGGGAAGACCCCGGCGCCGGCACTCTCGGGCAAAGTCCAGCTCGCCGAGCGACCGCGCTCCACCCATCAGGTCGAGAATGACCTCGTGCAGGAGCCGCCGCCGGCGATCACGCCTGATCCGCAGGGCCGCGAGCCCCAGCTGCTCGGGCGTCGCGAGGCCCTGCTGAACCGTCATCGTGAGGATCAGGGCCGCCTGGCGGTCCGACCTCGCCCACAACGCACCTCGCACGGCAGCCACCGACGGCACCGTCCGCGGAACTCCGGTGGGCGCGACGTCGTCACCATCCCACCGTCGGGTCTGACGGATGTCGAGGCCCTTGGCCCGTCGTACGCGATGGCCCCGGGGCACGGAGACCCGGATGCGGTCCACCGTGAAGTGGGTGAGTCCCGAGGCGATGAGTGCAGACGCGCCGTCGAGATGGCCCCGTCGGCCGGCTTCGAAGACGGCGGCCCACTCCTGACCCGTGGCCGTGAGCGGTCCCGTCGCGAGTGCCACCGACTGTGACCCGAGCCGACGCCACCGGTGGGCCCGGACATTGGCCCGGATCTGCGCGCGGGTCACGCCACCGGCGTACGCCTGGATGCGCGAGACGACACCGCCCTGCCGGCCAGCGAGCTCGGCGAGTCCTTCGAGTTCACGGCCGTGCTGAACTGCTCCGAGCCGACGCACCATGCATGGCAGTCTCCGATCATCGAGCGCGTCCCACCAGGCCCGGTCCGGTGCCCTGTGGACGACCCGGCCTGGGAGATCATGCGAGGTGGTCGTTCGGGCGACCAGAACGCATGACGTTGCGGGGGGCCTCAGGCGCGTTGGTCGGCGTGGGCGAAGGTCCGCGCCAGAACGCCGATGTCGGCCTGGTCGGTGAAGACGCCGTCGATGCCCGCTCGCAGGAAGGTGACCTGCTCGTCGATGCCGCGGCCGTAGTCGGTCGGGAGGGTGCCGCGCTGGTAGTCCGCGGGCAGGAACGTGTTCTCGGCGCGGAACGTGTACGGGTGCAGGACCAGACCATGGTGGTGGGCGTCGCGCACCAGCGAGGTCGGCTGGCCGAGGGTGGTGTCCGGGTTGCGCGGGATGACCAGGTTCTTGTCCGGGCCGATGCCCTGGGCGTAGCGCGCGACACCGGCCAGTCCACTCGGCTTGATCAGGTCGGCGTACGACGGGCCGCCGCCGTGCGCCGTCGAGTCGTACGGCGACCCGCTGGCCGAGAGCAGCTGTACGGCGTTGGTGCGCAGCCCCTGGTCGCGCAGGTCCTCCAGGTTGGTCACCTCGAACGACTGCACGTAGACCGGCGCGTCGGGCGTGTTGAGCCGGTGCCGGCGCAGGATCGAGAGCAGCCGCGGCTCGAGGGCGAGCCCGAGCCGCTGGAAGAACGTCGGGTGCTTGGTCTCGGGGTAGACGCCGATCTCGCGGCCGAGATCCTTGGAGATCCGCTCCCGCAGGGCCAGCACCTCGGTGAACGTCGGGATTTCGAACAGGCCGTCGTACATCGTGTTGTGCTGGCGCACCTGAGGGAGCCGCTCCTTGGCGCGCAGCGTCTTGAGCTCGGCGAGCGTGAAGTCGGTGGTGAACCAGCCTGTGATCGGCGCCCCGTCGAGGCTCTTGGTGGTACGTCGCCCGGCGAACTCGGGACGGGCGCTGACATCGGTGGTGCCGCCGATCTCGGGCTCGTGGCGGCACACGAGGTAGCCGTCCTTGGTCGCGCACAGGTCGGGCTCCATGAAGTCGGCACCCATCCGCGCGGCCAGCTCGTACGACGCGAGGGTGTGCTCGGGCCGGTAGCCGGCGGTGCCGCGGTGGCCGATGACGAGGGTGGGACGGCGCGGGAGCCCGTGGCGTCGCTTGGTGCGGGCGGGCGGCGCGAAGGCGCCTGCTTGGTCGACGGTGAGCGGGACGACCGCAGCAGCGGTGAGTCCGGCCAGGGCGGTACGACGGGTCGTGTGCATGCCTCGACCACATCGCCTCGCGCGGTCGCCCGTGCGACAGTGACGTGGAGCCCGGGTGTCGGTCGGGCGAAGTTCCGGTGGGGTACGCCACGCCACCCAACCGATCCAGGGCTGGCTGTCAGGCTCAGAGCGAGGCGCTGAGCGGCACCAGCGAGCGACGGCGGCGCGCGTCGAGCGGGGAGGCGCGGCGGTCGAGTCGGCCGTCCAGGAGGGCCAACGCCTGGTCCGCGCGTCCGGCGTTGACCAGGCAGAAAAGCAACGTCTCCTCGACGATCTCGCGCTGCGCGGCCGAGCCGCCGACCGCGAGCAGCCCCGGGAGCAGGTCCCTGAGCGTGTCGGCTGCCCGCCCCCAGTCACGCTCGCCGGCCTGCAGCAGGCCCGCGCAGAGCGAGGTGACCGTCGTACGCATCACCACGTCGCTGGAGGAGGCGCAGTGGGTGCGGAGCGCGGCCAGCCGCGGCAGGTCGCCGGCAGCGGCGAGCGCGAGCGCGGCGTGCATCGCGACGAAGGGGGTCTGCGGGCGGTCGACGTGCTCAGGCTCGACGGCCTCGAGGACGCACTGGATCGGCGGCGGGGCGGCGGTGTCCGCGAAGTCGCCGCCGGCGGCCGCAGCCCAGTCGCTCGTGGTCACCCGCCAGCGCCACAACAGCGATGCGGTGTCGATCAGCGCGCGAACGCCGGTGACGGTGGGCGGCGCGAGCTGGGTGTAGTAGCGCTGCCGCACAGCCTCGGTGTCGCCGAGCGCGAGCTCGTGCAGCGCCGCGTGCCACGAGAAGTGGGCGCGGTGGCTGGCCGACCGGCCGCTCTCGGTGACCCAATGGTCGAGCCAGATGCGACCGCTCTCGTGGCGTCCGGTCTCGTACATGACGTGGGTCTGCGCGTGTACCGCATGGCCCGAGGACGGCTCGCAGAACAGGGCGCTCTCGGCGAGCATTCCGGCGTCGTCCAGGCGGAACTGGTCCTGCCGGGTGAAGGCGAGCAGGGAGATGTACCACCAGTGGTCGCCGTACGCCGGGGCGAGGCCCTCGACCAGCTCCCACGCCTCCTGCTGGATGTCGGTGACGCCGGAGAACGCGATCGTGGGCACCGCCGCCGACACGGCGAGCACGTCGCGGGGGTAGTGGGCGATGTGGTTCATCAGGGCGCTGGCACCGGTATGGCGGACGTCCTCGACGCGACGGCCGACCACGTCGACCAGGCTGCGCTCACGCTCGTCGCCGCGCTTGCGTACGGCGAGCCGCGCGGCCTCGAGGCACGCGGCGACGTCGGCCTGGGCACCGGCCTCGTGACCGAGCATGGCGAGCGCGGCGTGGCCGAGAGCGAAGTCGGGGTCGATCGCGACGGCCTGCCCGAGCAGCTCCTCGGCGCCGGACTGGAGTCTCATCAGCCGCTCGAGCCCGGTGTTGTAGGCGGTGGCCGCCTCGGCGGTCGTCGAGAGGGGCAGGCCGAGCGGGTCGCGCGGGCGCGCTGTCGGGTGGTGTCCGCTGACCAGGCGGCCGCCCTCGAGACGACGCGGCAGGGGCGCGACATCGTCGAGCACCGCCTCGGCGAGCGCGAGCGCCTGGCTGCGGATCTCGGGCACGTCCGTCGACTCCCACAACTCGCCGCGACGCAACGAGCCGAGCGTCCAGACTGGCGCGGCCGAGGTGCCCTGGCTGTCGACGAGCCGGCCGGACGTCGTACGCAGGCCCATGCCGCCGGTGGCGAGCGAGCCGAAGGCCACCCCGCCGCGAGGCTGGAGCAGGTCGGCGAACAGCGGGTCGGGGGCATCGCGGCGGTCGCCGACGGGACCGGTGCAGTTGACCACCCACCCGACGTCGTGGCTGCTGGCCTCGCTGAGGGTGACGCGCAGGCCGCCGCGCCCCAGCGGCTCGGCGCCGGTCACCTCCGCGGAGGCATGGGTGAAGTGGCCGGACTCGGTGAGCCCGTCGAGCACCGTGCCCGAGCTGGGGGCCATCCGGTGCCGCAGTCGACCCCACTCGCTGGCGCCGTGGCGCGAGACGGCGAGCAGGTGGCGGTCGGCCCGGCGGTCGGGCCCCGACAGGGAGAGGGCGAGGTCGACCATGGTGAGCCCGGCACCGACGAGGAGCACGTCGGGCGGTCCGGTCTGGTCGCGACGTACGACGTCGATGGCGCCGGGCAGCCACGGGTTGGCCACGAAGAACGGCGAGGCGAGCAGCTCGGCCGGCGCCCAGTTGTCGCGCGGGCCCGGCTCGCCGCTCGCGATGACGACGGCGTCGGCCTCGAGCTCGTGGCCGTCGGCCAGGATGGCCGTGACTCCGTGGGAGCGCCGGCGCAGCCCGGCGACGCAGGTGCGCAGGTGGCGCAGCGAGGCGACCGTCCCGGCCCGACGGAACTCCTCCTCGAGCGTGTCGGCGAGGTAGACGCCGTACTCCCGGCGGGGGGCGAACGCGCCCGGGTCGGCCGGGTCGACCATCACGATGTCGACGCCGGTGTTGCGCCGGCGCGCCGAGGCCGCGAGGTCGATCGCGCTCAGGGTGCCGGAGGCACCCGCGCCCACGATGACGACGACGAGACGACGGCCGGACGACGACATGCTGCTCCTTGCGACCCGACGATTGTTGAGTCATTCACTCTACTTTGAATCGGGTGCTCGCGCATGCCGACGCGCCATGTTCCCACCGGCGAGGGGCGGGTTTCCACTCGCTACGGTCGAGTCGTGGAGTACGTCGAGGTTGCGCACGCGGACTCGCCCCGGGGCGGGCTCGTGCTCCGCGCCCGCGCCGACGGCTCCGCGGGACCCTCGATCATCGAGCTGCGCGCCAACGGGATCTTCGTGATGGACTCCGCCGAGCACACCAGCGAGCAGGCCCTCGCGAACGCCGCGCTGGCCCTGCACGACGACCCCGAGGCGGTACTCGTGGGCGGACTGGGACTCGGTTTCACCGCCTCCGCCGTGCTTGCCGATCGCCGGGTCCGCCGATGTGTCGTCGTGGAGATCGAGGAGGCGTTGGTCGGGTGGATGCGCGACGGCACCATCCCCCACGGGCCCGAGCTGCTCGCCGAGGAACGCCTCACGGTGGTGGTGGCCGACATCGCCGTGGCAGTCGCCGAAGCGAGGCCGGCGCGCTATGACCTGGTGCTCCTCGACGTCGACAACGGCCCCGGCTACCTGGTGCACGAGACCAACGCCGCGATCTACGAGCCGCCCTTCCTGGCCGAGGTGCAGCGGATCCTGCGACCCGGGGGCGCACTGGTCGTCTGGTCGGCCGACCGCTCCCCCGCTCTCGAGGACGCCCTGGGCGCGCTCTTCGGCAACGCCGACACCACGGCGTACGACGTGGACCTGCAGGGCCGCTCCGAGCAGTACTGGCTGCACACCGCCACCGTGCTCGGACTGTGAGGTCGGCGCGACTAGATTCGGGGTATGAGTGACGAGCGGGAGATGCGGGTGGAGCACGACTCGATGGGCGAGGTGGAGGTGCCTTCCGACGCGTTGTGGCGGGCGCAGACTCAGCGGGCGGTGCAGAACTTCCCGATCAGCGGCCAGCCTCTCGAGCCTGCGCTGATCCACGCCCTGGCGCGGATCAAGGGCGCGGCGGCCGTCGCCAACGCCGACCTCGACGTCATCAGCGAGGCCCAGCGAGACGCCATCACCAGAGCTGCCGAGGCCGTCGTGAGCGGTGCGTACGACGACCAGTTCCCCATCGACGTCTTCCAGACCGGGTCCGGCACCAGCACCAACATGAACGTCAACGAGGTGCTGGCCGGCCTCGCCGACCGCGCCGGCACCGCGGCCCACCCCAACGACGTCGTCAACGCCAGCCAGTCGTCCAACGACACCTTTCCGAGCGCCATCCACGTCGCCGCAGTGCTGGCCGCAACCCCCCTCGACCAGGCGCTCGGCACCCTGCGCACCGCCCTGACCGCCAAGGCCGACGAGTTCGCGGACGCCGTGAAATCGGGGCGCACCCACCTGATGGACGCCACCCCGGTCACCCTCGGCCAGGAGTTCGGCGGCTACGCCGCCACCGCGGCGTACGCCCGCGAGCGACTGGCGTCCGTGCTCCCCCGCGTGCGCGAGCTCCCCCTGGGCGGTACGGCGGTCGGCACCGGCATCAACACCCCGGACGGGTTCGCGGGGGCGACCATCGGCCACCTCAACGAGGCGACCGGTGAGGAGTTCACCGAGGCCCGCGACCACTTCGAGGCGCAGGGCACCCGCGACTCGCTCGTCGAGCTCAGCGGCGTGCTCCGCACGATCGCGGTCGGCCTGGTCAAGATCTGCAACGACCTGCGCTGGATGGGCAGCGGCCCCACGGCCGGCCTCTCCGAGATCCACCTCGCCGACCTCCAGCCCGGGTCGAGCATCATGCCCGGCAAGGTCAACCCGGTGATCCCCGAGGCGACGCTCCAGGTGTGCGCGCAGGTGATCGGCAACGACGCGGCGATCACGTTCGCCGGCGCGTCCGGCAGCTTCGAGCTCAACGTGATGCTGCCGGTCATCGCCCGCAACCTGCTCGAGTCCGAGCGGCTGCTGGCCAACGTCTGCCGCCTCCTGGCCGGCTGCGTGGACGGCATCACCGCCGACCGCGACCGGATGCGCGCGTACGCCGAGTCGTCACCCAGCATCGTCACCCCGCTCAACCGCTCGCTGGGCTACGAGGCCGCGGCGAAGATCGCCAAGCAGGCGCTGGCCGAGGGGAGGACGATCCGCGAGACCGTGATCGGGCTGGGCTACGTCGAGCGCGGCGAGATCACCGAGGCCGAGCTCGACGAGGCGCTCGACGTCGACGCGATGACCGGGCGGTGAAGACGGTCGTCGTCACCGGCGCCAGCGACGGGATCGGCCTCGAGTGTGCGAGCCAGATCGCCGCGTTGCCGGGTCATCGGCTCGTCCTGGTGGGGCGGACGCCGGCCAAGCTCGAGGCCGCCTACGCCGGATCACCGAGCAGAGCCCCGGCACGCCCGTCGCGTCGTACAGCTGCGACTTCGCGCGCCTCGACGACGTACGACGCCTCGCGGGCCAGCTGCTCGACGCCTGCGAGCGCATCGACGTCCTCGTCGACAACGCCGGGACCGTCTTCGACAAGCGCACCCTGACCGCCGACGGCCACGAGTCGACGTTCGCCGTCAACCACCTCGCGCCCTTCCTGCTGACCGAGCTGCTCCTCGACCGGATCGTGGCGAGCGCGCCGGCCCGGATCGTGATCACGTCCTCGACCGGGCACTACGCGGGGACGATGGACTTCGGCGACCTCGGGTTCGAGCGCGGCTACTCGATCATGCGCGCCTACAGCCGCTCCAAGCTCGCCAACGCCCTCTACACGCGCCACCTGGCACGGCGCCTCGACGGCACCGGGGTCACCGCCAACTGCCTGCATCCCGGCACCGTCGCGACCCGCATCTGGAGCGGCGCACCCTGGTATGCCCGGCCCGTGCTGGCCGTGGCCAAACGCGTCGGCATGATCTCCCCGGCCGAGGGCGGCCGGACCCTGACCCACCTGGCGACCGACCCGGCGCTCGAGGGCAGCACCGGGCTCTACTTCGACAGGCTACGGCCGAAGCGGCCCTCCGACGTCGCCCTCGACGACGCCGTCGCCGACCGGCTCGACGACGAGTCGCGGCGCCTCGTCGGGCTGGGCCGCTAGCGTCGCCGGGTGCTCAACGAACCCGACGCCGTCTCCCGTCAGTACGCCACCGAGGGCAATCTCGAGACCCGACGCTCGGTCTGGCAGCCCGGTGCCGGCGGCGGTCCGGTGCTGATCAGTACCAGCCGTGGCCCTGCTTGAAGTCGTAGGCGCCGCACGGTGAGCCGTAGCTCGACCGGATGTAGCCCAGGCCCCACTTGATCTGGGTGACCGGGTTGGTGAGGTAGTCGGCGCCCGCCGTGGCCATCTTGGAGGCGGGCAGCGACTGCGGGATGCCGTAGGCACCCGACGAGACGTTCTCGGCGTTGACGCGCCAGCCGCTCTCGCCGTCCCAGAGCGGGATCAGGCACGACATCTGTGAGCTGTCGAAGCCGTACTCCGGGAGCAGGGTCACCGCGATGGTCTGCGGATCCTGCTCGGCGAGGTCCTCGCGGCCGCTGACGGCGCCGCCGTTGCTGACGCCCAGTGTCTGGGTCTTGGCCGGGTCGGTCCGCGGGCGTCGGTCGGAGCGCGAAATCACCGGGGCGGCCTCCCGGCGGGCCAGGTCGGCCTTCGAGAGCGTCTGGGTCACGGCCGGGGCGACGCCGTCGGCCATCGTGGACACGTGGGGCACCGCGTCGGCGGCCTTGAGGACGCCGGCGGAGACCACCAACCCGGTCGCCGCGACAGCGGTCCACAAGACGACGGTGGACCGGCTCACGCGACGCTTGACGGCCTCGGCCGTGAGCCGCCGCGGGCGTCGCGGAGCCGTGCGTTCCGCGGCGTGGGCGCCGCCTCGGGCGGAGGCTGGCGCCGGTGGGGAGGCCGGGGCATGGCGGTGCTTGGGGGCATGGGTGGAGTTCGACAAGGGAGACCCGGGGTCGACGACAGGGGGACTGTCCGACGCTCGGACGGGCTCCGAGAACTGCCCAGGTCACGAAACGGACACGAGCCACCTTGCATGACGTCTCGGGTGGTTGCAAACCCCACCACCAAAGAAGTCGGGGTTTCTCGCGCTGTGGTGTGACGATTCGTCACTGGAGACACCTGAGTCACATCAGCCTCAGCTGGGTCACCCCTGAGTGCCCAGCGACACACCCGGACCCCCCCGTGCGGGTGCGGCGGTCGGGGCCCAAATCCAGATAGTCCCCGACGTTTCGGTTGGCGACCACGGCGTGTCGACAACCCATTCGTCGGGGACTATCCCGGACAGAGAGAACAAGCCGTCAGAGGGCGACGTTCTCCAGCATCTCGGTGACCAGCGCGGCGATCGGCGACCGCTCGGAGCGGGTCAGGGTGACGTGGGCGAACAACGGGTGCCCCTTGAGCTTCTCGATGACGGCCACCACTCCGTCGTGCCGGCCGACCCGCAGGTTGTCGCGCTGGGCGACATCGTGGGTGAGCACCACCTTGGAGTTGGCGCCGATCCGCGAGAGCACGGTCAGCAACACGTTGCGCTCCAGCGACTGGGCCTCGTCGACGATCACGAACGCGTCGTGCAGGGAACGCCCCCTGATGTGGGTCAGGGGCAGCACCTCGAGCATGCCGCGCTCGAGGATCTCGTCGATCACCTCACGGGAGGTCATCGAGCCGAGGGTGTCGAAGACCGCCTGGCCCCAGGGGGACATCTTCTCCGACTCCGAGCCGGGCAGGTAGCCGAGCTCCTGGCCACCGACGGCGAACAGCGGCCGGAAGACCACCACCTTCTGGTGCTGGCGGCGCTCCAGGACGGCCTCGAGGCCGGCGCACAGGGCCATCGCCGACTTGCCGGTGCCGGCCCGGCCGCCGAGGGAGACGATGCCGACCTCGGGGTCGAGCAGCATCTCCAGGGCGATCCGCTGCTCGGCGGACCGGCCGTGGATGCCGAACGCGTCGCGGTCGCCGCGCACCAGGTGGACGTGCTTGTCGGCGCCGACGCGGCCCAGCGCCGTACCTCGGTCGGAGAGCAGCACCAGTCCGGTGTGACACGGCAGCTCGCGGGCCGCCTCCACGTCGGCCCAGCCGTCGTCGTACAACTCGTCGACCGCGGTCGCGGTCACCTCGAGCTCGGCCATCCCGGAGTAGCCGGCGTCGGAGTCGGAGACCCCCTCGGCGTGGTACTCCTCGGCGTCGAGCCCGACGGCAGAGGCCTTGATCCGCAGCGGCAGGTCCTTGGAGACCAGGGTGACGTGGTGCCCCTCGTTGGCCAGGTTGCGCGCCACCGCAAGGATCCGGGTGTCGTTGTCGCCGAGCCGGAAGCCACTGGGGAGGGCCGCCGGGTCGGTGTGGTTCAGCTCGACCCGGATGGTGCCGCCGTCCGCACCGACCGGGACCGGCTCGTCGAGACGCCGGTGGACCACGCGCAGCTCGTCGAGCATGCGCAGGGCCGCCCGGGCGAAGAAGCCCAGCTCGGGATGGTGTCGCTTGCCCTCGAGCTCGGTGATGACCACGACGGGCAGCACCACCTCGTGCTCCTCGAACCGGCGCAGGGCGCCGGGGTCTGCCAGCAACACGCTGGTGTCGAGGACGAAGGTGCGGTGCGACTGCGGAGTTTTCTTGGCCTGCGACGGCACGGTGACACCCCTTTGCGGGACGGCGCGCGCACTCCTCGCCGGCCCTTCAGTTCACGCGGTTGGACCGGAGAGGTGCCCGAGAACCGGAGTGCCGGCTCCCGTGCGCGCGGGTTGCCCCGCGTGCGATGCGGTCGTGAGCTCTCACGAACGGGCCTCCCAAGTTCGGCAGGCTTCCCTTCCTGCCGATACGTGCAAAAGTACGCCGCGCAGGTGACGGAGCTACCGCGACACGCCCAGCCGCCGGGGCCGGTATCGGCCCTCCTTCGACTCGGCTCAGGAACCGTACCGGCGCTCGCGCTGGGCGTAGGCGCGGATGGCGCGGAGGAAGTCGACGCGCCGGAAGTCGGGCCAGTAGGCCTCGCAGAAGTAGAACTCCGACTGGGCGCTCTGCCACAGCAGGAACCCGCCCAGCCGCTGCTCGCCGCTGGTGCGGATCACCAGGTCCGGGTCGGGCTGGCCCTTGGTGTAGAGGTGCGCGGCGATGTGGTCGACGTCGAGCACCTCGGCGAGCTCCTCGAGGCTGGTGCCGCGCTCGGCGTGCTCGTGCAGCAGGGCCCGTACGGCGTCCGCGATCTCGCGGCGACCGCCGTACGGGACGGCGATGTTGACCAGCAGCCCGTCGACGTCGCGGGTCGACTCCTCGGCCTCCTTGAGCCGCGTGGACAACGGCGCCGGCAGCAGGTCGAGCGCGCCCACCGGGTGGATCCGCCAGCGGCGCTCGGCGGCCAGTGCATCGACGGCGTCGCCGATCACCCCGAGCAGGCCCTCGAGCTGCTCGGGCGGCCGGTTCAGGTTGTCGGTGGAGAGCAGCCACAGGGTGACGACCTGGACGCCGACCTCCTCGCTCCACTCCAGCATCGGTTCGATGTTGGCGGCGCCGGCGCGGTAGCCGTGGGTGCTGTCGCCGCCGACTCCCCTGGCCCAGCGGCGGTTGCCGTCGAGCATCACCCCGATGTGACGGGGGATCTGCTCCTTCGGGAGCGCTCGCACCATCCGCGCCTCGTAGGCCGGATAGATGAGTCGGCGTACCCGTTCCTTGAACTCACCCACGACCCCGATGCTATCTTCAAACCATGACCGACGCGCTGCGCGTCGGGATCGACTCCCTGGTCGAGACCGTCGCCGAGGTAAAGCCCCGCCTGCGGGGCTGGCTGCACCTCGGCAGCGCCCCGCTCACCTTGGTCGCCGGCATCGTGCTCGTGGCCCTCTCCCCCACGGCCGCGACCCGCATCGGCTCGGCCGTGTACGTCGCGTCCGCGCTGCTGCTCTTCACGGTCTCGGCGGTCTACCACCGCGGCCACTGGTCGGCCCGCACGACCCGGGTGCTC
This sequence comes from Nocardioides sp., assembly GCA_050997635.1. Classification (GTDB taxonomy): domain Bacteria; phylum Actinomycetota; class Actinomycetes; order Propionibacteriales; family Nocardioidaceae; genus Nocardioides. The sequence goes on from JBPCQY010000125.1 coordinate 21,788, forward strand.
CGGCGCTTCGACCACGCCAACATCTTCGTGCTGATCGCCGGTTCCTACACGCCGTTCACGCTGCTGCTGCTGCACGGCCGCGAGCGCGTCGTGCTGCTCGTGACGGTGTGGGCAGCGGCCCTGCTCGGGGTGCTTTTCCGGGTGCTGTGGGTGGGGGCGCCGCGTTGGCTGCACACCCCGATCTACTTCGCGATGGGCTGGGTGGCCGTCTTCTTCATCGGCGACTTCGCCCAGGGAGCCGAGCACCGCCTCGGCGTCGGGGTCGGTACGGCGGTCCTGGTGCTGATCGTCGCGGGCGGGGCGCTCTACATGGCGGGCGGCGTGGTCTACGGCTTCCGCCGCCCCGACCCGTGGCCGCGCTGGTTCGGCTTCCACGAGGTCTTCCACACCCTCACGGTGCTGGCGTTCATGACCCACTACGTCGGCGTGTCGCTGGCGACCTACTCCCTGCGCTGAGCCGCCCTCAGCCCAGGCTGACGACGACCGTGACGGCCGCGACCGCCATCACGACCGCGGCGACGACCGCGGCGACCATCGGCCAGCGGGTGGCCACCCACTCGACGGCCCGGTAGAGGCCGGTCAGGGCCACGATCACCGCGCTCACCTGCAGCAGGACCGCCATTCCGATGCCGACGATCACGCCGGCCTTCCAGAACGAGCCCCAGGTCAGGCCGAGCAGGAACGGGATCGCCACCGCGCCGGCGAGCCCGGTGAACAGTTCGACGGGCCACGGGCCCTCCGGCATCCAGGGAACACCCGGCCCCGGTCCGTCGAACAGGTCGAGGGTCGCGGCCAGGCCGAGCAACGCGATCACCAGCACCGTGCCGCCGGCGGCCAGCCGGTAGCGCCACCGCGCCGCGGCCGACCAGCGCGTGCCGTGCCCGAGCAGCATGGTGGCCAAGGTGACGGCCGCCCACATCAGCCAGCGGCGTACGACGCGGGTGCCACCGTCGGCCATCGCGTCGCGGAAGACCCGGTTGGCCTGCACCCGCTCCACGTCGTGCCCGTCGACGCTGACGTACGAGGCCGGGCTCCCCGGCGCGCCGAAGAGCCCGTCGTGGACGAGGGCAGCCAGCAGATGGGTGCCGTCCTTGGGCACCAGCCAGGTGAACAGCGCCGGCACCGTGGTCAGGTCGGTCTCGAACCTCGCCGTGTCGGCTGGTACCAGCAGGTCCCCGAGCCACCGGTCGCGGTAGCCGATCCGGCGTCTCAGCAAAAAGCGCTGCGGCGGTGTGGAGGGCTCCCGGTCGAGGATGATCCTCGGCGGCGCACCCTCGTCGTACGGCGTGCTCGTGTCGCCGCCGTCGAAGAACCGCTGCCGCTCCTCGCGCACTCCCGAGAGTTCCACGCGGCCAGCCTCGCACGGCGGACGACGTGGGTTCGGTCACGTTGGGCCGGATCGGGGAACGAACCACCCCCGTGGTGGCGTCATACAGGGGATGTCCGAGAACACCCATTCCCTGAACTACCCGACCGTCGTGGGCGGAGCGGTGGCCGCCGCGACCGCCACCGCCCTGGCCTCCCAGCTCGGCCTGCTCGGCACCATCCTCGGTGCCGCGATCGCCAGCGTCGTCAGTGCCGTGGTCACCAACGCGCTCGCGGGCTGGATCGGCCGACTGCACGGCGCCACCCGCGAACGCGACCCGCTGCCGTTCCAGCGGCTCCTCGTCGGGGTGCTCGCGATCGCCCTGGTCGCTGTGGCGTTCCACACCGGGCTGGACCTGGTGACGCGCGGCATCCCGAGCGGCACCTTCGCCGGCCGGATGCTCGCCCAGGCCGGTCT
>JBPCQY010000151.1:0-13077 GCA_050997635.1 Nocardioides sp.
CCCAATCGCCCGAATCCTCCTGCCAGTACCCGTCCCCGCCGGGGTCGGTCTGCTCCGACGTTCCGGGACGGCACGAACGGACAACCCGAGAGTCGTAGTGGCCGGTGCCTCGCGTGTCCCAGTCCAACATGGCATCCATGCACCTGTCCGTGCTCATGTTGCTCGTCGGGTACACCGCCAGTCCCAGCTTGATCAGCGGCTGAGACCACGACCCGAACTGCGACCCGCTTCCGGCATACGCATATTCAGACCCGCTTCGCGGGTCCGCCGCCGCAGGCTGCATCAAAGCCAGGACCAGGGCAGCCCCCCCCCAACATCGACCACCCTGCTCGCTTCACCATGGCGCTGAGTGTGACCTCGACGGAGAGGCACGAGGAGGACCGGCGGCCCGACATCCCCACAATTGGGGACCGATCGTGGGGCACCGGCCGCCGACCCCAGCGGGACGTCATACGAAAGGTGACCTATAGCGCGCGGATCGTATGACGTCCCGGGGGCGCAGCCTGGCCCGGATCGGCCGGGGATCAGCCCCCGGCGAACGGCGGCAGGAACTCGACCGTCTCCCCTGGCGACACGAGGACGTCGGCCGGGTCCGCGGAGCTGACCGGCCGCTCCCCCACCAGCACCGAGCAGATCGGGAGGACCTGCGGCAGCCGGCCGTCGGGGTGCAGCGCCACCGCCCGGCGTACGACGTCGGTCAGGCTGAGCGCGCCGGTGACGGGCAGCTCGTCGCGCTCGACGCCCGCCGCGGCGCGGGCCGCCGCCCAGTAGCGCACGGTGACCACGCCCGTCTCATCGTCGCCGAGCCCACCCTCCGCCGCTGCCATGCCCGCTATCCTGACGCATCGTCTCGCGCGACCGGAAGGAGAGGCCATGGGCACGCTGCTCCTGCTCACCAGCGCCCTCCAGCCGAGCTCCGAGGTGCTGCCCGGGCTCGCCCTGCTCGGTCACCACGTCAAGGTCCTGCCCGCCGAGGGCAGTGCGCTGCTCGACGCCCCCGACGCCGACCTGCTGCTCGTCGACGGCCGCGTCGAGCTCGCCCAGGCCCGCGACCTGTGCCGGCTGATCCGCACCACCGGCACCGACGTACCCGTGCTGCTCGTCGTGACCGAGGGCGGCCTGGCCGTCGTCGCCCACGAGTGGGGGATGGACGACGTCGTACTGCACACCTGCGGTCCGGCCGAGCTCGAGGCTCGGATCCGGCTCTCGATTGGACGGCTCCGCGCCGCGCGCGAGGCCGAGGATCCCGAGTCGCACGTGATCCGCAGCGGCGAGGTCGTCGTCGACGACACCACCTACACGGCCCGCGTCGGCAGCCGCGTGCTCGACCTGACGTTCAAGGAGTTCGAGCTCCTCAAGTACCTCGCCCAGCACCCCGGCCGCGTCTTCAACCGCCAGCAGCTGCTCTCGGAGGTCTGGGGCTACGACTACTTCGGCGGCACCCGCACCGTCGATGTGCACGTACGCCGGCTGCGCGCCAAGCTCGGACCCGAGCACGAGACGCTGATCGGCACCGTCCGCAACGTCGGCTACCGGTTCGTGCTGCCGGCCAAGGACGCCGGGGCGAGCGCGCAGGGGGAGCAGGCCGCTCAGGCCCAGCCCGCCGAGGACCGGGCCTGAGCGCGGTCCGCGTCACCGCGACGTCGTACGACGAGGCGCTCGCCGTCGTCGACGCCGTACGCGCCGTCTGCCGTGCCGGTGACGGCGTCGACCCGCTCGACGAGGCGGCCGACCTGCAGCTCAAGCACCGCGGCCTCGACGGCGCCTCGCTGTGGGTCGTGGGTGACGCCGGCTTCGCCCTGCTCCGGGGTACGGCGCTCGACCTCGCCGTCGCCCCCGCCGTACGCCGCGCCGGGTACGGCCGCTCGCTCGCGGGTGCCGCCCTCGCCGACGCGCCGACGCACGTGGACGCCTGGTCGCACGGCGACTCCCCGGGAGCCGCGGCGCTGGCCGCCGAGGTCGGCTTCAAAAAGGCCCGCGAGTTGTGGGTGCTGCGCCGGCCGTCAGCCGGGGTGGCCGAACCGGGCCCTGTCGAGCGCGTCACGATCCGCTCCTACCGCCCCGGTGACGAGACCGAGCTGCTGCGGGTCAACGCCGCCGCGTTCGCGAACCACCCCGAGCAGGGCTCGATGGACGCGGCCGACCTCGCCGAGCGGATGGCCGAGCCGTGGTTCGACCCGGCCGGGCTCCTTGTCGCCGAGGACGAGGAGGGCGGGCTGCTGGGCTTCCACTGGACCAAGCAGCACTCGGCCGACCTCGGTGAGGTCTACGTCGTCGGCATCGACCCGGCCGCCCAGGGCCGCGGCCTCGGCCGCACCCTCACCGCTGCCGGTCTGACCCATCTCGCCGGCCTCGGCGTCGCCGACATCGAGCTGTACGTCGAGTCCGACAACGCCCCCGCCGTGTCGATGTACGAGCGCCTCGGCTTCACCCACACCGCCACCCACGTGCGCTACGCCCGGTCGGGATAGTCCCCGACGTTTGGGCTGGGTATCGGGCGCGCGACCCAACCCAAACGTCGGGGACTATCCGAAATCAGCGCAGCTTGGGGCGCACGTGCAGGCCGACCTCGGGGTCGACCACGACCTCCTGGGTGGCGGGCATGCCGTCGACCTCGAGGGTCGCCTCGACCGGCACGTTGCGCTTGAGCACGGCCAGCGCGATCGGGCCGAGCTCGTGGTGCCGGGCACTGGAGCCGACGAACCCGACCTCGCGACCTTCGTACAGCGCGGGCGCGGGGATCGCCGGCAGCCTGTTCTCGGTGCTGGCGAGGTGCAGCATGGTCAGCCGCCGTGGCGGCCGCCCCAGGGTGTGCACCCGCGCGACGGTCTCCTGGCCGCGGTAACAGCCCTTCTCCAGATGAACCGCCGGGCCGATCCAGCCGACCTCGTTGGGGATGGTGCGGTGGTCGGTGTCGGGGCCGAACCGGGGCTCGCCGCGGGCGATCCGCAGCGCGTCGTACGCCCACCGGCCGCAGGCCGGGCCCGCCGCCTCGCCGTACGCCGCGAGCCGCGCGCGGGGCACCAGGTCGTAGCCGGACGACCGCCAGGCGACCGCCACGTCGTCGGTCGCGAGCGAGACCTCGACCCGGGTCATGAAGCGCATCGAGTCGAGCCACTGCGCGAGCGCCTGCCCCAGACCGGGCTCGGTGTGCGCCACGAACGCCGTACCGTCGTCGGCGCCGGCGAAGGCGTGCTCGACGTGCCCCTGGGGGCTCAGGATCAGCGCCTCGGTGCGCACGCCCGGCTCGAGGCCGAGGAAGTACTGCGTGGTCAGGTTGTGCAGCCAGTCGAGCCGATCGGGACCCTCGACGCGGAGCACGTCGCGGTTGGACAGGTCGACGAAACCGTCGCCCGACTCGAGGGTGCGCTGCTCGGTGTTGAACGAGCCGTAGTGGGCCGCGATCTCGCCGTCGGGCGAGTCGGCGGCGACGGCGCCGGGCAGGTCGAGCAGCTCGCTCCTCATGAGTGGCGCTCCTCGGCAGGCGAGTGGTGCGGGTGCTCGTCGGCCGGGGCGGAGCAGTCGACGCAGCGGCCGAAGACGGTCAGGTGTCCCACGTCGGGTAGGAACCCGTGGCGGTCGCGCAACATTCCGGCGAGCGGCTCCAGCTCGCCCGGGCCCACCGACCGCACCCGGTGACAGACGCGGCAGACCAGGTGGAAGTGCTCCGGCTCGCGCGTCGAGTGGTACGTCGGGGCGCGGTCGCTCAGGTGGGCGTGCCGCACCAGGCCGAGCTCCTCCAGCACCTCCAGGGTGCGGTAGACCGTCGAGGCGTTCACCGCCGACGCGCGACTCTGCACCTCGGCCAGCACCTCGTCGGGGGTGGCGTGATCCAGCGCCTCGACCGCCGCCAGGATCAGCTGGCGCTGCGGCGTGAGCCGGAAGCCCCGCTCCCGCAGCCGCGCCCCGAGCTCCGCGTCGCTCACTGGCGCTCCAGCCTCGCCCACAGGTGCGGCTGCACCTGCTCACCGACGGCCGCCATGTCGAACGCGTAGAGCAGGTCGCCCTCGACGTTGCCGTAGAGGCGGGTGCCGGCGGCGTACTCCTTGGCCGACTCGGTGCGCACCACCGCGTCGGTCGTCAGGTCGAGCTTGCCGCCCTCGGCGGCGCCGTACCAGATCTCGACGAAACCGGTGTTGTGGGCGAGCAGCAGCTCGACCTTGCCCTCGGGGCGGCAGCGCAGGAAGCCGGTCTCGATCGCGGCGTCGCGGACCTTGGTGCCCTCGGCGTCGACGATCCAGGCGCGCGCCAGGTAGTGCAGGAACGGCCGGCCGTCATGGGTGAAGATCAGCTCCTGCCCGAACTCGAACGGCTCGATGCTCGGGTAGTCGCCGCGTCCGTTGCCGGCCCAGGTGCCGAGCAGCCAGGCCACCGGACCGCAGTCGGGGTGCAGGTCGTCGGGGATCTCGAACGGCATGGCTCTGAGTCTAGGCGTGTCTCCCGATCCTCGGCCGTCGCGAGTGGCACCCTGCGGAGTGCCTGGCAAGGCGGAGGAGGGAGCCGATGCGGAGCATCGGCGACTGACGACAACGCAGTCCAGGCGCCCGCAGGGCGTCGCGCAGCAGGCCATGGGATCGGGAGCCACGCCTTAGTGTGGGGCAATGCCCCGATCCCTCGTCGTCAAGGTGACCTGCGGCAGCGACGACGCCGAGCGCTGCAACCAGGGCTTCACCGTCGCCGCGACCGCCCTCGCTGCGGGAGCCGAGGTCTCGCTGTGGCTGACCGGCGAGGCGGCCTGGTACGGCGTGCCGGGCCGGGCCGAGGAGTTCGCACTGGAGGGTGCCGCCCCGCTCGCCGACCTGCTGGCGGCCGTGGTCGCAAGCGGCCGGGTCACGGTGTGCACCCAGTGCGCCGGACGCCGCGGCATCACCGAGGCCGACCTGCTCGACGACGTCCGCATCGCCGGCGCCGCGGCCTTCGTCGAGGAGGCCCTGCGCGAGGACGCGCAGGCCCTCGTCTACTGACGCAACGCCTACCCGGACGGCAGCCCGAGATCGGCCACCTGACGTTCACCTCGCAGTGCCACACTGGCCCGATGAGCCAGCTCACCCCGCTCCACGACGCGAGCGACGACGGGGTGACGCACGAGGCGTTCGACGTCGAGCCGCCGTACGAGCCAGATCCGGAGTCGCTGGCCGCCGTCGCGTCGTACGGCGACCGCTTCCTGGACCGCGAGCTGTCGTGGCTGCGGTTCAACCAGCGGGTCCTCGAGCTGGCCGAGGACGAGGCGCTGCCGTTGCTGGAGCGGGTGCGGTTCATGGCGATCTTCGCCAGCAACCTCGACGAGTTCTTCATGGTCCGCGTGGCCGGGCTCAAGCGACGCATCGCGGCCGGCGTCGCCGTCCGGGCCGCCTCCGGCCTGATGCCACGCGAGATCCTCGAGCGGATCTGGTCGGGCACCCGCGAGCTGATGGATCGCCACACCGAGCTGCTCCGCGACGTGATCGTGCCCGAGCTCTCCAAGGAGGGCGTCGAGCTGGTCCGCTGGGACGAGCTGAACCGCGAGGAGCAGAAGTACTGCAAGAAGCTGTTCCGCTCGCGGGTCTTCCCCGTGCTCACACCGCTCGCAGTCGACCCGGCGCACCCGTTCCCCTACATCTCGGGGCTCTCGCTCAACCTCGCGGTGCTGGTGCGCAACCCCAAGACCGGCAAGGAGCACTTCGCCCGGGTCAAGGTGCCGCCGATCTTCGCCCGCTTCGTGCCGCTCGACAACCAGCGCTTCGTGCCGCTCGAAGACGTCATCGGCGAGCATCTCAAGCGGCTCTTCCCGGGCATGGAGGTGCTCGAGGTGCACACCTTCCGGGTGACCCGCAACGAGGACCTCGAGGTCGAGGAGGACGACGCCGAGAACCTCCTCGCCGCCCTCGAGAAGGAGTTGCTGCGGCGTCGCTTCGGGCCGCCGGTGCGGCTGGAGGTCGAGGAGTCGATCGCTCCCCAGGTGCTCGAGCTGCTCGTCTCAGAGCTCGGGGTCAGCCCCGACGAGGTCTTCCGGGTGCGCGGACCGCTCGACCTGGTCGGCCTGCACGGCATCGCCGACCTGCCCCGCGAGGACCTGAAGTACCCCGCGTTCGTGCCGACGACCCACCATGCCCTGGCCGAGGTGGAGTCGGCGGCGCCCGTCGACGTGTTCAAGGCGACCCGGCGGCGCGACGTACTGCTCCACCACCCCTACGACTCGTTCGCCACCTCGGTACAGCGCTTCCTCGAGCAGGCGGCCGCAGACCCCCACGTGCTGGCGATCAAGCAGACGCTCTACCGCACCTCCGGCGACTCCCCGATCATCGATGCCCTGGTCGACGCCGCCGAGTCCGGCAAGCAGGTGCTGGTGATCGTCGAGATCAAGGCGCGCTTCGACGAGCAGGCCAACATCCGCTGGGCCCGCAAGCTGGAGCAGGCCGGCTGCCATGTCGTCTACGGCCTGGTCGGCCTCAAGACGCACTGCAAGCTGGCGATGGTGGTCCGCGACGAGCCCGAGGGCATCCGCCGCTACACCCACATCGGGACGGGCAACTACAACTCCAAGACCGCTCGGACCTACGAGGACCTCGGCCTGATCACCACCGACGAGACCATCGGTGAGGACGTCGCGCACCTGTTCAACAACCTCAGCGGCTACTCGCGCAACGCCTCCTACGAGCAGCTCCTGGTCGCGCCCGACTCCGTGCGCGACGGGCTGGTCGAGCGCATCCACGGCGAGATCGCCCACCATGCCGACCGCAGGCCGGCGCGGATCCGGATCAAGGCCAACTCGGTGGTCGACGAGAGCGTGATCGACGCGCTCTACCTCGCCTCGCAGGCCGGCGTACCCGTGCAGATGCTGGTGCGCGGCATCTGTGGTCTGCGTCCGGGGGTCGCGGGGTTGTCCGAGACGATCGAGGTGCGCTCGGTGCTGGGCCGCTTCCTCGAACACAGCCGGGCCTTCTGGTTCGAGAACGGCGGGGCGCCCGAGGCCTGGATCGGGTCGTCGGACCTGATGCACCGCAACCTGGACCGCCGGGTGGAGGTGCTGGTCAACATTCCCGACACAGAGAACGTCGACCAGATCGGACGCCTGCTCGACCTGGCGTTCGATCCGGAGACGTTCGCGTGGGAGCTCCAACCGGACGGTCTGTGGAGGCGCAACCAGGGCGAGCACCACCTCCAGGAGGCCCTCATCGAGCTCCAGCGAAGGCCCCGCCTCGTGACCTGAGGGTGGACCCGGGCGACCCGGAGTTGCACTCGTCCGGATCGGCACCCGTAGCATGATCCGCGTTCTGCTTCCCTCCGGTCAGGAGTCCCCCGTGGGTTTGCGCCTCCGTCCCACCGACACGTCGTTCTACGTGCTGTTCTCGAAGGCCGCCTCGCACCTTGTCGGGGGTGCCGCACTGCTCACCGAGATGCTCGGCGACGCCGCCGACCGCGAGGAGGTCGCCCGCCGGATGCGGGACGCCGAGCACGAGGCCGACGAGACCACCCACGAGATCGTGCGCAAGGTCAACAGCACCTTCGTGACCCCGTTCGACCGTGAGGACATCTATGCCCTCGCCTCCGGCCTCGACGACGTGATGGACATGCTCGACGAGGTCGTCGACCTGATCCTGCTCTACGAGGTGAAGGTCCTCCCCTCGGAGTTCCTCGCCCTGGTCGAGGTGATCCAGCGCTGCGCCGACATCACCGCAGACGCGATGCCGCGGCTGCAGTCGATGACCGACCTCGACGAGTACTGGATCGAGATCAACCGCCTCGAGAACGCCGGCGACAAGAGCTACCGGCGTACTCTCGCGATGCTCTTCAACGGCGACTACAAGGCGATCGAGGTGCTCAAGCTCAAGGACATCGTCGAGTCGCTCGAGGGTGCCATCGACGCGTTCGAGAAGGTCGCCAACATCGTGGAGCAGATCACGGTCAAGGAGTCCTGAGTGGACCTTGCGATCGTCATCACGGTCGTGGTCGTGGCGCTGGCGTTCGACTACACCAACGGCTTCCACGACGCGGCGAACGCCATCGCCACCTCGGTGTCGACGCGCGCACTGACCCCACGCGTGGCCCTGGTGATGGCTGCGGTGATGAACTTCGTTGGCGCGCTGCTCGGCCAGGAGGTCGCCAAGACGGTGCAGGGGGTCATCGACCCCGGCGACACCACCCACGGCCTGGTGATCGTGTTGTCGGCGCTGCTGGGGGCGATCACCTGGAACCTCATCACGTGGTCCTTCGGGCTGCCCTCGTCGTCGTCGCACGCCCTGATCGGCGGGCTGGTCGGCGCCGCCCTGGCGTCCGGGGCGACGGTGCACTGGACGACGATCATCGACAAGGTCGTCATCCCGATGGTGATCTCGCCCATCGTCGGCTTCTTCCTGGCGTTCGTGGTGATGCTCTCGATCATGTGGATCTTCCGCAAGCGCAACGCCCATCGCGTCACCCGGGGCTTCCGGATGGCGCAGACGTTGTCGGCCTCGGCGATGGCGCTCGGTCACGGCCTGCAGGACGCCCAGAAGACGATGGGCGTGATCTTCCTGGCCGTCACCACGGCCGGCTACTACTCCGCCGACGACTCGCGGCTCCCGCTGTGGATCGTGGTCACCGCTGCGTCGGCGATCTCGCTGGGCACCTACTCCGGCGGCTGGCGGATCATGCGGACCCTCGGGCGCAAGATCATTCACGTCGACCCGCCCCATGCCTTCGCCGCCGAGTCGGTGGGTGCCCTGGTGCTGTACACGACGGCGTACGTCTGGCAGGCGCCGGTCTCGACCACCCACATCATCACCTCGGCGATCATGGGCTCCGGTGCCACTCGCCGGTTCTCGGCCGTGCGGTGGGGCATGGCCCGCAACATCGTCGCCGCCTGGATCGTCACCTTCCCCGCTGCCGGCTCCGCCGCCGCGATCGTCTACGCGGTCGTGCACCTGTTCCTCCCCTGACCTGCTCTGCTGCCTTTGGGGTCACCGCGGACGTCATACGAACCGTCGCCTATAGAGCGCGCACCGTCTGACCTCCCGGGCGTGACCAGCCGCGCGCAACCAGCGCCGACTCGATCTGGTCGAAGAACTCCTCGCGCGCCACCCGGAAGCCGAGCACCGGGAGCCGCAGTACGACGGCCTCCTGGAGGGCGACGTCGTTGTGCCGCAGGGCGTCGGAGATGACGTTCGACGCCCAGCCGTGCTGGATGCCGTCGACCTCGACCACGACACCCCACTCGTCCCAGTACAGGTCGAGGTAGAGCCGCCCGCCCCGACCGCGGCGGAGCACCTGACGTGACGGCGCCGGTAGGCCACGGCTCCGACACTCGCGGACGACCTCGAGCTCGGTCAGCGACCCGGCACCGCCGAGCAGGTCGAGCACGACCGCCTGGGTCAGCGCGCGGCGCTTGTCGCGCTTCACCCGCAGCAACGCCCTGCCCAGACCTTCGGCCGTCGTCAGGCCCTGCTGAACCGCCATCGTCAGCAGGAGCGCGGCCTGCTTGTCCGACCTGGCCCACAGGGCGGCGCGGACCGCGGCGACCTCCGGACGAGTCCGCGGCACGCCACTCCCGGGTGCCAGGTCGTCGGCCCGCCAGCGCCGGGTCTGCCTGATGTCGAGGCCACGAGCCCGGCGTACCCGCGCGCCCCGAGGCACGGACACCCGGACGTGGTCGCTGTCGAAGTGTTCCAGCCCGGCGCACTGCAGTGCCGAGTGTCCATCGAGGAAGGCGCGAGGGCCGGCCTCGAACACCGCGGCCCAGTGACGGCCGGCCAGCGTCAGCTCACCGCGATGGACCGCCACGCTCTGGCTGCCGATCCGGCGCCACCGCCCGGCCCTCAGGTTGGCCCGGACCTCGTGCCGCGTGATGCCCGCGGCGTACAGCTGCGGCCGCGACACGATGCCGGCTTGGCCTCGGGCGATGCGTGCGACGAGTGCGCGCCTCGCCATGCGGCGTACGGCGGACTGGGAGCGGTCGGACACCTCACGAGCGTGGCGCGGGCGAACGCTCCCGTCGACCCGCTCCTGTCGCCCCTGTGGACAAGCCCCTCGGGCGTCATGCCAACCGCGCGCCATAGACGACGGATCGTATGACGTCAGCCGAGAGCCGGGCTGCCGGGAGAGAGCGGGGTCAGCCGAAGCGGCCGGAGATGTAGGCCTCGGTGGCCGGCTCGTCGGGGGTCGAGAACACCTTCTTGGTGGGGTTGAACTCCACCAGGTGACCGGGCTGCCCGGCGGCCTTGAGGTTGAAGAAGCCGGTCTCGTCGGAGACCCGGGCGGCCTGCTGCATGTTGTGGGTGACGATCACGATCGTGTACGACGTCTTCAGCTCGTGGATCAGGTCCTCGATCGCCGAGGTGGAGATCGGTTCGAGCGCCGAGCAGGGCTCGTCCATCAGCAGCACCTGCGGCTCGACGGCGATGGCGCGGGCGATGCACAGCCGCTGCTGCTGACCGCCGGAGAGCCCCATGCCGGGCTTGTTGAGCCGGTCCTTGACCTCGTTCCACAGGTTCGCGCTGCGTAGGGACCTCTCGACGATCGAGTCGGCCTCGTCCTTCTTCAGCTTGCGGGCGTTGAGCCGGTTGCCGGCGAGCACGTTGTCATAGATCGACATCGTCGGGAAGGGGTTGGGACGCTGGAAGACCATCCCGATCTCGCGGCGTACGGCGACCGGGTCGACCGACGGGTCGTAGAGCGACTGCCCGTCGACCACGACCTTGCCCTCGACGCGCGCGCCGGGGATCACCTCGTGCATCCGGTTCAGCGAGCGCAGGAACGTCGACTTGCCGCAGCCGGACGGCCCGATGAAGGCGGTGACCGACTTCGACCTGATGGTCATGGTGACGCCCTCGACGGCAAGGAAGTCGGTGTAGTAGATGTCCAGGTCGGAGACGTCGATGCTCTTGGCCATGTCAGCTTTCCTTGGTCACTTCTTGCTCGGCGAGAGGATCTTGCCGATGACGCGGGCGGTCAGGTTGAGCACCATCACGATGACGATGAGCACCAGTGCACCACCCCACGCACGCTGGTAGCCGGCCGGGGTCGACAGGGCGTACTGCGAGTAGATGAACACCGGAAGCGTGGTCATCCGGTCGTTGAACAGGTTGGTGTTGAGACCGTCGGTCGCACCGGCCACGACCAGCAGCGGCGCGGTCTCGCCGATGACCCGCGAGACCGCCAGCACGACGCCGGTGATGATCCCGCCCACGGCGGTCGGGAGCACGACCTTGACGATGGTGCGCCACTTCGGCACCCCCAGGGCGTACGACGCCTCCCGGAGGTCGTCCGGCACCAGCCGGAACATCTCCTCCGAGGACCGGACGACGGTCGGGATCATCAGCAGCGACAGCGCGATCGAGCCGCCGAAACCCATCCGGAACGCCGGCCCGAACAGCAGCACGATCAGGGCCAGCGCGAACAGGCCGGCCACGATCGAGGGGATGCCGGTCATCACGTCCACCAGGAAGGTGATCACCCGGGCGAGACGGTTGCGCTTGCCGTACTCGACCAGGTAGACGGCCGTCATGATGCCGACCGGCACCGAGACGGCCGTCGCGGCGAGCGTGATCAGCAGCGTGCCGACGAGCGCGTGGTAGATCCCGCCCTGCATGTCGCCGGTGACCCCGCGCATCGAGTAGGTCAGGAACGACACGTTGATCGCCGCGGCGCCGTTCTTCACGACCACCACCATCAGCCACCCGAGCGGCAGCATGGCGACGGCGAACGCCGACCAGATCAGCCCGGTCACGAGACGGTCGGTGGCGGCGCGGCGGTTCTCGGTGGACGCCGACCAGGCCGGCAGAGCCACCAGGTAGAGCGCCGCACCCAGCACCAGGCACGGTATGACGCCCCAGCCGAGCAGCAGGGCGGGCAGACCCGCCGCGGCCACGGCGACGACGGCGACCAGGCCCGGCGCCCACTGTGGCAACCGGGGTTGGGTGAGGGTCAGCTGGCTCATGTCGGGGTCCCCGCGGAAGCGCGAGCGCAGCGAGTGGTTCCGTGGGGTGATCTCATCGCGCGAGCCTCCGCTCGCCGCGGCCCGCCACCCAGCGCGCGGCGAAGTTCACCGCGAAGGTGAGGGCGAACAGGACCAGGCCGGTCGCGATCAGCAGCGACTGCCGGGTCGGCGTCGACTCCTTGTAGTTGAGCGCGATGTTGGAGGCCACCGTGGCCGGGCTGGCGGTGCCGATGACGTTGAGCGTCGTCAACGGGGTCACGGCAAGCACCATCGCGACGGCCATCGTCTCGCCGAGGGCGCGACCGAGGCCGAGCATCACGCCGGAGACCATGCCGGAGCGCGCATAGGGGAACACGGCGTACCGGATCATCTCCCACCGGGTGGCGCCGAGCGCCAGCGCGGCCTCCTGGTGCAGGGTCGGCGTCTGGGCGAAGATCTCGCGCGAGATCGCGGTGACGATCGGCAGGATCATGATCGCGAGTACGACGCCGGCGGTCAGCAGCGAGCGCCCGTTGGGCGACGGCTCCCCGAAGAACGGCAGGAACCCGAGGGCGTCGTGCAACCAGCCGTGCACGGGCTGGAGGAACCCGGCGAGGTAGCGCCCGCCCCAGAGGCCGAAGACCACCGACGGCACGGCCGCGAGGAGGTCGATCGCGTAGGCGACCGGGACCGCCAGACTGGGGGGGGCGTAGTGCGAGATGAACAGCGCGATCCCGATCGCGAAGGGGACCGCGACCAGGAGCGCGATGACGGCCGCCAGCACGGTGCTGACGACGAGCGGCCAGACGTAGCCGGCGAACGAGGTGAACGGTGCGAACGTGCTCGCCGTCGCGGTGACGCCGGCCTCGCCCTCGACCGCCAGGAAGACGAACACGGCCAGCAGCGCAGCCATGATCGTGAGCGCGGCCGCCCGGGCCAGGCCCGAGAAGATGCGGTCGCCGCGGCGCCGCCCGCCGGTGCGGTCGAGCGGTGTCTCCTCACGCGTCCTGGTGACGGTCACGGGGTGCTCCCTCGAGTCCTTGGCGCACGGGAGCGGGGGGGGGGGGGGGGGGGGGGGGGGGGGGGGGGGGGGGGGGGGGGGGGGGGGGGGGGGGGGGGGAGGGGGGGGGGGGGAGAGGGGAGGGGGAGGGGGGGGGAGGGGGGGAGGGGGGGGAGGGGGGGGGGGGAAGGCCCTGGCGCAGCGC
>JBPCQY010000223.1:0-2614 GCA_050997635.1 Nocardioides sp.
GCTGGCCAGAACCACGCAGACGACCGCGAGCCACTGCACCGCGGTGAGGAACTCGTGCACCACGACGATCCCCACCAGCGCAGCCACCGCGGGCTCCAGGCTCATCAGGATCCCGAACGTGGCCGGGCGCAGCGTGCGCAGCGCGGTGAGCTCGCAGGAGTACGGGATGACCGAGCTGAGCACGCCGACCGCCGTACCGAGGAGGAGCAGGCGCGGCTCGCCGAGGGAGTCGCCCGCGCTGAGCACGGCGGGGACCGTCAGCAGCAGTGTCGCGAGCACGCTGGCCGCCGCCAGCCCGTCGAGCCCGGGCCAGCGCCGCCCGGTCTCCGCGCTCAGCAGGATGTACGCCGCCCAGCTCGCGCCGGCGAGCAGCGCGCAGAGGACGCCGATCACCGTGAGGCGACCGCGCTCGAGGCCGAGGAGTACGACGCCGACGGCCGCGAGCAGCACCCAGGCCAGGTCGCGCGACCGTCGGCTGCCGGCGAGGGCGACGGCCAGCGGGCCGATGAACTCGATGGTCACCGCGATGCCGAGCGGGATCCGCGAGAACGACTGGTAGATCGCCCAGTTCATCACCCCGAGGCTGACCCCGAAGCCCGCCATCACCAGCCAGTCGCGGCGGCTTCGGCCGCGCAGCGCGGGCCTGGCCACGGCCACCAGGATCGCGGCGCTGGAGGCCAACCGGACCCAGACCAGCCCGGTGGGAGTGATGTCGTCGAAGAGCCGCTTGGCGATGCCGGCGCCCAGCTGCACCGACACGATCCCGATCAGCACCAGCCACACGGCGGGGATCCGGGACGTCACCCGAGGCAATCTAGCGACCTACTCGCTGGCGAGCTCCTTGAGCATCCGCAGCGCGATGTCTCGTTCGCTGTCGAAGTAGGCGAGTCCCCACTCGGCGACCAGGGCGGGGTTGCGGAACGGCTGACCCGGCGTGTCCGCACCCCGCAGCGACTCGCGTACGACGACCAGGTCGGCCCGCGCGGCCGCCACCTGCGCGACGTACTCCTCGAGCATGGCGCGGGTCTGCTCGGGCGTGCTCGCATGCGCGATCAGCAGCCGCAGGGCCACCGGGTGCTTGAGCACCGGGAACCCGGCCGGCGTACGGGTCAGCCAGTCGTGCAAGGCACCCTGACCGGCGTCGGTGATCCGGTATCGGGTCGTGCCGGCGTCCGTGGCCGAGGTGAGGAACCCGAGGTCGGTCAGCCGCGCGACTTCCGTGTAGATCTGGCTCATCGCAGGCGCCACCCAATAGAAGCGCAGCGTCCTGTTGGCGCGCTGCTTGAGCTCGTAGCCGGTCAGCTCGTCACCGAAGGTGAGCAGCCCCAGCAGGGCGAACGAGGTGACCGGAAGGTCTTGACCCATGGTGGATCCAGACTAGTGTTCCAATTAGGAATAAGCACGCACAGGAGGTACGGACGTGACGACCCTGCTCATGGTCGGGACCCGCAAGGGATTGTGGATCGGCACCAGCGACGACGCGCGCACGGACTGGTCGTGGACCGGCCCGCACTTCGCGATGGAGGAGGTCTACTCCGTCCTGGTCGACACCCGTGGGGACCGACCGCGGCTGCTCGCGGGCGCCAGCTCGAGCTGGCTCGGCCCGCAGGTATGGCGCTCCGACGACCTCGGCGAGACCTGGCAGGAGACGCCGAACGGCGCCGTCCGCTTCCCCGAAGGCTCCGGTGCGACCGTCGAGCGGGTCTGGCAGCTCGTGCCCGGCGCCGAGGACGGCGTGGTGTACGCCGGCACCGAGCCGGGCGCGATCTTCCGCTCCACCGACCGGGGCGAGACCTTCCAGCTCGAGCAGGCGCTCTGGGACCACCCCCAGCGCCAGGAGTGGAACGCCGGCTACGGCGGGCAGGCCTTCCACACGATCCTGCCGCACCCCGAGCGCCCCGAGTCGGTGCTCGCGGCCATCTCGACCGGCGGTGTCTACCGCACCGACGACGGCGGCGAGAGCTGGTCGCCGAGCAACACTGGCATCAAGGCCGAGTTCATGCCGGGCGAGCGCAGCTATCCGGAGTTCGGGCAGTGCGTGCACAAGGTGGCCAGGCACCCGTCGGCGCCCGACCGGCTGTTCCTGCAGAACCACGGCGGCGTCTACCGTTCCGACGACGGCGGCGCCACCTGGACCGACATCGCGCCCGGGTTGCCCTCGGAGTTCGGCTTCCCGGTCATGGTGCATCCGCACGAACCCGAGACGGTCTTCCTGTTCCCGATCGCCGACGCGGGTGCGCGCTGGCCGGTCGACGGCAAGGCCCGCGTCTGGCGGTCCCGCGACGCCGGTGACAGCTGGGAGCCGATGGGGGAGGGCTCCCTACCAGACCAGTTCTTCGTGGCCGTGATGCGCGACGCCATGTGCGTCGATGCCCAGCAGCCGGCGGGGCTCTACTTCGGGGGCCGCAACGGCGGCGTGTGGGCCTCGGCCGACGAGGGCGCCACCTGGCGCGAGATCCACAGCGACCTGCCCGACGTGATGGTCGTACGCGCCGCCGTGCTCTGAGCGCGGCGTACTCCCGGACCGTCGACGAGATGGCGGTGGGGCGCCGGCACCCACCGACTGCAGCCCACCGCTCTCTCCAACTGGGGGCCTCTTTTTCGGGAGTGGGGA
>JBPCQY010000047.1:0-24495 GCA_050997635.1 Nocardioides sp.
ACGTTGGCGCCGGCGCGCACCACGATGGGCCCGAAGTCCCCGCGCAGCACAGCGCCGTACCAGACCGAGGCGTCCTCCTCGACGGTCACGTCACCGATGAGGCTGGCGGTCGGCGCGACGAACGCGGTCTCGTGCACCCGCGGGCGATGGCCTTCGAACTCGTAGAGCGGCATGCGGGCCAGCGTAGGGCGGGCGGCGCGCGGAGTTGGCCCTGCGTCGCGTCACCAGGCGTCGCCTGGTCGGTCCTCGCACGTGATCGACGCCGTCAGGTCCACGTCGGCCGACGGGCCGAACCGCAGCACCATCAGCCCCCCGTGCTCGCCGTCGGCCTGACGCCTCCCGTCGACCATGCGCACGTACGACGTTCCACGCCAGCGTTCCCAGCCGAGCTGCTCGTAGAATCCGTGCTTGCTCGTGGAGAGCGCGCCGAACGGCCACCGATCGCGCAGCTCACCCTGCAGCGCCCGCATCAGCGCCGATCCGATCCCGGAACCCTGACACGCCGGTGACACCGCGACGGCCTCGACGTAGCCGGTGTCCCATGGTTGGTCACCGACGTGGACCGTCCGAGGGACAGCGCTTGCGTGTCCGACGACGTCGCTGCCGTCGTAGGCCAGCACGTGTACGCCGCCGAACGCGTGCGCGGCATCCTGGTCTGAGAAGTCCCGGAACGCCGCGTTCCACAACAGCCGGAGCTGCGCCCGCACGTCCTCGTCGAGGTCGGAGCTGACCGCGGGGATGATCTCCACGCCGGCCAGGCTAGACCGCTGCTTGGCTCGGACGATAGAACTGCGCCGACGGTCCTGGCCTCACCCGTGCAGTCCGTCGACGAGCAGGCGGGCGATGCGTCCGATGCCGGCGTCGATGAGGCTGGGTTCGGTGATAACGCCGGGCCGGCTTCGGGTGAAGACGGCGATGGCGTACTGCTCGCCTGTGGGCAGCGTGACGACACCGACCTCGTTACGGACGACGCCCAGCAGTCCGCCGCTCTTGGCGGCCACGGCGACGTCGCTGCCGAAGCCGCTGACGATCCGGTGCCGGGTCAGCTGCCGCGCCATGGCCCGTCGTACGACGGCACAGGTAGCGGGCGCCGCGGCCGTGCCGCTCCAGACCAGCTGGAGGAGGCGCACGGTCTCGGCGGCTGTGGTGCGTGATCCATGTTGGGGGTCGAGAGCCGGGCTTGCGTGGAGACGACCGCGCAGTTCGGCTCCCGACGGGCCGCCGGCACCGGGCTCGTACGCTGCCAGCTCCGCGTAGCCCGAGAACCCCGCAGAGGTCGCGATCTCGTCGAGCATCGTGCGCAGGTCGCTGGCGACGATGGTCTGGTCGAGTCCGAGACGGGTCGTGAGCGCGTTGACGGTGTCGAGGCCGACGAGCCCGATCAGCTCGTCGGTGGCCACGTTGTCGCTGACCGTGAGCATCTGGACAAGCAGGTCGCGGGCCGACATCCGCACCTCGTCGCGCAGCAGCGAGATGCCGACCGGACCGGGCGTACGGCGCTCGGGTCGCAGGATGCGTAGCCGCTCGCCGTCGAGGGTGCCCGCGTCGATCGCCGCCTGGGTCGCGAGCGCCACTTGGATCTTGATGACCGACGCCGGGGTGACCAGCTCGTGCTCGTGCAGGCCGACACCGTCACCGCCGGCGATCGGACCGGCGTACGCCGTGCCCGTGACGGACAGCTCGTCGAGCACCGATTCCACGGCCAAGGCGTCGTGGTCGTGGGGCGGCATGCCCGCCAGACTAGGCCGCGATTTTCTCCGCGGAGCATGTGGAGAAGGCGTTCTGGGCGCTAGGAGTGTCGGTGGTCGCGTCTAGCGTGAGGTCATGGAAGAGGTCCAGGCGCCGGTCGAGCATCCGCTCGTGGCTGCCGCGCGCGTGATCAGCGAGGCGCTCGACGGCGTCGTCGGGTGCGACCCGATCTACCTCTCCATCGACGACAAGGCCGCGCTGCTCCTCTCGTTCGGCCGGTCCTCGGACAGGTTGGGCGGGCTGCACGCGCGCACCCTGGCCGCGGCGCGCGACGTCGCCGACCGGGACGGTGCCCGGTCGCCCGCGACGTGGTTCGCGTCCGCAAGCCGCACGTCGTACGGGTCGGCGGCGAGGGCCGAAAGCCTGGGGGGCGCTCTGGTGGCTCGGTGGTCCGCGACCGCGGACGCTCTTGCCGCCGGGCGGGTGACCTGCGACCAGGCGCGGGTGCTGGTGCAGGCTCTCGACGCTCTGCCGCGGGATCTGGACCGCGAGGTGGCGGCCAAGGCGGAGGCTCACCTGATCACCGAGGCCGGCCACTTCGGCCCGCGCGAGCTCGCGTGGTTGGGGCGACGGGTGCTGGAGGTCGTCGCGCCGGATGTCGCCGATGCGGAGGAGGCGCGGGCCTTGGCTGACCAGGAGCGTCGAGCCCGGCGCGTGACCCGACTCTCGTTCCGGCCCCGCGGCGACGGGTCGACCGACCTGCACGCCCGGCTGCCCGATCACGTCGCCTCACGCCTGCGCGCCTACCTCGACGCGTTTACCTCCCCACGCCGTAGCGCGCCCTTCGGCGACGTCGACCGGCTCCCGTTGGCGCGCCGACGCGGTGAGGCGTTCTGTGCGCTCCTCGAGCAACTGCCGAGCGACGGCCTTCCGGTGCACGGCGGCACGGCGACCTCGGTCATGGTGACCATCGACCTGGAGTCCCTGCTCTCCGGGCTGGGCCTGGCCGAGACCTCCACCGGCGAGGTCGTCAGCGCCACCGAGGCACGCCGCTTGGCCTGTACGGCGAGCATTCTCCCGGTCGTGCTCGGCGGTGCCGGCGAGATCCTCGACCTGGGCCGGGCACGCCGGCTCTTCTCGCCGGCCCAGCGCAAGGCGATGGCGATCCGCGACCGGCACTGCCGCGCCGACGGCTGCGACATCCCCGCCGCCTGGTGCGAGGCCCACCATGCCGGGCAGCCCTGGTCAAGGGGCGGCCACACCGACCTTGCCGATGGTCTGCTGCTCTGCTCGTTCCACCATCACCGCGCCCACGACCGGCGCTACGCGACCGACCGGCTGCCCAACGGAGACGTGCGCTACACCCGGCGCACGTGAGTCGATGTCGCGCGCAGGAGCGATACTGCAACCGTGAACGGATATCCCGCGTCGACGGCCACGGGTGCCTGCGCGTGGCTGCTTTCGGCTCTTGGGTGTTCTTGGGGCTCGCCGCTGTCACCCTGTCGTTCCTTCCCAGCGCCGACTCGGCGGGAAACACGGTCTTCCTCTGCGCGTTGGCCGGACTGCTCGCGACCATGGCGGTCTGGGGTGTCGTGGAGAGGGCGGCGTCGGGTGTTTTCGCGCGTCTCATCCCTGGTCGTCGGGTGGAGTGGGCTGCTCCACGCACACGCCAGGGCGGAGTTCGCCGTTCACCTGGCGCGTCGCTGCCGAACGCAGGGCCTGTCGGCGGCTGCGACTTGCGTCTGGCTGCTACACACAGACGAAGGGCGATGCATGATCCGGAGGAAGACCGAACAGGTCCTGACCCCAGCATGATCGACGAGCCGCCCGAGGGCCTCGTCCAGCAGCCGTTCCCCGACGCTGCCGAGGGGTACCTGGAGGTGGTGAGCGGGCCGGTGTTCTGGACCGACGCCAAGGGCATCCAGCGCGTGACTTGCGCCTTCCGGGGACCTGACCATGAACCGCGCACCACGATGGACGACCTCGGCAGCTGTCTGAGAAGTATCATCGGGCACCTGGAGACCACCGGTACCCGGCTATGCGAGATCGAGAAGCAGGTGACCGGCCAGGAGCCGAGATGGGGGACTGATCAAGCGCATGCAAACCATCGGCAACCTGCTCACGATCCTGGGCATCTTGGTCACCTTCTTGGCCTACTTCGGACAGCACAGCGGCGTCTCCGTAGCCGATCTCGAACCAGGTCTCACTGCTCGGTGGAACCGGGCTCGCGGCTGGGTGCGCCGTCGACTGTGCCGCAACAAGACCGTCACCCTCAACGTGCACGGGGTGAGGGCGGTCTTGAGGGCCACGTCGCCCCGGCTCTCGGTGTGGAGCACCATCCAGCCCGGCGACGACATCGCTGTGCGCGCCGCCAAGTTGGCGCGGAATCTCGACACGCTCCGCGACGAGGTCCACGAGGCCCGTGCTGCGAGCGATACCCGCGCCCGGGAGCTTGAGCAGCAGTTGACGGAGCGTCTGAACGAGTTGGATCAGATGATGGCGACACGGCACGAGGAGAGCCGGAAGTCAAGGACGGCGGCCATGAGGTGGGAGGTCAGGGGGCTGCTCATCACGCTGCTCGGCGCCGGCCTGGGCATTCTCGGTTGACGGCTACAGCTCGCCGTCCTTGTCAGCTCGGGCTTCCCAGATAGGGCAGTCCACCGCGTGCCACTCGCGCACCCAAAGGTCGTCACGTTCCGGCTCCCGGTGGAACTCAAGGTGCCACGGTGGACATTCGTGACAGGCCCAGATCACATCGTCCTCGCGCCACGGGTACTCGAAGGGGAGGACCGGGACGTTCAGATTGATCCGGCGCTTGCCGGTCGTATTGACTCACCAGCCACGCGACCGCCACTCGTCGAGGTGCGGGCGCTCGGCGCCGAGGGTGGAGTCGTTGCCGTGGCCGGGGTGGAAGGCGGTCTCATCGGGCAGGGTGTCGAAGAGCTTCGTGGAGACCTCGGAGATCAGCTGGGCGAAGCGGTCGGCGTCGCCCTGGGTGTTGCCGACACCGCCGGGGAACAGCGAGTCGCCGGTGAACAGGTGCGGGCCGTCCGGGTCGTCGTACAGCAGACAGATCGAGCCGGGCGTGTGGCCGGCGACCGCGATGACGCGCAGCGAGCAGGTGCCGACGGAGACGGTGTCGCCGTCGCCGACGGTGCGGTCGACGGGTACGCCGGTCTGCTCCGTGATCGCCTCGGCATCCGGGGCGCCGGCGACGACCGGGGCTCCGGTGGCGGCGGCGACGTCGGCCAGGGCGCGGTGGTGGTCCCAGTGCTGGTGGGTGGTCACGATGGTGGTGAGGCCGCCGTCGCCGATCAGCTCGAGCAGCCGCTCGGGCTCGTCGGCCGCGTCGATCAGCACCTGCTCACCGGTGTCGGTGCAGCGCAGGAGGTAGCAGTTGTTGGACATCTGCTCGTCGACCGCCAGCTTGGTGACCGAGAGCGAGCCGCTGGTGAAGGAGCCGGGTGCGCCGCCGGGGGAGACCTCGCCGGTGTAGGCCATCACCAGGCCCCGATCTCGGGAAGGGGACCGCGCGAGGAGGTGATGTTCTCGGCCGGCGAGCGGCCGGTCAGCCACCAGGCGATCTCGGCGGCCGGCCCGGTCACCACGGCCCGGTCCTCGGCTCCGGCCCCGCCGAACGACCAGGTGCGGTGGGAGTCGAGGGGCTTGACCTCGAACGCCGTCTCTGGCTCGATCCGCTTGGCCATCGCGTCGAGGAGGTGCTCGGCGAACTCGATCGGCCAGTCCTCGACGGCGTACGACGCGGCGAGGTCGACGTGATGGATCTCCACCTCGCGCAGCCTCATGCCGGGCAGGGCGCTGGTCGGCATCGAGCGGCCGCCCGGGGTGCGCTCGACCCGACCGTCCCACCCGTTCTCAGGTACGGCGAGCATGGCGTTGTTGAGCAGGGTGGTCACCGCCAGCAGCCGGTCGCGGATCTCCGCGGGGTCCTGGCCGGCGAGCTCGACGATGTCGGAGTCGCGCTGCTCGGGGGAGTCGTACATCGTCGCCGGCTCATCGGAGTCGTCAACGACACCGCGCAGGCAGCGCGCGATGCCCTCGGCGTTCAGCACGAGGTGCGCCACCAGGTGGGTACGCGTCCAGTCTGGCAGCTGCGAGGGCGCCGCCCAGTCGTCGCCGTGGAAGCCGTCGACGGTGCGGGTCAGACGCTGGTTCGCGTCGCCGAGGAGGTCGAACGCGGACTGCTGCTGGGTCGTCATGGCGCCATTCAACCGCCCCTCCTCTCGCTGGTCGAGCGCGAGCTGAGCGAGCGGGTCGAGACCGTGCCGTCGCCACGTAGGATCGCGCTGTCGGTGCCGCGTGTCAGGGTTGTGCCGGCAACCGCGGTGAGCGAACATGTGTTCGAACCCGCTCCACACGACCAGCCGAGGGAAGCTAGTGGCCGACCAGCTCATCATCCGGGGCGCCCGGGAGCACAACCTCAAGGACATCTCGCTCGACCTCCCGCGCGATGCGCTCATCGTGTTCACGGGCCTGTCCGGGTCGGGCAAGTCCAGCCTGGCGTTCGACACGATCTTCGCCGAGGGCCAGCGCCGCTACGTCGAGTCGCTCTCGGCGTACGCCCGCCAGTTCCTCGGCCAGATGGACAAGCCCGACGTCGACTTCATCGAGGGCCTCTCGCCCGCCGTCAGCATCGACCAGAAGTCCACGTCGAAGAACCCGCGCTCGACCGTCGGCACCATCACCGAGGTCTACGACTACCTCCGGCTGCTTTACGCCCGCGCCGGCCGCGCCCACTGCCCCACATGCGGGGCGCCGATCGAGCGGCAGACCCCGCAGCAGATCGTCGACCGGATGCTCCAGCTCGAGGAGGGTGCCCGCTTCCAGGTGCTGGCCCCGGTCATCCGCGGCCGCAAGGGGGAGTACGTCGAGCTCTTCCGCCAGCTCCAGGGTGACGGCTTCTCCCGGGTCAGGATCGATGGCGAGCTGCACACGCTCGACGACCCGCCCACCCTCGACAAGCAGAAGAAGCACACCATCGAGGTCGTCGTAGACCGGCTCGCGGTCAAGGCGTCGTCCAAGCGCCGGCTGACCGACTCGGTCGAGACCGCGCTGAGGCTGGCCGGCGGACTCGTGGTCTTCGACTTCGTGGATCGCCCCGCCAAGGACAAGGCCCGCGAGCTCAAGTTCAGCGAGCGGATGGCCTGCCCCAACGACCACCCCATCGACACCGACGAGCTCGAGCCGCGTTCGTTCTCCTTCAACTCGCCGTTCGGCGCCTGCCCTGCCTGCCACGGCCTCGGCACCCGGATGGAGGTGGACCCCGAGCTCGTCGTCCCCGACCCGACGGCCACCCTCGGCGAGGGCGCCATCGCGCCGTGGAGTCAGGCGCACGTCGCCGACTACTTCACCCGCCTGCTCGGCGCACTCGGTGACGAGCTCGGCTTCGACCTGAACACGCCCTGGAAGAAGCTGCCCGCCAAGGCTCGCGCCGCGATCCTCGGGGGCCACCCGACCAAGGTCCACGTGGTCACCACCAACCGCTACGGCCGCCAGCGCGCCTACTACGCCGAGTTCGAGGGCGTGCAGTCCTACATCGAGCGACGCCACCGCGAGGCCGAGTCCGACACCAGCCGCGAGCGCTTCGAGGGCTTCATGCGCGAGGTGCCCTGCCCCACCTGCAGAGGCAGCCGGCTCAAGCCGGTCTCGATGGCGGTGACCCTCGGCGGCAAGGAGGACGGCGGCCTCAACATCGCCGATCTCTGCCACCTCCCGATCAACGAGACGGCCGACTATCTGCGCACGTTGCAGCTGAGCTCGCGCGAGCGGCAGATCGCCGAGCGGGTGCTCAAGGAGATCCAGGAGCGGCTCAACTTCCTACTCGACGTCGGCCTCGACTACCTCTCCCTCGACCGACCCAGCGGCTCGCTCAGCGGCGGCGAGGCCCAGCGGATCCGGCTGGCGACCCAGATCGGGGCCGGCCTCGTCGGCGTCCTCTACGTCCTCGACGAGCCCTCGATCGGCCTCCACCAGCGCGACAACCATCGCCTGATCGAGACCCTCAAGCGGCTCAGGGACCTCGGCAACACCCTGATCGTCGTCGAGCACGACGAGGACACCATCCGCACCGCCGACTGGGTCGTCGACATCGGGCCCGGCGCCGGAGAGCACGGCGGCCAGGTCGTCCACTCGGGCTCGGTCGAGGCGCTGCTCAAGCACCGTGACTCGCTGACCGGGCTCTACCTCTCCGGGCGCCGCGAGATCCCGGTTCCCGACGTACGCCGTCCGCGCACCAAGGGCCGAGA
Source organism: Nocardioides sp. (assembly GCA_050997635.1). Taxonomy (GTDB): domain Bacteria; phylum Actinomycetota; class Actinomycetes; order Propionibacteriales; family Nocardioidaceae; genus Nocardioides. Next base: position 7,956 of record JBPCQY010000047.1, read on the forward strand.
CCTCAAGGTCCACGGCGCCCACGAGCACAACCTGCGCGACCTCGACGTCACCTTCCCGCTCGGCCTGTTCGTCTCGGTGACGGGCGTGTCCGGGTCCGGCAAGTCCACGCTGGTCAACGACATCCTCTACACCTCGCTCGCCAAGCAGATCTACCGCGCGCGGGCAGTGCCCGGCCGGCACCAGAAGATCACCGGCCTGCAACACGTCGACAAGGTGATCCACGTCGACCAGTCGCCCATCGGCCGCACGCCGCGCAGCAACCCGGCGACGTACACCGGGGTGTTCGACCACATCCGCAAGCTGTTCGCCTCGACCCCCGAGGCCAAGATGCGCGGCTACCTCCAGGGGCGGTTCTCGTTCAACGTCAAGGGCGGTCGCTGCGAGGCCTGCTCGGGCGACGGCACGATCAAGATCGAGATGAACTTCCTGCCCGACGTCTACGTGCCGTGCGAGGTCTGCCACGGCGCGCGCTACAACCGCGAGACGCTCGAGGTGCATTACAAGGGCAAGACCATCGCCGAGGTGCTCGACATGCCGATCGAGGAGGCCGCCGAGTTCTTCGCGGCGGTGCCGCCGATCGCACGGCACATGACGACCCTGTGTGAGGTCGGCCTCGGCTACGTGCGGCTCGGCCAACCTGCCACCACCCTGTCCGGTGGGGAGGCACAGCGGGTGAAGCTGTCGAGCGAGCTGCAGAAGCGCTCGACCGGGCGCACCGTCTACGTCCTCGACGAGCCCACCACGGGCCTGCACTTCGAGGACATCCGCAAGCTCCTCGGCGTGCTCTCGAGCCTGGTCGACAAGGGCAACACCGTGCTGGTCATCGAACACAACCTCGACGTCATCAAGACCTCCGACTGGGTCATCGACATGGGTCCCGAGGGCGGTTCGCGGGGTGGCCTGGTGATCGCCGAGGGCACCCCGGAGCAGGTCGCCGACAACGCCGAGAGCTACACCGGCCAGTTCCTCAAGCCGCTGCTCGCCCTACCATGAGCAGGTGGCCGACGCCCCGCTCCTCGGGCGGGCCGAAGAGTTGTCGGCTCTGCGTCCCGCGCTGCTGGCACCCGCCTGCCGCCTGCTGACCCTGACCGGGCCACCGGGTGTGGGCAAGACCCGGCTCGCGGCGGCCCTGGCCGGCGACCTGGGCGACCGGTTCCCCGACGGGATCGTGATGCTGGACCTCCTCGGGTGTGTGTCCGCGGACGCCGCCCTGGCACGATTGGGGGCGCGGCTCGACCTCGGTCGCGCCGCCGGTGGCTCCGCCGTGGATCGGATCGTCACGCACCTGCGCGACCGCTCGGTGCTGCTCGTCATGGACAGCTGCGAGGCCGTGGCCGGGTTCGGGCCAGGGCTCGGCGCCATCCTGGCCGGCTCGCGGCGTACGACGGTGCTGGCCACCTCGCAGGAGCGGCTGCGACTCGCGAGCGAGCGGGAGTACGCCGTACCGCCGCTGGCCATGCCCGGCGTCGACGCGGGCGACCTGGCTGCCCTGGCCCGCGTCCCGGCGATGGCGATGCTGCTGGCCAGAACCTCGGCGGTGCGCCCCGGATTCGCGCTCGACGAGGCCAACCGGACGGCGCTGGTGGCGATCTGCCGCCAGCTCGAGGGCCTGCCCCTGGCGCTCGAAGTGGCGGCAGCACGGCTCGCCCAGTTCGAGCCGGCCGAGGTCGCCGCGCGGCTGCGCAACCGGAGCCGTCTGCTCGACGCCCAGCTGGCGGACTCCGGTCGCCATCGCAGTCTGCGCTCGGCCATCGCCTGGAGCCACGACCTGCTCGGTGCCGACGAGCGCCGGGTGTTCCGTCACGTGGCACTGTTCCCGGCCGCCTGGTCACTCCCGGCTGCGGAGGCCTCTGCGACGGGCCCGACCTGGACCTGCCCGACCTCGACCTGGTCGGGGCAGTCGACGCGCTGGTGGGCAAGAACCTCGTGCGGCGGACGGTCGACGGCGAGGGCGCCGAGGCCTTTGACCTGCTCGACAGCCTGCGCGGCTACGGCCGCGAGAAGCTCGCCGAGGCCGGTGAACGAGAGGCCGCAGAGGCGCGCCTGCGTGCTTACTACGCCGGGCTGGCGGCTGCGGTCGAGGCCCGGATGGGTACGCCGGACGAGGCGCTCTCCATGACCTGGACCGAGGGCGAGTTCGCCAGCCTGCGGGTGGCACTGGCGACCAGCCGGACCACCGGCGATCTCGCGAACGGCCTGCCGCTCGCCGCAGCGGCGGGGGCTGGCACTGGTACATCCGGGGCAACCTCGCCGAGGGCGCCGGCGTGACGGAGTACGTCGGCCACGTGCTGGCCGCCGGCGGCGCACCCGGACTTGACGACGCCCTCGGCGCAGCGGTGCTGATCGGCGGCATCCTGGCCTGGGCCAACGGCGACCGCGAGGGGGCCGCGACCCTTCTCGAGCGTTCCCGCAGCATGGCCGACGATCTCGGGGTCGTGCGCCGTGCGGCCATCGCGCACGCGTTCCTCGGCCACCTGGCGCGTACGGCGGGACGCACCGAGTCGGCTTGGCGCGAGCACACCACGGCGCGGGATGCCTTCGACGTGCTCGGCAACCCGCGCGGGGTCGCCTGGTCCCACCACGACCTGGGACTGGTCGCGCTCGACCAGGGTCGCCTGCGCCGCGCGGAGGGGCTGCTGGCTGAAGCGCTCGCCGAGTTCGAGACCGAGGACGACCCGTGGGCCTGCGCCTGGGCCTGGAGCGGCCTCGCGGAGGTCGCCGTACGTCAGGAGGACTGGGTGTGGGGCGCGGCGCTGCTGGCCCGCGCGCTGCCGGTCTATCTCGCCAACGCCGACGCACCTCGCATCGCGCACTGTCGGGCGCTCCAGGTCGAGATCGACGTCGCCTCGCGTCCGGCCGAGCTGCTCACGCCGCGGCAGCGTGAGGTCGCGGCTCTGGTCGCGACGGGCGCCACCAACCGGCAGATCGCCCGCGATCTCGGCATCTCCGACAAGACCGTCGAGGTCCACCTCTCCCAGATGATGGCGCGACTCGGCGTGCAGAGCCGGGCCCAGGTCGCCGCGCACGCGGTCCGGGCCCGGCTCGATGTCTCCTCGCCGTCGTGAGACCGGTCAGGTCCTGCTCGGGTCGTCGTCGGGATTGACGTAGGTCATCGAGAACGGCCCGATCGCGTTGACCTGCACGACCGTGCGCCAGGCGGCCTTGGCGAAGTGGTGCACGCCGGCCGGCGCGACCACGAACCCGCCGCGGTACAGGGTCGGCAGGAACGTGTGGGGGTCGTACGTGTCACCGATACCCACCTTGAACGCGCCCCAGATGACCGTGACCGCCTCGTCGGTCGGGTGGAAGTGCGCGGGCAGGACGTAGCCCTTCGGCATCCGCAGGCGGACGGTGAAGATCTTGCCCGCGACCGAGGGGTCACCCTGCAGGACCTTGATCTCCGCTCCGGGCGGGAACATGGGTGGTGCCGGCATCCAGTGGCTGTGCTTCGACACCTGATGGGTGCCGGCCGCCTGTGTCATGGTCCAACCGGGCGTGCTGGATCCCAGGCCGACGCTGAAGCCGAGTGCGAGCGCCGTGGAGCAGATCAATGCTGCGAGTTTTCTCATCGTGACGTCCTCCTGTTCCGCGACGCGGTCCGCCGCGTGAAGGCACCAGTCGTACGCCGCCGCGGGGATGGGCGGTATGCGGGATTCCCCTGATACCCGGTGCCCGGCTCAGCGGCGTAGACCTGAGTCACCAGCCGCGACGAGCGGCGTCCATCGTCGAGGGAGAGACGACATGACCACGACCACCGGCACGACCACGTACGACATAGAGGGACGCCTCCTCGAGGTGTGCAACTGCGCGGCGATCTGCCCGTGCTGGGTGGGCCTCGATCCCGACAACGGCACCTGCGACTCGATCCTCGCGTGGGCGGTTGACCACGGCACCGTGAAGGGTGTCGACGTGTCCGACCGGGTGATCGGCCTGTCCGTCCACATTCCCGGCAACGTGCTCGCCGGCAACTGGAAGGCCGTCGTGTACGTCGACGACCGCTGCGGCGACGAGCAGCAGAACGCCCTCCTCGGCGTGTTCACCGGCCAGCTGGGCGGGGCCGTGGCCGATCTGACCGCCCTGATCGGCGAGGTCGTGGCCGTGGAGCGGGTCACGATGACCTGCACCGTGACCGAGGGCCGGGGCACCATCGCCTTCGGCGACGTCGCCCACGCCGAGCTCGAGCCGTTCACCGGGGCCACCGGGCAGCCGACCACGTTGCAGGACACGGTGTTCAGCACGATCCCCGGCGCCTCGGCGTACCCCGGCCGCGCGACGTCGTTCACCCGAAAGGGCAGCGACCACGGTTTGGCCGACGTGCACGAGTCCGGCAAGAACGCCGTTCAGGGCACCTTCCGATTCTCGGCCTGAGGCGCGCGACGTGACCACCACGACGGTGACCCGTCCGGTCCCGCGCGACCCGGCGACGGCACTGTGGCTGGCGACCGGGACGTGCTGGGCGGTCCTGGTGCTGCTGCTCGTCACGACGGGGGTCAACCTCGCCAGTCACGACGACGTGCTCGAGGAGTCCGCCCTGCCGGTGTGGCTGCGGCTGCTGGCCTTCACCGGCGCCTGGGCCGTGATGATCGGCGCGATGATGCTGCCGAGCACGATCCCGATGGCCAGGATGTTCGTGGCGATCACCGCCCGACACGCGCAGCCCGGGCGGGCGCGGGCGGCCTTCGCCGCGTCGTACCTCACCGTCTGGCTGGGGTTCGCGCTCGTGGCGCTGGCCGCAGACACCCGCGTGCACTGGCTCGTCGATCGCTGGACCTGGCTGGGGGAGCGTGAGCCGCTGATCCTGGCCGCGACGTTGGTGGGCGGGGGTGTCTACCAGCTGAGTCCGCTGAAGGACGCCTGCCTTCGTGCGTGCCGGACCCCGTTCTCGATGCTCGGCCAGCACTACCGCGTGGGGGCGCGCGGTGGCTGGCGGGTGGGGTTCGCGCACGCGCTCAACTGCCTGGGTTGCTGTTGGGCGCTGATGCTGGTGATGTTCGCGACCGGCGTCGGCAGTCTGCTGTGGATGCTCGGCCTCGCGGCGGTGATGGCGGCCGAGAAGACAACCCGGGTTGGTGCCCGGCTCGTCGTGCCGGTGGCGGTGGCGCTGATGGTGGCGGGGGCCGCCGTGGGCCTGCCGGTGCTGGTCGGCGCGTGACAACCATCGGTGCGGGGGAGCACCATCGAACCAGCGGAGGGACACGTCGATGAGGGCACGGGAGCCGGACCAGTCCGGGTACGCCGTCAACGACGGCGTGCGGATCTACTACGAGGTGCACGGCGAGGGCTCGCCGACGCTGCTCCTGCTGCCACCGTGGGCGATCGCGCACTCGCGGCTGTGGAAGATGCAGGTGCCCTACCTGGCCCGGCACTTCCGGGTGCTGGTGTTCGACCCGCGCGGCAACGGCAGGACCGACCGACCGACGTCCGCCTCGGCGTACGACGTCGACCGGCAGGTCGGCGACATCGGCGCGGTCCTCGACGCGAGTGGGACGCAGTCTGCGATCTTCGTCGCGCCGTGCAACGCGACCTCGTGGGCGGCGTACTTCTTCCGGGAGCACCCCGAGCGGATGCTCGGACTGGTCACCACGAGCGCCAACGCGTCGACGGGTCCCGTCATCGAGGCGCGGGCGGTCCATGACTGGGACGAGGAGCTCGACACGGACGACGGCTGGGCCAAGGAGAACCGGCACTACTGGACCAGGGACTGGCGCGGGTACGTCGAGTTCTTCGTCGCTCAGCTCACCAGCGAGGCTCACTCGACGAAGCTCTACGACGACGTCGTCTCGTGGGGTCTGGAGACCGATGCGGCGACCATGATCTGCGAGTCCAGCGGGAGCAACGACCTCTACGGGCTGCCGGCCGAGGAGCGGGACGCCGTCGTGGCCGCGATCACCTGCCCGGTCCTGGCGATCCACGGGAGCGACAACCTCGTGGTGCCCGTCGGTCGGTCCGAGCGTTTCGCCGAGCTGACGGGGGGAGGCCTGCTGGTGATCGAGGGTGCCGGCGACCTGCCGGAGGCGCGGCATCCGGTCGTGGTCAACCACGCGATCAAGGGGTTCGTCGACCGGGTCGTCCCACCGCCGCCGCGGGCGACGCCCTGGGTCTTCGCCCGACAGCGGAAGCGCCGCGCCCTGTGGATGTCCTCGCCGATCGGTCTCGGGCACGTGCTGCGCGATCTCGCGATCGCCCGGGCCGTGCGGGAGCGGGTGCCCGACCTCGAGATCGAGTGGCTGGCGCAGGAGCCGGTGACCCACGTGCTCGCAGCGGCCGGCGAGATCGTGCACCCGGCCAGCCAGGACCTCGCCTCCGAGTCGGCGCACTGGGAGTCGGAGGCCGTCGGTCACGACCTGCATGCGTTCCACGCGTTCCGAGGCCTCGACGAGACCTTCACCGCCAACTACCTGCTGTTCGACGACGTCGTCCGGGACACGTCGTACGACGTGTGTGTGGGCGACGAGTCGTGGGAGGTCGACCACTTCCTGCACGAGAACCCCGAACGCAAGATCGCGCCGTACGTCTTCACCACCGACGTCATCGGCTTCCTGCCGGTCGACCCCGTGGGCGATCCGCGCGAGGCCGAGCTCACCGCCGACTACAACGCCGAGATGATCGAGCACCGGGCTCGGTTCCCGCACGTGCGCGACCTTTCGCTCTTCCTCGGGTCGGCCGAGGAGCTGCCGACCACCTCGATGGGGCCGGGCCTGCCCGGCGTACGGGAGTGGGCGCAGGACTGGTTCGACCTGGTGCCGTACGTCGTCCCCTTCGACCCACAGGACTACCTCGATCCCCGCGCGCTCCGCGCGCGGCTCGGCTACGACCCCGACGCACCCCTGGTCGCCGCCACGGTCGGAGGTACGGCGGTCGGGCGGCCACTGCTCGACCTCGTCGCCGAGGGCTTTGCCCACCTGCGCAAGGACCTGCCCGAGGCCCAGATGGTGATGATCACGGGTCCGCGGATCGAGCCGAGCGACATCGCCGACGTCGAGGGCCTCACCAAGCACGCCTACCTCGACGAGGCGTTCGCACACCTGGCTGCCGCCGACGCGGCCGTGGTGCAGGGCGGCCTGTCGACCACGATGGAGCTGGTCGCGGCCCAGCGCCCCTTCCTCTACTTCCCGCTCGCCCGGCACTGGGAGCAGCAGCTGTTCGTCACCCATCGCCTCGACCACTACGGCGCCGGCTACCGGATGGACTTCGCCTCGACGACGCCGTCCGACCTGGCCGAGCACCTGCGGCGGGCGATGGCCGAGCGGCCGCGCTACCGGCCGGTGCCGCGCGACGGGGCCCGCGTGGCCGGTGACCGGATCGCCGCGCTGCTGACCGGCCGGAGGTCCTAATACAAACGTCCGGCAGCGCCCGTGTGGCCGGGTTGGCTAACGTCCATGGTGACCGCCGCCGACCCGAGGAGTGCACGTGACCGACCCCGACGTCAGCCGACGCCGAGCCCTGACCGGAGCAGCCGTGCTCGGGGTGGGCGCCCCCCTGCTCGCGGCCTGTGGTGGCAACGACAGCAGCAGCGCGGCCGGCCGGGGTGGGACGCCCACGACGCCGAGCAGCGGCCGGTCCTCCGGCGGCTCGTCGGCCAGTCCGGCGGGCCTGGTGGCGAGGGCCGACGTGCCCGTGGGCGGTGGGGTGATCCTGCCGGACCAGAACCTGGTCGTCACCCAGCCGAAGCAGGGTGACTTCAAGGCGTTCACCGCCACCTGCACCCACCAGGGCTGCCAGGTGTCCAGTGTCTCCGATGGCACCATCAACTGCCCCTGCCACGGCAGCCGGTTCTCCATCACCAACGGCGCCAACGTGGCCGGGCCGAGCGGGACCCCCGCGGGATCGGTCGCCCCCCTGGCCGAGAAGCCCGTCAGCGTCAAGGGCACCGAGGTCGTCGAGGGCTGAGGGCCCTGTCCGACCCCGCCCGTAGGGTGGAGTCGTGCCCAGAAGCGCCCGCAACCCCGCGGCGTCGTACCGACCGGAGCCGGGGTCGATCCCGACCCAGCCGGGGGTCTACCGCTTCCGCGACGCGCGCGGTCGGGTCATCTACGTCGGCAAGGCGAAGAACCTGCGCGCCCGGCTGTCGTCGTACTTCCAGGACATCGGCAACCTCCACCAGCGCACCGCCGCCATGGTCACGTCGGGGGCGAGCGTCGAGTGGACGGTCGTCAACACGGAGGTCGAGGCGCTCCAGCTGGAGTACTCCTGGATCCAGGAGTACGACCCGCGCTACAACGTCAAGTACCGCGACGACAAGTCCTACCCGTGGCTCGCGGTCACCGTGGGCGAGGAGTTTCCGCGGGTGATGGTGGGCCGGGGCGCCAAGAAGAAGGGCACCCGCTACTTCGGGCCCTACGGCCACGCCTGGGCGATCCGCGAGACCGTCGACCTGCTGCTGCGGGTCTTCCCGATGCGGTCGTGCTCCAACGGCGTGTTCAAGCGCAGCGGGCAGATCGGCCGCCCGTGCCTGCTCGGCTACATCGACAAGTGCGCGGCCCCGTGCGTCGGCAACATCAGCGCCGATGACCACCGCGCCATCGTCGACGACTTCTGCGACTTCATGGCCGGCAACACCAACGCGTTCATCCGGCGGATCAAGACCGAGATGTACGCCGCGTCCGAGCGGCTCGACTTCGAGAAGGCCGCCCGGCTCCGCGACGACCTCGGCGCGCTAGAGAAGGCGCTGGAGAAGCAGGCAGTCGTGCTCGGCGACGGCACCGACGCCGACGTGGTCGCGCTGGCGGAGGACCCGCTCGAGGTCGCCGTACAGATCTTCTACGTGCGGGGCGGCCGGATCCGCGGCCAGCGCGGCTGGGTGGCCGACCGCGTCGCCGAGGGCGGCACCCCCGAGCTCGTCCAGGACTTCCTCCTCCAGCTGTACGGCGGCGAGTCCGACTCGATTCCCCGCGAGATCCTGGTCCCGGCCCTCCCGCCCGACCAGGAGGTGCTCGAGGAGCTGCTGACCGACCTGCGCGGCAGCAAGGTCCACATTCGGGTGCCCCAGCGTGGCGACAAGAAGACCCTGCAGGAGACCGTGGCGCGCAACGCCGGACAGTCGCTGGTGCTCCACAAGACCAAGCGCGCCAGCGACCTCACGACGCGCAACCTGGCCCTCGAGGAGATCCAGGCCGCGCTCGACCTCGACGAGGTGCCGCTGCGGATCGAGTGCTACGACATCTCCAACCTGCAGGGCACCGAGGTGGTGGCCAGCATGGTCGTCTTCGAGGACGGACTGGCCCGCAAGGGCGAGTACCGCCGCTTCGTGATCAAGGCCGAGCCGGGTCAGACCGAGGTCGGGCAGAACGACGTCGCGCACATGCACCAGGTGATCACCCGGCGGTTCCGGCGGCTGCTCGACGAGCAGTCGCGCCAAGAGGTACAAACGGCTCCTCGGGCGGGGCAAGGGGCACCGCGGGCTTCGCAAGCTCAGCCAGCGGAGCCCTCTGCCCCCCTCCTCGTCGACCCCGAGACGGGCCGGCCGCGCAAGTTCGCCTATGCGCCGGGGCTGGTCGTCGTCGACGGTGGGCCGCCGCAGGTCGCGGCCGCCACGGCGGCGCTGGCCGAGCTCGGCATCACCGACATCGCGGTCTGCGGCCTCGCGAAGCGGCTCGAGGAGGTCTGGCTGCCGGGCCAGGAGGACCCCGTGATCATGGCCCGCTCCAGTGAGGGGCTCTACCTCCTCCAGCGGGTACGCGACGAGGCCCACCGGTTCGCGATCACCCACCACCGCTCCCGGCGCTCCAAGACCATGGTCGAGAGCCTGCTGGACGACGTACCGGGGCTGGGCGAGGTGCGCCGCAAGACGTTGGTCAAGCACTTCGGGTCGCTGCGCAAGCTCCGGACGGCGAGTCTCGACGAGATCGCCCAGGTCCCCGGGATCGGTCCGCGCACCGCCGGGGCCATCAAGGATGCGGTCGCCGACGCGAGCCGCCAGACTGTCTCCGTCAACACGGCCACGGGTGAGGTCATCTCGACGGAGCTCGACACGAGTCAGGAGACCTGATGAGCGAGAGCGACTCCACGGTCGAGCCGAGTCGAGACCGCAGCGGGGAGCTGGTCGTCGTGACCGGTATGACCGGAGCCGGCCGGAGCACCGCCGCCAAGGAGCTGGAGGACCTCGGCTTCTACGTGATCGACAACCTGCCGCCCTCCCTGCTGCGGGACGTGGTGCGGCTGGTCGACGAGGACAAAGGCACCTCGCAGCCGATCGCCATCGTCGTCGACGTACGGTCGGGGTCGTTCTTCCGCTCGCTCCAGGTCAACCTCGCCCAGCACACGGTCGGGCGGCGTACGACCCTGCTGTTCCTCGAGGCCACCGACGACGTGCTGGTCCGCCGGCAGGAGGCCGTCCGCCGACCCCACCCGCTCCAAGGCACCGGCCGGTTGATCGCTGGTCTCGAGCGCGAGCGCAAGGTGCTCGCCGGCCTGCGCAGCGAGGCCGACCTGATCATCGACACCAGCAACCTCAACGTCCACCAGCTCACCGAACGCATCCGCGACGCCTTCGGCACCCCCGAGACCATTCGGCTGGTGGTCAACGTCGTCAGCTTCGGTTTCAAGTACGGCATCCCGGTCGACGCCGACTTCGTGGCCGACATGCGGTTCCTGCCCAACCCGTTCTGGGAGCCGAGCCTGCGCTCCAAGACGGGCCTCGAGCGTGAGGTCGCCGACTACGTCTTCGAGCAGGAGGGCGCCGAGGGCTTCCTGAGCGGGTTCCTGTCGGTGCTCGAGGGGGTGGCCGCCGGCTACCTGCGCGAGGGGAAGCGGTTCATGACCATCGCCGTGGGATGCACCGGCGGCAGGCACCGGAGTGTCGCGATGTCCGAGGAGGTGGCCCGCCGCCTGGGGGCCCACGGTTTCGACGTCACCACCACCCACCGCGACCTCGGGCGCGAATGATGACCTCCCCACGAAAGCCTTCAGGGTGCGCGCTTCGCGCGGGGCGTGAACCCTTCCACGGGGGCCCCGGGGTCTCGTGGTGACCCGGTCGCGCACACAGTCGGTGGTCGCGCTCGGCGGTGGCCACGGTCTGTACGCGACCCTGTCCGCCCTGCGCCGCGTCGTCGACGCGCCGACCGGCATCGTGACGGTCGCCGACGACGGTGGCTCCTCGGGGCGGCTTCGTGACGAGTTCGGCGTCCTGCCACCCGGTGACCTCCGGATGGCGCTCGCGGCCCTGTGCGGCGACGACGAATGGGGCCGCACCTGGGCACGCGTGCTCCAGCACCGCTTCGCGGGTGAGGGCGACATGCGTGGCCACGTGGTCGGCAACCTGCTGCTCGTCGGGCTGTGGGAGCTGCTGGGCGACGACGTGACCTCCCTCGACTGGGTCGGCCGCCTGCTCGGCGCCCGAGGGCGGGTGCTGCCGATGGCGCTGACCCCCCTGGTGATGACGGCGCGGGTGAGCGGACTCGACCCGGCCGACCCGCGTCGTACCACCGAGGTGCGCGGGCAGGTCGAGGTCGCGAGCACCGCCGGCCGGATCGAGTCGGTGGCGATCGAGCCGGCCGACCCACGCTCGTGCCCCGACGCCGTGACGGCCGTCCGGGAGGCCGCGGCCGTCGTGCTCGGCCCGGGCTCCTGGTACACCTCGGTCATCCCCCACCTGCTGGTGCCCGACCTCCGCCGGGCCCTGGTCGAGACCGAGGCCCGCGTCGTCGTAGTGCTCAACCTCGAGGGCCAGACCGGCGAGACCGACGGGCTCAGCCCCGCCGATCACCTCGCCGTCCTCCTCGAGCACGGCCCCGACCTGCGGATCGACCACGTGCTCGCCGACGAGTCACGAACCGGCGACGTCGGGGAGCTGGCCGCCGCCGCGAAGGAGTACGACGCCGAGCTGGTCGTGGCCGACATCGCCCACGACGACGGCTCGCCCCGGCACCACCCCGACAAGCTGGCTGCCGCCTTCGCGGACCTCCTCGACCGAGGGTGATTGACGCCCGTGGCAGGATCGGCCGCATGGCGATGACGGCACAGGTGAAGGCAGAGTTGGCCAACACCCGGATCACCAAGGCCTGCTGTCGCAAGGCGGAGGTCGCCTCGACGCTGCGCTTCGCGGGTGGGCTGCACATCGTGAGCGGCAACATTGTCGTGGAGGCCGAGCTCGACACCGGTGCCGCGGCGCGCCGGCTCAGCCACGACATCGCCGATGTCTATGGTCACCGCCCCGATCACGCGCGGGTGCAGGCCAACGGCATCCGCAAGGGCAGCCGCTGGATCGTCCGCGTGGTCAAGGAGGGCGAGGCCCTCGCCCGCCAGACCGGGCTGCTCGACCAGCGTGGCCGTCCCGTGCGGGGCCTGCCCCCGGCCGTCGTGAGTGGTGGCGCGTGCGACGCGGTCGCTGCCTGGCGCGGAGCGTTCCTGGCCCACGGCTCCCTGACCGAGCCGGGCCGCTCGTCCTCGCTGGAGGTCACCTGCCCCGGGCCTGAGGCCGCGCTCGCCCTGGTCGGGGTCGCACGGCGTCTCGGCATCTCGGCCAAGGCGCGCGAGGTGCGCGGCATCGACCGGGTCGTGATCCGCGACGGCGAGGCGATCGGCCAGCTGTTGACCCGTCTCGGCGCCCACGAGTCGCTGATGGCTTGGGAGGAGCGCCGGATGCGCCGCGAGGTGCGCGCGACGGCCAACCGGCTGGCCAACTTCGACGACGCCAACCTGCGCCGTTCGGCCCGCGCGGCCGTGGCCGCCGGCGCCCGCGTCGAGCGCGCCCTGGAGATCCTGGGGGAGGAGGTGCCCGACCACCTCAAGCTCGCCGGCGACCTGCGCCTCGAGCACAAGCAGGCCTCCCTCGAGGAGCTCGGCCAGCTGCACGACCCGGTGCTCACCAAGGACGCCATCGCCGGGCGGATCCGCCGGCTCCTGGCGATGGCCGACAAGCGCGCCGAAGAGCTCGGCATCCCCGACACCGAGGCGTCCCTGACGCCCGAGATGCTCGACGAGACCGACTGAAGCGCGCAGCCGAGCCCGAGGAACGAGGGCGCGGTGTCGCGCGCAGGTTGAGCGAGACCACGGCTGAGCCTGCGAAGCCGTGACGGGGGAGTCGAAACCCGGTGAGCTGCGCAGGACAACAACCCGGCGCCCGGTTACCCGCACGTAGGCGAACCGTCCTGACACCCGTCCCGGGGCTGACGCTAGGGTCGTCGTACGGGCGCCGGAGGCGTCCCGGACCACCCGCACCGACCTAGGAGCAGCAGTGACCGTTCGCGTAGGCATCAACGGCTTCGGCCGGATCGGCCGCAACTTCTTCCGCGCCGTGCAGGCGTCGGGATCCGACGTCGAGATCGTCGGCGTCAACGACCTCGCCGGCAACGACGTGCTCGCTCACTTCCTCCGTTACGACTCGATCCTCGGCCGCTACCCCGGCGAGATCGAGTCCGACGAGTCTTCGCTGACCGTCGACGGCACCAAGATCCACGCTAGTGCCGAGCGCGACCCCGCAGCCCTGCCCTGGGGCGACATCGGCGCCGACATCGTGATCGAGTCGACCGGCCTGTTCACCAAGGCGGCCGATTCCAGGAAGCACCTCGACGCCGGCGCCAAGAAGGTGCTGATCTCCGCGCCGGCCACCGACGAGGACGTCACGATCGTGATGGGCGTCAACGACGGCGACTACGACGGCGAGAAGCACCACATTATTTCCAACGCCAGCTGCACCACCAACTGCCTGGGGCCGATGGCCAAGGTCCTGCTCGACAGCTTCGGCATCGAGAAGGGGTTCATGACCACGGTGCACGCCTACACGACCGAGCAGCAGCTGCTCGACCAGATGTCGGTCAACCGCAAGGGCGAGATCAACCTGCGCCGGGCGCGCGCCGGCGCGAGCAACATCATCCCGACCACCACGGGCGCCGCCAAGGCGATCTCCCTGGTCCTGCCCGAGCTCAAGGGCAAGCTCGACGGCTACGCGCTGCGGGTGCCGGTCCCGACCGGCTCGGTCACCGACCTGACCGTGACCCTCAACGCGGAGGTCACCAAGGAGGAGGTCAATGCGGCCTACCAGGCGGCCGCCGAGTCCGGGCCGCTCGCGAAGTACCTCGACTACACCGAGGACGAGATCGTCAGCGCCGACATCGTCACCTCGCCGGCGTCCTGCACCCTCGACTCGAAGCTCACCCTCGCCAACGGCAACCAGGTCAAGGTTGTCGGCTGGTACGACAACGAGTGGGGCTACTCCAACCGGCTCATCGACCTGGCCGCGCTCGTCGGCGCCTCGCTCTGAGCGCCGACGTGTCCGGGATCGACTCCCTGGGCGACGTCCGGGGCAAGCGCGTGCTGGTGCGCTCCGACCTGAACGTCCCGCTCGATGCGGGCACGATCACCGACGGCGGCCGGATCCGGGCCAGCGTGCCCACGATCCGCGAGCTGTCCCAGGCGGGTGCCCGGGTCGTCGTGGTGGCCCACCTCGGTCGCCCGAAGGGCGCGCCCGACCCGGCGTACTCCCTCGCGCCCGTGGCCGAGCGGCTCGGTGAGCTGCTCCGCAGGCCGGTCGCGTTCGCGACCGACACCGTCGGCCCGTCGGCCACCGAGACGGTGGCCGCCCTGGGCGACGGTGACGTGGCCCTGCTCGAGAACGTCCGGTTCAACGCCGCCGAGACCGCCAAGGAGGACGAGTTGCGCGGCGCCTTCGCCGCCGAGCTCGCCCAGCTGGCCGACGCGTTCGTCTCCGACGGCTTCGGCGTCGTGCACCGCAAGCAGGCCAGCGTGTACGACGTCGCGCTGCGCCTGCCACACGCCATGGGCGGCCTGGTCGCCGACGAGATAGACGTGCTCCGCAAGCTCACCGTCGAGCCCGAGCGACCGTACGCCGTAGTGCTGGGCGGGTCGAAGGTCTCCGACAAGCTCGGCGTCATCGACCACCTGCTCGACCAGGCCGACACCCTGCTCATCGGTGGCGGCATGGTCTTCACGTTCCTCAGGGCCCAGGGCCACGAGGTCGGTCAGAGCCTGCTCGAGGACGACGAGCTCGCCACCGTGCAGGGCTATCTCGACCGCGCCGCGCAGCAGGACGTCACGATCATGCTGCCGACCGACATCGTGGTCGACACCGCCTTCCCGTCGGGTGACCGCGCGCCGCAACCGCACGTCGTACCCGCCGACGAGATCCCGGCCGACAGCCTGGGCCTCGACATCGGGCCCGAGTCGGCGCGGGCCTTCGCCGAGGCGATCGAGCAGGCCCGCACGGTCTTCTGGAACGGCCCCATGGGAGTGTTCGAGACCCCCGCGTTCGCCGACGGCACCCGGGCCGTCGCGGAGGCCTTGACGAAGGTCGACGGGCTCTCGGTGGTCGGCGGTGGCGACTCCGCGGCGGCGGTGCGCACCCTCGGCTTCGACGAGGCCGCCTTCGGCCACATCTCCACCGGCGGTGGAGCCAGCCTGGAGTTCCTGGAGGGCAAAGAGCTCCCCGGGATCGCCGTCCTCGAGCGCTGAAGGGAACCACGATGTCGCGCACCCCGCTGATGGCGGGCAACTGGAAGATGAACCTGAACCACCAAGAGGCGGTGGTGCTGGTCCAGAAGCTCGCCTGGACGCTGACCGACAAGTTGCACGACTACGCGAAGGCCGAGGTCGTCGTCGTACCCCCGTTCACCGACATCAGGACGGTGCAGACGCTGGTCGACGGTGACCGGCTCTCGATCCGGTACGGCGCCCAGGACGTCTCCACCCACGAGTCGGGCGCGTTCACCGGTGAGATCTCGGCGTCGATGCTCGCCAAACTCGGCTGCTCCTACGTCGTGGTCGGTCACTCCGAGCGGCGCAACTACCACGCGGAGAACGACGCCGAGGTCAACGCGAAGGCGCGGCGGGCCGTCGGGGCGAAGATGACCCCGATCGTGTGCGTCGGTGAGGGACTCGACGTACGCAACGCGGGGGAGCAGGTGCCCCACACACTCGCTCAGGTCGACGGCTCGCTCGCCGGCTTCACGGCCGCGGAGGTCACCGGACTCGTGATCGCCTACGAGCCCGTCTGGGCGATCGGCACCGGTGAGGTGGCCACGCCCGACGATGCCCAGGAGGTCTGTGGCGCCATCCGCGAGGGGCTGCGCGAAAGGCTGGGCGACGACGCGGCCGACGGCTGCCGGATCCTGTACGGCGGGTCGGTCAAGGCCGCCAACGTGGCCGCGATCATGGCCCAGGCCGACGTCGACGGCTGCCTCGTCGGCGGCGCGAGCCTGCAGGCCGACGAGTTCGGCGGCATCTGCCGCTTCTACGACATGCCCCTGCTCTGATCCGTGCGGCACTGACGTAGGCTTGTCCGAGTGACGACCGCCTTCACCATCCTGCTGGTTCTGACCAGCTGCCTGCTGATCCTGCTCGTGCTGCTGCACAAGGGCCGGGGTGGCGGGCTCTCCGACATGTTCGGTGGCGGGGTCTCGAGCTCGCTCGGTGGCTCGTCGGTGGCCGAGCGCAACCTCGACCGCTTCACGGTCGGTATCGGGGTCATCTGGTTCGCCTGTGTCGTTGGCCTGGGCCTGCTGTTGGCCTACCAGAACTGAAGAGAGGACCTGCGCGTGGCTGGTGGAGGAAGTGCGATCCGGGGTAGCCGGGTCGGCGCCGGAC
>JBPCQY010000103.1:0-29175 GCA_050997635.1 Nocardioides sp.
GGCGCCGGCGAGGCGCGCACGCCGGCCGCGCACGCCACCCTCGACCGGCTCGCCGACGTCGGGCTCGGCTACCTCAGCCTCGGCCAGCCGCTCACTACGCTGTCCGGCGGCGAGCGGCAGCGGCTCAAGCTGGCCACCCACATGGCCGAGAAGGGCGGCGGCTACGTCCTCGACGAGCCGACCACCGGCCTGCACCTCGCCGACGTCGAGCAGCTGCTCGGCCTGCTCGACCGACTCGTCGACTCCGGCAAGTCGGTCATCGTCATCGAGCACCACCAGGCGGTGATGGCGCACGCCGACTGGATCATCGACCTCGGCCCCGGCGCCGGCCACGACGGTGGCCGGGTCGTCTTCGAGGGCACGCCGGCCGACCTGGTCGCCGACCGCTCCACCCTCACCGGCCAGCATCTCGCGGCGTACGTCGGCACCTGACGCGGGCTAGATTGGCACGACACCGACGAAAGGACACCGAGATGGCTGTGGACCGAGGACTACTGGCACTGCTCGAGGCGAAGCCCGGCAAGGGCGATGAGCTCGGCGAGTTCCTGAAGCAGGGGCGCGAGCTCGCCGTCGCCGAGGAAGGCACGGTGACGTGGTACGCGTTCAAGCTCAGCGACACGACGTACGGCATCTTCGACACCTTCGAGGGTGAGGACGGCCGCCAGGCGCACCTGAACGGCGAGATCCCGGCCGCGCTCGGCCAGGTCGCTCCCGACCTGCTGGCCGCCGACCCCGACATCCGGCAGGCAGACGTCATCGCCGTGAAGTGAGCACCTGAGGGCCGCACCAGGTTTGCTGACGACTACCCTCGGGCCCATGCGCACGCCGTCTGCTCCAGCGCGGGCGGAGCAGTCCCTGGCCGGCCGGTTCGGCCCCAAGGTGCTGCGCTACTTCGGGGGCTCCGTGGTCGCCACCGCGTGCAGCGAGCTCGCGTTCGTGGTGCTCTACGGCCCGCTCGACGTCGGTACGACGTGGGCCTCGGTGCTGGGCTGGCTCGCGGGGGCGGTCCCGAACTACTGGCTCAACCGCGCCTGGACCTGGCAGCGCTCGGGTCGTCCCAGCTTCCGGCGGGAGCTGTTGCCCTACCTCGTCATCATCGGCGTGACCCTCGCCCTCGCGACCGGCGTCACGCACGGGCTCGACGCGCTCCTGCGCAGCGCCGGCACGTCCGCGTCGCTGCGGGTCACCCTGGTGGCCGTCGCGTTCTTCGGCGTGTACGTCGTGATGTTCGTGCTGCGGTTCCTGCTCCTCGACCGGCTGTTCGCACGGCTCGCCGCCCAGGAGGACCCGCACCCCACCCCACAGGAAGAGACGCATGACTGACCCGACCTCGCAGGGCTCCGGCGCGTTCAGCCAGGCCACCGGACGCGGCCTGGAGGACTCCTCCGGCGCCGACCAGCGCCGCTACCGCGCCTTCCAGCTGGAGATGATCGAGCCGCACTGCGGCTCCTCCGTGCTGGAGGTCGGTGCCGGTCTCGGCGAGTTCGCCTCCCAGCTCGAGGGCCGCGGCCTACGCCGCCACGTCGTGACCGACGTCGACCCCGACGCCGTGGCCTCGATGTCCACGCGGTTCGCGGGTCGTCCCGAGGTGGAGGCGCGTCGCTTCGACCTGACCGAGGGCGCCCTCGACATCGGCGAGCCGGTGGCGTCGGTCGTGGCGATCAACGTGCTCGAGCACATCGACGACGACAGCGGGGCCCTGCGCTCGCTCGCCTCCATGGTCGAGCCGGGCGGCACGATCGTGCTCTGGGTGCCCGGCTACCAGCAGCTGTACGGCGACTTCGACCGCGCCGTGGGACACGTCCGGCGCTACACGCCGAGCACGCTGACTGCGGCCATCGACGGCGCCGGGCTGCGCGCGGGTCCCGTGCGGCCGGTCAACCTGCTCGGCGGCATTGCCTGGTGGCTGACTGTGCGCCGCGGGGGCGTCGGCACCCCGCGCGCGTCACTCGTGCGCACCTACGACCGCTTCGTCGTCCCCGTCACCCGGTTCACCGAGCGCCGGTGGGTCCCGCCGTTCGGTCAGTCGGTGCTGGGCGTCGCGGTCGTCCCCGACTGACGATGCAGCCGCGTCCACGCCAGCGCGGCCGCCATCGGCACCAGAACTATCAGCGGCAGCTGGTAGCGCCACACGAACTCGGCGGTCAGGTCCGGCACCAGCACCAGCCCGAAGCCGAGCGCCAGGGTCAAAAAGATCAGCGGGCGGGTCCGGGCGGGGTCGTCCCGCCGTACGACGAGGCCGGCGACGGCGAGCAGGACCAGCAGCAGCAGCACCGGCCCGGGCAGGAACACCACGAAGGAGTAGCCGGCCAGGACGTAGGCCAGGGGCTGGTTGGTGTGCTGGGTGCCGCCGCCGTGGGCGTCGTACGCCGGCTGCTCCCAGGTCGACGACGGGACGTGGTCGACCCAGTACTCGAACGACCACTTGTGGGCGGTGTCGTACCCGAAGTGGTCGGTGCGCAGCGGCGACCAGAAGGCCATCGCGAGGTCGCGGCCGGCGACGGCGGCGTAGTCGGCGGGCTGGGCGCGGATCGCTCGGGTGGCGAAGTCGCGCATGGCGGCATCCTGGCTGACGCCGGCCGGCGGGTGCAGCCGCGGCAGGGTCCGCTCGTCGTGGAACCCGTAGTAGGTCGGGTCCTGGCGGGAGCCCAGTGGGTCGGCCGGACAGAGCGTGCGCTCGTAGGCCGGCACCGACAGCCCGGCGCAGTCGACGAAGCTGGTGGTGCGCATGTAGAGCGCCCGGCCCGACGACTCCGTGAGCGCCCAGCGGCCGCGGTCGTGGTGGTACCACGCGGCGTACGCCCCCAGGGGGAGGGCGAAGGCGACGCAGACCGCGACCACGTGCACGGCCCGGATCCGCCAGGACGTCGCGACCAGGAGCAAGAACACGGCCGCGGCCAGCACGGTCGGCTCGCCGACGATGCGGACGACGGTGGCGGTGCCGAGCAGCACGCCGGCCAGCACGGTGCGGTGGAGACGGGGCACCGGCGACCAGGCCAGCACGGCCACGGCACCCAGCAGCAGCACCTCGAAGAGCACGTCGCTGAGCACGGAATGCTCCAGCACCAGCTGCATCGCGTCGAAGAGCAGGGGCACGACGGCCAGGGTCGCCAGGCGGGCGGACACGTCGTACCGCCGCAGCAGGGCGTAGGCGATGCCGGCCGCGACCAGGCCGAGCAGCGCCTGGCTCAGGGAGACCAGGACGAGCGAACGGGTCAGCGCCGAGAGCGCCCACAGCAGCACGCCGTACCCGATGGGGCGCTCGGGAGAGGGTGCGAGGTCGTCGACCATGCCGAGGTACGTCGGGCCGTCGCTGAACACGAGAGCCGGCGGGAACGCCGCGTACACCACGAGCCGCACCACGACAGCGAGTGCGAGCGCGATCCAGAACGGATGCTCGCGGAGCCACAACCCCCTTGCGGGGCTAGTCGGCGACATGTCCACGAGTGTGGCGCAGCGCGGGCGCGGTCTCGGCGGCCGGGCGTGGAAGCCCCTCGCGCCACCAGGTGCCGGTCATCACCCGGGCGTAGCGCGAGCCGTAGACGAGGTTGCGGCCCTTCTTGCTCGAGCCGGCCGAGCGGACGTGCATCGTCCCGGGCACCTCGAGCACCCGGAAGCCGTGCGAGAGCACGCCCAGGAGCAGCTCGGAGGATTGGTACTGCGGCTCGTTGAGCGTGACGACGCCGGTGAGCTCGGCCCGCATCGCGCGCAGGCCGAAGGAGGTGTCGGTCAGCCGGCGTCCCGTCAGGATCGTCGCGAGCCAGGCGAACACGTGCACGCCGGCGCGGCGCACCTGGTCGTGGGTGTGCTGGTGGCCGAGGATCCGCGAGCCGCTGACGAAGTCGGCGCGGTCCTCGAGGATCGGCTGCAGGACGACGGGGAAGTCGGCGACGTCGTACTGCCCGTCGGCGTCGGTGGTGATGACGTAGCGGGCGCCGTGCTCGCGGGCGATGCGGTAGCCCAGGCGCAGCGCGGCCCCCTGGCCGCGGTTCTGCGGGCAGGCGACCACGCGGGCGCGCGCGTCGCCGATGGCTTCGGCCGTGCCGTCGGAGCTGCCGTCGTCGACCACGATCACCTCGGCGGGCAGCCCGCAGACCTCGGAGGGCAGGTGCGCCAGCACGCCGGGCAGACCGTCGGCCTCGTTGTAGGCCGCGATCACCACGGCCACCGGCGGGAGCGGCGCATCGTCGTACCGCGCGTCGTACGTCGCGAGGGCGGCGGCGTCGACGTCGTCGGCCTGCGGCCGCTTTGCCGCCGCACCCCGGCGGCCGCGCAGCAGGGCGGTCACCCCCAGGACCCCGGCCGTGGGCCACCAGACGAGCTGGATGAGTCCGGTCAGGGCGTGGGTCCACAGCAGCGGGGCCGCGGCGATGGCGGCCACCCCCAGCCCTACCCAGGTCAGCAGCGTGTCCCCGGAGCGACCGAGCCCAGCCGCGGCGACGGCCGCGACCACCACGGCCACCAGAAGGACGGCGACCGGAATGGTAAGACCGGGTGCACCCCGGACCACGTGGTCCTGGGTCACACCCGCACCCAGCCCGAAGGCGGCCACCGGGAACACCAAGCCCGGCCACGACGGTGGCAGCCGCCACATCAGCACGACCAAGGAAACCGACCCGAGCACGAGCGCGACCACCGAGCCGGCAGGCTGGTCCACGAGCATCCGCCCGTCGAACAGCGCCGGCACGGTCGCCAGCGCCGCCAGCCAGCGCCAGCAGCCCCAGCGCACCAGCACGACGTACGCCGCGCCGGCGGCGACCAGGCCGGCCACGGCGGTGGGGTCGAGGCCGGCCGACGACAGCAGCCGCGCGACCAGCCCGGCCGCCAGCAGGACGACGGCCGGGGCGTGCGACAGCAGCGAACGCCGCATCTTCGTGGTCAGGACGTCAGCGCCGGGCGGAAGTCCGCCCAGGCGGCCGAGATCCCGTCGACGAGGGTCGTGCTCGGCTCGAAACCGCGGCTGCGCGCGAGCGAGGTGTCGACGATGACGGCCCGCATCTCACCCGGTTTCGGTGCCACGTGCTCGGCGGGGATCGGGCAGTCGGTCGCCTCCCGGGCCCCGTCGACCAGGTCGAGCACGGTGTAGGAGTGGCCGCTGCCGATGATGACCGGACCCGACGGCCAGTCGGTGGCGGCGAGCACGAAGGCCCGCGCCACGTCGTGGACGTGCACCAGGTCGCGGACCTGGAGCCCGTCGCCGTACACCTCGACGCCGGTGCCGCCGGCCGCGGCCCGCAGCAGCCGGGGCACGAAGCTGTCCTTCTCGATCATCCCAGGTCCGTAGACGTTGGTCAGGCGCAGCGTCGGGGTGCGCAGGCCGTAGGCACCGGAGTAGCCCGACATCAGCAGCTCGCCGGCCGCCTTGGTCGCGCCGTAGGGCGTCATCGGGGCCAGCGGCACCGACTCCGTCATGGTCGCGTCACAGGGGCCGACGACGGCGTTGGTCGAGGCCAGCACGAAGCCGCCGACAGCACGCTCGCGGGCGAGCTCGAGGAGGGCGGCAGTGACCTCGACGTTGATCGTGTGGACGTACGCCGGGCGCTCCACCGACCCGAGCACCGAGGTCTCGGCGGCGAGATGGACGATCACGTCGGTGCCGGGCGCCACGGCGAGCTCGCGGACCGCCGGGTCCTCGAGCTCGCCCGTGACGCACTCGACGTCGAGATCGGGGAAGGGGAAACGGTCGACCACGCAGACGTGGTGGCCCTCGGCGCGCAGGGCGGCGACAACGTGGCGACCGATGAAGCCGGACCCTCCCGTCACCAAGACCCGAAGGGCCTGGTTCGCCTCGGTCACGAACGACGGCTCCGCTGTGCCTCACGCCACTTGACCGTCGGCGTGAGCAGCTCGCGGTCGACCCGGTCCTGGTGCTGCTCGATGATGCCGAACATCGAGTGCAGCAGCGTTTCGGAGAGCAGGTGCGGCTTGAGACCCAGCGACTCCAGCGCCGTGTGCGTGAAGTTGTAGTAGTGGTTCTCGACCTCCACGCGGGGGTTCTCGACGTTCTCGATCTGGACGGAGCCGGGGAAGCTGTTGCCCACGACCTTGGCCATCTCGGCGAGCGAGAAGCTCTCCGTGGCCTGGTTGAACACCCGGAACTCACCGGCGTCGGCGGGGTTCTCGCACGCGAGGCGGATGCACTCGACGGTGTCCCGGATGTCGAGCACGGCCCTGGTCTGGCTGCCACTGCCGTAGACCGACAGGGGCAGGCCGAGCACGGCCTGGATGGCGAACCGGTTGAGCACGGTGCCGAAGACCGCGTCGTAGTCCAGACGTGTGGCCAGACGCGGGTCGGCGCCGGTCTCGTCGGTCTGCTGTCCGTAGACGATGCCCTGGTTGAGGTCGGTGACCCGCAGGTCCCAGATCCTACAGCCGAACTCGAGGTTGTGGCTGTCGTGCACCTTCGAGAGGTGGTAGAAGCTGCCGGGCTTCTTCGGGAAGAGCACGCGGTCCTTGCGACCCTTGTGCTCGACCTCGAGCCAGCCCTCCTCGATGTCGATGTTGGGAGTGCCGTACTCGCCCATGGTGCCGAGCTTGACGATGTGGATGTTGCGGTCGAGCTCGGCGACGGCGTACATCACGTTGAGCGTGCCGACGATGTTGTTGGTCTGCGTGTAGACCGCGTGCTTGCGGTCGATCATGGAGTACGGCGCGGCGCGCTGCTCGGCGAAGTGCACGATGGCGTCGGGGCGGAACTCGCGGATGGCGTCGTAGGTGAACTCGGCGTCCATGAGGTCGCCGGGGAAGATGTCGATCGCCTTGCCCGAGACCTCCCTCCACGCCGAGACCCTGGCCTGCAGCGACTCGATCGGGACCAGGCTGCCCGAGCCGAGCTCGTGGTCGTACTGCCGGCGGACGGCGTTGTCGAGGACGCCGACGTCATGACCGCGGGCGGAGAGGTACATCGCGGTGGGCCAACCCAGATAACCATCTCCACCGAGGACGAGCGTGCGCATGCAGATTCCTTTCCTGGCGTGACGCGGGTCCGGGCATCTGACCCGTGACGGCCCGCGTTGCCGGCTTCCACATCCATGAGCATATCCGCGTCGGAGGAGGAGATGCCCACCCGGATGGCTCGCCACGCTGGACGCGATCAGTTTAAGTGCAGGCACCGGTAGGAGCCGTTGGTGGCCAGCGGCCCGAATCCGGCGCCCTCCAGGGCGGCCGCACGTCGTACGTCGGGCAGCCGCAGGCAGGCCACGTCGACGCCCACGACGCGCAGGTCGCGGGCCAGGTCGAGGCCCCGCCACGGGGTCGTGTGGTTGACGAGGTGGAGCAGGTCGAGCCGCTCGCGGTAGTGGAAGCGCGGGTCGTCGCGGAGGTAGTGCATGTAGTAGTCACGCGGGGCCACGGTCTTCACCTCGGTGGTCGTCACGGCCACCGTGATCGACAGCGAGTCGGGGGCCAGGACCACGCCCCCCGGCCCGGCGGCGGCGATCGCCCTGGCCGCCATGGCGCGGGAGCCGTGGGAGCGTTGCCAGTGCAGGGGCGTGCGCCACGTGGCACCGGCGGACTCGGCCCAGATCGGGGCCCCGAAGGCCGCCAGCAGCACCACGAACGCGACCGGCAGCACCAACCGCACCGGCCGGCGAGGGACCAGCATTGCCAGCCGCACCACTGCCAGGCCGACCAGGGCCGCGATCGTGCAGCCCCACGACAGCCGCCACAGGGTGGGGCCGAGCCCCGTCAGGTCGTAGGACGCGCGGGTCACCCCGGGCACGAACATCAGGCCGGTCACCAGGACCAGCAGCCCGGTCGTGACCCGGGCGGCCGGATGGGGGACCAGCAGCGCCCCGAGGAGCACGGCCAGCACGCCGACCACGGCGATCAGCCCTGTCAGGAAGATCTCGTGGCCGATGAACACGCCGTCGAACCGGTACTGCCGGCGCGCCCCGAAGTCGTCGGCCGAGCGTCCGCCGAGCAGCGTGGTCACCACCCCGGCGGCCAGGGGGTAGGCCGCCATCGCCGCGAAGCCGGCCAGGGCCAGTCGCCACGACCTCAGCACCAGGGGGGCCATCGCGGCGAGGGCGATGACCGGCACCAGGAAGATCGCCGTGGTCGAGAGTGCCACAGCGGCGGCACCGGTCGTGAAGAGCCACAGCAGGCGCAGCCGGGTCGGCCGCTCGACGTAGGCCAGGGCGTGCACGAGCAGCAGCGGCACCAGGAGGCACAGCAGGATCACCTTGCCCTGCCACATCCGGGTGGCGAACAGGTTGCCCGGCGGGCCGTAGGCCGACGTGCCGTCGAAGAGCAGAAAGGCCAGGGCCACCGAGAGCACGACGGCGACGTGCCGCACCCGCCAGGCCCGGAACAGGCGCCACAGGGCGAGCACCGACAGCACGGTGGCGATCGGCGGCACCACGAGGTACGCCACGGAGCCGGCCCGGCTGCCCGTCAGGTGGGCGCCCGCGCCGACCAGCCCGTCGTACGACGCGACGGGGGGCCAGTTGGACATCGGGTAGGTCAGGTCGGCGAACAGGGTGTCGCGGACCGGGAACGTGCCGTGCGCCGCGACCCACTGCGAGAGGTTGACGTAGAACAGGTCGTCGGGGTTGGGGCGCAGCACCCACAGCGAGAGCACGGCCAGCCCGACGGCCCAGGCGAGGACGACCAGCGCCGTCCAGGCCGGCTCGGCACCGGCGCCGGTCTCGGCCGGCGATGCGGCCACGGTCGGCGGGCGCGGCACTCGCAGCACCGCCCATCCGGTGCCCGCAGCGGCCGCGACCAGCCATGGGACCCACACCGTCGGCCACGGTGCGTCCAGCGCCATCGCCAGCGACGCGACGCCCGCCGCGACCAGGGTGACCAGCACCCACGGGGAACGCAGGTCGGGAAAGGCGCCCCTCGGTGGCGCACAGGGCGGCGCCCCTCGGCGATCGTCGGTGCCGTGGGCGAGGCGGGAACCCAGCACCAGCCAGCCGAAGGCGACCACCAGCGCCAGCACCAGGGCCCAGGTGACGCCGAGGCGGAGCACCAGGCACACGTGGTAGGCGACGGTCCACGCGGCGAGCCCGAGGGTGACGACGTCGAGCAGGCGGTCACTTCCCCCCGCGACCTCGGGGATTCGTCGCGGGGCCATTGCGTCAATCTAACGAGACACACCAGCCGATCGCCGGCGCCGGGTGCCCGGCCCGCGCGTCGCGGCCGCGCCGACGGGTGCCGTACGCCGGAACTCGGCCCACGCCACCCCGGCTGGCAGGATCGCTCCATGGTCGAAGTCACCGCGGAGCGTTTCGACGAGCTGGTCGACGCTGCTCTGGACGGGATCCCCGAGGCGTTGGCTGCCCTGGTCACCAACCTCGTCGTGCTGGTCGAGGACGAGGACCCGGACGCCCCGGACCTGCTCGGGCTCTACGACGGCACGCCGGTCACCGAGGCGGAGCAGGCCGGCTTCGGGCCGCACCGGGTGCTCCTGTTCCGGCTCCCGCTCATGGACATGTGCGCCGACGAGACCGAGCTCACCGAGGAGGTGCGGATCACCGTGGTCCACGAGGTGGCCCACCACTTCGGCATCGACGACGACCGCCTCCACGAGCTCGGCTACGGATGACCCGGGATCAGCTGAGGTGCCCGGGCTCCACGTCGGACTTGTGGTCCTGGTCGGCGCCCACCGGGGCGGCGTCGGGCCCACCGGCACGGCTGCTGTCGCTGGGGTGCGGCTCGAGGCGCACCACGATCGCCTTGTACGTCGGGCAGTTGCTGCCGCCCGCGGTCGAGTCGAGCGGGACCAGCGGGTTGACCTCCGGGAAGTACGCCGCCGCGCAGCCGCGCGGGGTGTCGTACGGCACGACCCGGAAGGCCTCGACGGTGCGCTCGGCGCCGTCCCACTCGCTGATGATGTCGACCAGCTGGCCCTCGGCCAGGCCCCGCTCCGCGATGTCGTCGGCATGCAGCATCACCACGCGGCGCGCCTGCGAGATACCGCGGTAGCGGTCGTCGAGGCCGTAGATCGTGGTGTTGAACTGGTCGTGGCTGCGCAGGCTCTGCAGCAGCAGGCGGCCCTCCGGCACCTCCACGAGCTCGAGCGGGCTGACGGAGAAGATCGCCGCGTTCGCCGCGGTCGGGAACGTGCGGGAGTCGCGCGGCGGGTGCGGCAGCACGAACCCGCCTGGGCGGTCGACCTTCTCGTCGTACGCCTCGCAGCCGGGGACGACCCGCGAGATGGCGCGCCGGATCGCGCTGTAGTCCTGGCGGTACGACGACCAGGGGACGCCGGCGTCCGGGCCCAGCGTCGCCTCGGCGATGCGGCAGGCGATGTCGACCTCCGAGCGCAGCTCGGGACCGGCCGGCGCGAGCGGACCGCGCGAGGCGTGCACCGCCGACATGGAGTCCTCGACGGTGACCCGCTGCTCGCTCCCGCCGGTGCGGTCACGTTCGCTGCGACCCAGCGGCGGCAGGATCAGGGCGGTGCGGCCGCAGTGCACGTGGGACCGGTTGAGGTGGGTGCTGATCTGCACCGAGAGCTCGGCGTTCTCCATGGCGGCCTCGGTGACCTCGGTGTCGGGCGCGGCGCCGACGAAGTTTCCGCCCATGCCGATGAAGACCCTGGCGTGGCCGTCGCGCAGCGCCCGGATGGCCTCCACGGTGTCGAAGCCGTCCTCGCGGGGCGGGGTGAAGGAGTACTCCTTGGCCAGGGCGTCGACGAAGTGGGCGGGCGGACGCTCCCAGATGCCCATGGTGCGGTTGCCCTGCACGTTGGAGTGGCCGCGCACCGGGCACAGGCCGGCGCCCGGCTTGCCGATGTTGCCCTGCATCAGGGCGACGTTGACGAACTCCTTGATGGTGGCGACGGCGTCGCGGTGCTGGGTGATGCCCATCGCCCAGCAGTGCACGGTCGCCTTCGAGGCCGCGAGGAGGTCGGCGGCCTGCTGGATCTGACCGCGGGTCAGTCCCGTCGCGCGCTCGACCAGCGCCCAGTCGACCTGGCGCACCTGCGCCGCCCACGCGTCGTACCCGGTGGTGTGGCGGGAGACGAACTCGCGGTCGACGACGGTGCCGGGTGCGCGGTCGTCGGCCTCCAGCAGCAGGGCGCCGATGCCCTGCCACAGCGCGAGGTCGCCACCCACCCGGATCGGCAGGAAGAGGTCGGCCAGGCCGGTGCCGATGCCCGTCAGGCCGCGCGGGGTGTGCGGGTTCTCGAAGCGCAGCAGGCCGGTCTCGGGCAGCGGGTTGACGGCGATGATCGTGGCGCCGTTCTTCTTCGCCTTCTCCAGAGCCGTCAGCATCCGCGGGTGGTTGGTGCCGGGGTTCTGGCCGCTGATCACGATCAGCTCTGCGGTGTGCACGTCGTCGAGGGTGACGCTGCCCTTGCCGATGCCGATCGCCTCGGACAGCCCCACCGACGTCGACTCGTGGCACATGTTGGAGCAGTCGGGCAGGTTGTTGGTGCCGAAGGCGCGGGCCAGCAGCTGGTAGACGAACGCGGCCTCGTTCGACGTCCGGCCCGAGGTGTAGAAGATCGCCTCGTCGGGGGTGTCGAGACCCTTGAGTGCGTCACCGATGAGTGCGAACGCGTCGTCCCAGCCGATCGGCTCGTAGCGGTCGCCACCCGGTCGTCGTACGAGCGGACGGGTCAGGCGGCCGCGCTTGCCGAGCCAGTAGTCGGAATGGTCGGCCAGGTCGGCCAGGTTGTGCTCGGCGAAGAAGTCGTCGGGCACGGTGCGGACCATCGCCTCCTCGGCCACCGCCTTGGCGCCGTTCTCGCAGAACTCGGCGTGCTTGCGCTCGCCCGGAGCCGGGTCCGGCCAGGCGCAGCCCTGGCAGTCGAAGCCGTCGACCTGGTTGAGCCGGAGCAGCGTGCGCGCGGTGCGGGCCACGCCCATCTGCTCGATCGCGCGCTTCATGGTGATGGCCACGGCCGGGGTGCCGGCGGCGCCGCGCTTGCGGTGTCCGACCTCCAGGTCCGCCTCGTCGATCTCTCCGGGTGCGTTGCGCCGAGATCCGAACATGGGTGCCTCCCTACCGTCGCCGTACGGCGTGCACGACAAGCCGTCGTTCCCACCCTTCCACTTCGGTCAAGGACCACCGGTAGCGTCGGCAGTCGTGACGACGTACGACGCGGTCGTGATCGGCTCCGGGCCCAACGGCCTGGTCGCGGCCAACCGGCTCGTCGACGCGGGCTGGTCGGTGCTGGTGCTCGAGCAGCAGGCCGACGTCGGGGGAGCGGTGCGCAGCGATCGCGAGGTGCATCCGGACTTCGTGCACGACACGTTCAGTGCGTTCTACCCGCTCGGGGCCGCGTCGCCGGCGATCGGCGACCTCGGGCTGGAGGACCACGGGCTGGTCTGGCAGCACGCGCCGGCGGTGCTGGGCCATCCGTTCCCCGACGGATCCTGGGGGCTGCTGCACCGCGACCGGGAGATCACCGCGCGGCTGGCCGACGAGGCCCACCCGGGTGACGGCGAGGCCTGGCTGCGGCTGTGCGCGCAGTGGGACGCCGTGGGTGGCCCGCTGGTGCGCGGCCTGCTCACGCCGTTCCCGCCGGTGCGACCAGTGCCGCGCGGCCTGGTCGGGCTGTCTCGGGCGGGCGGCCTCGGGTTCCTGCGGACGTTGCTGACCCCTGCGGCGCAGCTCACCGAGGAGCTCTTCGGCGGGCCGGGTCCGCGGGCGCTGCTCGCGGGCAACGCCGCTCACAGCGACATCCCGCTCGACGCCCGCGGGTCGGGACTGCTGGCCCTGGTGCTGACCATGCTCGGGCAGACCGTCGGGTTCCCGGTGCCGCGGGGTGGCGCCGGGGAGCTGGCCGGCGCCCTGGCCCGGCGGCTGGTCGCGCGGGGTGGGGAGATCCGGTGCGACGCGGCCGTCGACGCGATCTCGGTCCGGGGGGGACGGGCGGTCGGGGTCCATACCGCCTCCGCGGGCACCGTCGACGTACGACGCGCGGTGGTCGCGTGCGTCACCGCCCCCCAGCTGTACGGCGGCCTGCGGCCGGGGCTGCTCCGTGCCGACGACGTCCCGGCGCGGGTGCGCGCCGGCATGCGGAGGTTCGTGCTCGACCCCGCGACGGTCAAGGTCGACTGGGCGCTCGACGGGCCGGTCCCGTGGGCGGGTGCGCCGCCGTATGCACCCGGGACCGTGCACGTGGCCGACGACGTGGCCGACATCGTCGCGGCGCTGGGGCAGGTGACGACCGGCGTGGTGCCGGCCAACCCGTTCCTGCTGGCCGGCCAGATGACCACCACCGACGTCACGCGCTCGCCCGCGGGCACGGAGTCGTTGTGGGCATACACGCACGTCCCGCAGCACGCGCGCGGCGACGCCGGCGACGCGGGCATCACGGGGGAGTGGGGCCACGACGACTGTCAGCGGATGGCCGACCGGATCCAGGCCCGGTTCGAGCGGCTGGCGCCGGGCTTCGGATCGCGGGTCCTGGCCCGGCGCGTGCTCGGGCCCCGCGAGCTCGAGGCCCGCAACGCCAATCTCGTCGGGGGCGCGATCAACGGCGGTACGGCGCAGCTGCGCCAGCAGCTGGTCCTCCGGCCGGTGCCCGGGCTGGGCCGCGCCGAGACCGGCGTCCGCGGCCTCTACCTGGGGTCCGCGTCGGCGCATCCCGGCGGCGGGGTGCACGGGGCGGCCGGCCTCAACGCGGCGAGGGCGGCGCTGGCGCACGACCGAGGGCGGCGAGTCCTCCGGGGCGACGGTGCGCCGGTAGAGTCTGCCCACCACCCCCGGATGTGAAGGACCCCTCGACCCGCCCATGGACTGGCTGATGATCGGGGCTGCGCTGATCCTCATCGCGGCCGCCGGGGTCTTCGTCGCCGCGGAGTTCTCCTTCGTCACCGTCGACCGCAGCCGGGTCGAGCAGGCGGCGGCCGGCGGCGACCGTACGGCGGCCGGGCTGCGCAGCGCGCTCCGCTCCCTCTCCACCCAGCTGTCCGGTGCCCAGATCGGCATCACCATCACCAACCTGGCCATCGGCTTCCTCTCCGAGCCGGCGATCTCCGGGCTGATCGAGGGGCCGCTCGGCAGTGCCGGGGTGCCCGACGGCGCCATACCCGCGATCGCCGGGACGATCGGGCTGGCGCTCGGCTCCTTTTTGACAATGGTCTTCGGCGAGCTCGTGCCGAAGAACCTGGCGCTGGCCAAGCCGATGGAGACGGCGCGGGCCACCCAGGGCGTCCAGCGCGTCTTCACCGCCGTCATGCGGCTGCCGATCCGGCTGCTCAACGGCTCGGCAAACGCCATCGTGCGTCGACTGGGCCTCGAGCCCCAGGAGGAGCTGCGCTCGGCACGCTCGTCCACGGAGCTGGCCTCGCTGATCTCGCGCTCGGCCGAGGAGGGAACCCTCGATGCCGAGACCGCCGAGCTGATGGAGCGCTCGGTCGAGTTCGGCACCCGCACCGCCGGCGAGATCATGACGCCGCGGGTGCGCACGATCAGCCTCGAGCTAGGCGACCGGGCGTCCGCGATCATCGACCTGGCTCGCCAGACGGGCCACAGTCGTTTTCCGGTGCTCGACGCCGAAGATGCGGTGGTCGGCGTCGTCCACGTCAAGCACGCCGTCGCACTGCCGGTCGCCGAGCGGCACACGACCCGCGTCAAGCACCTGATGGCGCGGCCCATCGTCGTCCCCGACTCTCTCCGGCTCGACCCGCTGCTCACCCTGCTGCGCCGCGAGGGCCAGCTCGCGGTCGTCCTCGACGAGTACGGCGGGCAGGCCGGCATCGTGACCCTCGAGGACGTGATCGAGGAGATCGTCGGCGACATCGCCGACGAACACGACCAGATCGGTGCCCGCGGCCGCCAGCGCCGCGACGGTGCCTGGTCGGTCAGCGGACTGTTGCGGCCCGACGAGGTCGAGGACCTGACCGGCATCACGCTGCCCGACCACGAGGACTACGACACGCTGGGTGGGCTGGTCATGCAGGTGCTCGGCAAGATCCCCGAGAGCGGAGACGTGGCGGAGGTGCCGGTGCCCGACCGGTCCGACCCCGAGCACCCCGACCTGCAGCGGCTCGCCGTACTCAGCGTCGAGCACATGGACGGCCTGCGCGTCGACCGGGTCGGGCTGCGGCTGCTCGACGCTCCCGACGAGGAGGCCGACCGATGAGTACGGCGGGAGCACTCCTGTTCGCGTTGCTGCTGCTGCTCGGCAACGCGTTCTTCGTGGCCGCCGAGTTCGCGCTCGTCTCGGCGCGCCGCAGCCAGATCGAACCGCGGGCCGACGCCGGCTCGGCGATGGCCCGCACCACGCTGCGGGCGATGGAGAACATGTCGCTGGTGATCGGGGTCAACCAGCTCGGCATCACCGTGTGCTCCCTGGTGCTCGGCGCGGTCGCCGAGCCGACGATTGCGCGCGTCCTCGAACCCGTGCTGCACGTCGTCCACACGCCCGAGTCGCTCCAGCACCCGGTCGCCTTCGTGGTCGGTCTTGCAATCGTGGTCTACCTGCACGTCGTGCTCGGCGAGATGATCCCCAAGAACATCGCCCTGGCCGGCCCCGATCGGGCGGCGCTCGTGCTCGGCACCCCGATCTGGGCGATCGTCTCGGTCACCCGGCCGCTCATCGTCGCGATCAACGCCGTCGCCGCGGCCGTCCTCCGGGTGGTCGGCGTACGCCTGATGGACGAGGTGAGCTCGAGCTACACCCGCGAGGAGGTCGCGGCGCTGGTCGAGGAGTCCCGTGGTGAGGGCCTGCTGGAGGACGACGAGTACGACCGCCTCGCCGGCGCGCTCGGCTTCACCGAGCGGACGGTGGCCGACGTGATCATGCCGCGCGAGACCCTCACGACCGTACGACGCGGCTCCACCGCCGCCGACGTCGAGGCGCTGTGTGCCGCCACCGGGTTCAGCCGGTTTCCCGTGCTCGGCGACGACGACACCCTGCTCGGCTACCTGCACATCAAGGACGCGCTCGAGACCGACGAGGAGCGTCGGGCGCGGGTCATCGAGGACAAGTGGATCCGCCCCTTCGCGATGGTCGCGCCGACCGACACCCTGCACGACGCGCTCGAGACCCTGCAGCGTCGCGGCGCCCACATGGCCCGGGTCGTCGACAGGAGCGGCAGCACTCTCGGCATCGTCACCCTCGAGGACGTCATCGAGGAGCTGGTCGGTGAGATCCGCGACGCCGCCCACCACGAGGAGCGCTGAGCCGGAGCCGGTGCAACTTCCGTGGGCGTGCGGGCGTCGTACGAACGCCCGGCCGGCACGGCTTCGGCGGGTGCAGAAGACGGGAGGCGTCCGGCTATCGTGAGCGCGGCAGTTAACCGACCGAGAGTGCAGGAACCCGTGACGGACGACCCGACGCGCGAGACGCGTGTGTGGACTGTCCCCAACCTGGTCAGCGCGGCCCGCCTCGCCGGGGTACCGGTCTTCCTCTGGCTGGTGCTGGGGCCGCACGCCGACGGCTGGGCCCTCGGCCTGCTGATGGTCTCGGGCGTGACCGACTACCTCGACGGCTACCTCGCCCGCAGACTCGACCAGTTCTCCCGCCTGGGCCAGATCCTCGACCCGGTGGCCGACCGGCTCTACATCCTGGCCGTGGTGCTGGGCCTGGCGCTGCGCGGCATCATCCCGTGGTGGATGGCGCTGATCCTGCCGCTGCGCGACGCGCTCCTGTGGGGGCTGGTGCCGATCCTGCGCACCCGTGGCTACAGCGCGTTGCCCGTGCATTTCCTCGGCAAGGCGGCGACCTTCAACCTGCTCTACGCGTTCCCGCTGCTCCTCCTCGGCGACGGCACCGGCGCCGTCGCGACCCTGGCCCGCGTGTTCGGCTGGGCGTTCGCCGGCTGGGGGATCGGTCTCTACTGGTGGGCCGGGATCCTCTACGCCTACCAGGTCTACCGCCTCATCAAGTCCACGGACCGGCGGTTGGTGAGCCATGAGTGACCTGCCCGAGCACGTCACGACCCCGCTGCTCACCCTGATCACGCGGCGTTCGCTCGACGCCGACTACCAACACGTCGCCGCCCGTCGCGCCGCGGCCGGTGAGGAGACCAGGCGATCCAGCGCCCGGCCACACCGTACGGCGGCCGGCGTCCTGATCGTCTTCGGCGTGCTGGTCGCGACGGCGGCCGTGCAGACCTCGCGCAACTCCTCGATCACCGACGCGAGCCGGGCGTCCCTGATCGGTCAGGTCAACGACCAGCGCGGCGCCCTCGACGGGCTGCAGCGGCACCTGGCGTCGGTCTCCGCCGAGAACCGCTCCCTCGACCGCAAGCTCACGGGGATCACCAGCGACGAGCAGCAGGCCGAGCAACGGCTGCAACGTCTCCAGCTGCCGAGTGGCTTCTCGCCGGTGCACGGCCCGGGTGTGAGCGCCATCGTCGACTCCGCCACCGGCGGTGACGCCACCCAGCAGGTGCGTGACTCCGACCTCGCCCTCCTCGTCGACGGGTTCTGGGGCGCCGGGGCCGAGGCGATCTCCGTCAACGGGCACCGGCTCACGGTGCTCAGCGCGTTCCGCAACGTGGGCGTGGCGATCCTGGTCGACAACCAGCCGATGACCCCGCCATACACCCTGTCGGTCATCGGGGATCCCCAGTCCCTGCAGGCGAACCTGCTGGCCAACTCGGCCGGTCAGGGATGGTATGCATTGAAGAACGGGCTCGGGTTCCGGTTCGAGATGCACAACGTCGACGACCTCTCGCTGCCCGGCGCGACGCTGCGACCGCTGCGCCACGTCACGCCGCTCGACATCTCGGCCCAGGACCGGGCCACGCCGTCACGACCAGGAGGAGAAGCTCCGTGATCGCCGCACTCGGCCTGCTCGTCGGCGTCGTGCTCGGGCTGTTCTTCACCCCCGACGTCCCGCTGGGCCTCGAGCCCTACCTGCCGATCGCGGTGGTCGCCGCGCTGGACGCCGTCTTCGGCGGCCTGCGCGCCTACCTCGAGGGCATCTTCGACGACAAGGTCTTCGTCGTCTCGTTCTTCAGCAACGTGGTGATCGCCGCCGCCATCGTCTACCTCGGCGACCAGCTCGGTGTCGGTGGCCAGCTGTCGACCGGCGTCATCGTGGTGCTCGGCATCAGGATCTTCTCCAACGTGGCGCAGATCAGGCGGTACGTCTTCCATGCCTGAGCCCCGACCCCCGGACGGCCAGGGCAGGTCCGACCGGGGCAGGTCCGACCGGGGCAGGTCCGACCGGGACACCTCCGGGGACGAGGTGGGTCGCCAGCGGGTGCGCGACGCGCTGCGCAAACCGTCGCGCAGCCAGGCGATCGTCGGCGTGCTGCTCGCGTTCGTCGGCTTCGCGGCGATCACGCAGGTGCGCACCAACGACCTCGACAACTCCTACGCCGGCTACCGCGAGCAGGACCTGATCGACGTGCTCAACGGTCTCTCCGCCACCTCCCAGCGGGCTCAGACCGAGCTGAGTCGGCTCGAGCGCCAGCGCCGCGACCTCGAGGCCACCAGC
Source organism: Nocardioides sp. (assembly GCA_050997635.1). GTDB lineage: Bacteria > Actinomycetota > Actinomycetes > Propionibacteriales > Nocardioidaceae > Nocardioides. Next base: position 18,359 of record JBPCQY010000103.1, read on the forward strand.
CGCCGTCGCGAGGCCGCCCTCAGCGCGGCCCAGCAGCAGAGCGACCAGCTCGCGATGCTGGCCGGTACCGTGCCCGTCACCGGGCCCGGGATCCGGGTCACGGTCACCGAGGGGCCGCGCTCGGTCAACATCGACTCCATCCTGGACGCCATCGAGGAGCTCCGGTCGGCGGGAGCCGAGGCGATGCAGTTCAACGGCAAGGTCCGGCTGGTCGCGCAGAGCACGGTGCAAGACGGCGTGGGCGGCCTCGAGATCGACGGCCAGCTGCTCACCTCGCCGTACGTCTTGGACGTGATCGGCGACCCGCACACCCTGTCGGGGGCGCTGAGCCTGATCGACGGCCCGATCTCCCAGCTGCACGCCGACGGCGCCGAGGTCAAGGTCGAGGAGGAGAAGGCGATCGACATCACTGCGGTCCGCCAACCCGTCTCCACGCAGTACACCCGTCCCGAGTAGCCTGCCGGTGACCCGGCGGCGGCACCCGGCCGACCGCCCTGCGAGCCGAGGAGAACCGTGTACCCCGACGACGTGAAGTACACCGCAGAGCACGAGTGGGTGCGCCAGCCCGGCGAACACGAAGGCTCGGTCCGCATAGGCATCACCCACTATGCCCAGGACGCCCTCGGCGACATCGTCTACGTCTCGCTGCCGTCGGCGGGGGAGTCGGTCTCGGCCGGCGCCGCGATCGGGGAGCTCGAGTCGACCAAGTCGGTTAGTGACATCTACGCGCCGGTCTCCGGTGAGGTCGTGGCGATCAACGAGTCGCTCGACACCACCCCCGAGCTGGTCAACAACGACCCGTACGGCGGTGGCTGGCTCTTCGAGGTCGTGCCGAGCGACCCCGCGGCCCTCGACGACCTCCTCGACAGCGCGGCCTACCAGGCCGGCCTGGAAGGCTGAGACCGGCCGGGATCGCCCCGGCGCCTGTGGTGGATCCTGATAGGTTCGGCCCCATCAACACCCTCAACCTCAACCCGGCGGTGAGGGTGGCCCGTCCCCGGAGGAGGACCGATGCCGTTCTGCACGGCCTGCGGCAAGCAGAACCCCGACGACGCCCGCTTCTGCTCCCAGTGCGGCACCCGCCTCGCCGACGATTCCGGGTCGAGCGCGGAGCGCCCGAGTGAGTCCACGGCCACCATCTCGGTGGGCGCCGGCTCGGTGGGCGCCGGCTCGGTCGACCCGGCCACGTCGTCGGACCGTCAGCTCAACGCCGTCGACGCCGCCGCGGTCGATGCCCTCCCGCCGGGCTCGGCGCTGCTGGTGGTCCAGCGCGGACCGAGCGCCGGCAGCCGGTTCCTGCTCGACCAGGACACCACGACGGCGGGGCGCCACAACGACAGCGAGATCTTCCTCGATGATGTGACCGTGTCTCGCCGTCACGCCATCTTCACCCGCGAGAACGGCACCTTCACGGTCGCCGACGCGGGGAGCCTCAACGGCACCTACGTCAACCGCGACCGGATCGACACGGTCACGCTCAAGGACGGCGACGAGGTCCAGATCGGCAAGTACCGGCTCGTCTTCTTCTCGGGGCACGGGGCGCAGTGACCTCCTCGTCCCAGGCTGCGGCCACCTCGCGGCAGCGGATGAACATCGGGGAGGTTCTCGACCGCCTCCGTCCCGACTTCCCGGGTGTCACCATCCCCAAGATCCGGTTCCTCGAGGACAAGGGCCTGATCAAGCCCGAGCGCACCGCCGCGGGCTACCGCAAGTTCTCCCACGACGACATCGACCGGTTGCGCTACGTCCTGCGGATGCAGCGCGACCACTACCTCCCGCTGCGCGTCATCGGCGAGCACCTCGAGGCCATCGACCGGGGCCTCGAGCCGCCGCCGATCGACGCCGTCGTACCGACGGTGCCCAAGGTGGCGCTCAACTCAGACGGGCTGCCGAGCGCCGAGTCGTTCTCCCGCCGAGACCACCTGCGGCTCTCGCGCCAGGAGCTGCTCAAGATCGCCGAGGTCTCCGAGGACCTGCTCGACCAGCTCGAGCAGTACGGGCTGATCGTGCGCCGCCCCGGCACCGGTCACTACGACACCGACGCCCTCGTGATCGCACAGACCGCGCGGGAGCTGGCCGACTTCGGCTTCGAGCCTCGCCACCTGCGCGCCTTCAAGACCGCTGCCGACCGCGAGATCGGCCTGGTCGAGCAGGTCGTCGCCCCCCACAAACGCGGCCGCGACGCCTCGGCCAAGGCCCGGGCCGAGGAGACCGTCTCCGAGATCGCCGCGCTCTCGGTGCGACTGCACGCGACGCTGGTCAAGACCGGCCTGCGGTCCTCCTGAGCCTCTCCACCGCATCCCTCACCGGGTTCGGGGACGCCGAGTAGGGTGAGGGCGTGCGCGAAGTCGATGTCATGGGAGTGCGGGTCGAGATGCCCTTCAACCAGCCGATCGTGCTGCTGCGCGAGGTGTCCGGAGAGCGCTACCTGCCCATCTGGATCGGGGCGGTCGAGGCCACCGCGATCGCCTTCGCCCAGCAGGGCGTCGTACCCCCGAGGCCGCTGACCCACGACCTGATGGTCGACGTTCTCCAGGCCACCGGCAACGAGCTCACCGAGGTACAGATCAACGACGTCAAGGACGGCGTCTTCTTCGCGACCCTGGTCTTCGCCTCCGGTGTCGAGGTCAGCGCCCGGCCGTCCGACTCCATCGCCATCGCCCTGCGCACCGGCGCCAAGATCGTCTGCGAGGACGACGTGCTGGCCGAGGCCGGGCTCGCCGTGCCGGCCGAGCAGGAGGACGAGGTGGAGAAGTTCCGAGAGTTCCTCGACCAGGTCTCTCCCGAGGACTTCGAGTCCCGGGGCTAGCCGGGCAGAGGGTCACCCTCAACTAGAGGTTGAGGGTTGCGACACGCCGACCGGGTCTTTGACGACTCTCAGGTGGAGGCTTACCTTGAAGTGTCTCTGGTGTAACTCCACCGCTGTGGCCAGCGCCCTGCGCGACGGCTGCGGCTCTCCGGGAGGCACACGACACAGGGCTGACGAAAGGGTCGCAGCGTGAACGACAACGAGCAGCACACTCCGGGTGCGTCGTACGACGGTGAGGCCGTGTCCGAGGCCGTGGAGACCGCCAGCGAGCAGGGTCTCCTGTTCACCGACGACGTCTCCCCGCTGCCCAGCGACACCGGTTACCGCGGCCCGACCGCCTGCAATGCAGCCGGCATCACCTACCGCCAGCTCGACTACTGGGCCCGCACCGGCCTGGTCGAGCCCACCGTGCGCGGCGCCTCGGGCTCGGGCACGCAGCGGCTCTACTCCTTCCGCGACATCTTGATCCTCAAGGTGATCAAGCGCCTGCTCGACGCCGGCATCTCGCTCCAGCAGATCCGCACCGCGGTGCAGCACCTGCGCGCCCGTGGCACCGACGACCTGACCCGCGTCACCCTGATGAGCGACGGCGCCTCGGTCTATGAGTGCACCAGCAATGACGAGATCATCGACCTGCTGCAGGGTGGCCAGGGCGTGTTCGGCATCGCCATCGGCGGCGTGTGGCGCGAGATCGAGGGCACCCTGTCCGACCTGCCCAGCGAGCGCACCGCCGATGCCGAGGCGCCGAGCAGTGCCAGCGACGAGCTCGCCGCCCGTCGCGCCCGCCGGATCGGCTAGCCCCCGCTGGTCGCGCTCGCCCGGCGGAATCACCCCGCCTAAGCGGGGAACTGGTCGCTTTGTGTGGTTTGCAACCCCCACGAAGCTCACGAAACGCCCGCGAAGCAGTACGCCGATGAGCCGGGCGGTCGCGTCGGCTGGGGAGCCGCTGGCCACTCGGGTAGATTGGGCACGCTGACAATCCCGCACGGGAGAGTCTTCGCCCGTCCGCGGTATGCCGCGCACGGCAGCGGAGCGCCGAAGGGGCAACTCCTCCCCGGAACCTCTCAGGCGCCAAGGACCGTGCGGAGCAGGCAACTCTGGAGCCGACGGTGACAGAGGGGGAGGCACCCCGAGCCATCGAGGAGCCGACCCCAATGACCGACCCCAGCACCGAGCCCCGCCGCACCCTCCACGAGCTGCAGTCGGTCTCGCCGTTCGTCGACCGGCACATCGGGCTGCGACCCGATGCGGTCCAGACGATGCTCGGCGTCCTCGGCCACGACTCGCTCGAGGCCCTGATGGACGCGGCAGTGCCCGCGAGCATCCGGTCCGGCAGCGCGCTGCGGCTGCCCCCCGCGGCTTCCGAGCAGACGGCCGCCCGCGAGCTGCGGCTGCTGGCCGGGGCCAACCGTCCGGCAGAGGCGATGATCGGGCTCGGCTACCACGCCACGATCACCCCGCCGGTGATCCGGCGCAATGTGCTCGAGGACCCGAGCTGGTACACCGCCTACACGCCGTACCAGCCGGAGATCTCGCAGGGCCGGCTCGAGGCCCTGATCAACTTCCAGACCGTCGTCGGTGACCTGACCGGCCTGCCGACCGCCAACGCCTCGCTGCTCGACGAGGGCACCGCCGTCGCCGAGGCGATGACGCTCGTACGCCGCGCCAACCGGAGGAGCTCCGGCCCGTTCGTGGTCGACGCGGACGCCCTGCCGCAGACGATCGACGTGGTCCGCACCCGCGCCGAGGCGATATGCATCGAGGTCGTGGTGGCCGACCTGGCCGACGGGCTGCCCGAAGGTGAGCTGTGTGGCGTCCTCGTGCAGTACCCCGGCGCCTCGGGCCGGGCCCTCGACCCGCGGCCCGTCATCGAGGCCACCCATGAGCGCAACGCCCTGGTCGTCGTGGCCGCCGACCTGCTTGCGTTGACCATGCTCGAGTCGCCGGGCGAGCTCGGTGCCGACGTCGTCGTGGGTTCGTCGCAGCGCTTCGGTGTCCCGTTGTTCTACGGCGGCCCGCACGCCGGCTTCATGTCCGTCGGCGCCGGCCTCGAGCGGCACCTGCCCGGCCGACTGGTCGGGGTCTCGGTCGACGTCGAGGGCCGCCCGGCGTACCGGCTGGCCCTGCAGACCCGCGAGCAGCACATCCGCCGCGACAAGGCGACCTCCAACATCTGCACCGCCCAGGTGCTGCTGGCCGTCGTCGCCTCGATGTACGCCGTCTATCACGGTCCTGACGGGCTGCGGGCGATCGCGGAACGCGCCCACCGGTACGCCGTGCTGATGGCGACGGCGCTGAAGGAGGCCGGGTTCGAGCTCACCTCCGAGACGTTCTTCGACACCCTCACCGTCCGGGTGCCCGGCCGCGGCCAGGACATCGTCGCGGCCGCCCGCTCGCTCGGGCTGCACCTGCGGCTCGTCGACGCAGACCACGTCGGGCTCAGCACCTCCGAGGCGACCAACGAGGGGACCCTGGCCGGCGTGCTCAAGGCGTTCGGCGTCAGCGCCGAGTCGTCGAGCGACCTCGAGGGCCGCGCGGGCGACGGCGCCCTGCCCGCAGCGCTGCGCCGCACCACGCCGTACCTCACCCACGAGGTGTTCCACACCCACCGCAGCGAGACCCAGCTGCTGCGCTACCTGCGCCGCCTCTCGGCCCGCGACTACGCGCTCGACCGGGGCATGATCCCGCTCGGGTCCTGCACGATGAAGCTCAACGCGACCGCAGAGATGGAGCCGATCTCGCTGCCCGGCTTCGCCGACCTGCACCCCTTCGCGCCGGCCGACGACGCCAAGGGCTACCGCACGCTGGTCGAGCAGCTCGAGGGCTGGCTGGCCGAGGTCACCGGCTACGACCGGGTCTCGATCCAGCCGAACGCCGGGTCGCAGGGTGAGCTGGCCGGGCTGCTGGCGATCCGCGGCTACCACCGCGCCAACGGCCACGGCGAGCGCGACGTCTGCGTGATCCCATCGTCGGCGCATGGCACCAACGCCGCCTCGGCCGTGATGGCCGGCATGCGGGTGGTCGTGGTCAAGGCCGCCGACGACGGGTCGGTCGACCTAGCCGACCTGCGCCTCCAGTGCGAGACGCACGCCGACGACCTGGCCGCGATCATGGTGACCTACCCGTCGACCCACGGCGTCTACGAGGACTCGATCACCGAGCTGTGCCGGATCGTGCACGACGCCGGCGGCCAGGTGTACGTCGACGGCGCCAACCTGAACGCCCTGCTGGGCTGCGCCAAGCCGGGGGAGTTCGGCGGCGACGTCTCGCACCTCAACCTGCACAAGACCTTCTGCATCCCGCACGGCGGCGGCGGTCCCGGCGTCGGGCCGGTCGCCGTACGCGAGCACCTCGCGCAGTACCTCCCCTCACACCCGATGCATCCGGTCGCCGAGCAGCGCGACGGGATCGGCCCGGTCAGCGCCGCGCCGTACGGCTCGGCCGGCATCCTGCCGATCTCGTGGGCCTACGTGCGGCTGATGGGCGCCGAGGGACTCACTCGTGCCACGGCGACCGCCGTGCTGAGTGCCAACTACATCGCGCACCGGCTCGGCGACGCGTTCCCGGTGCTCTACCGCGGCGACCACGGGCTGGTCGCCCATGAGTGCATCCTCGACCTGCGCGAGCTCACCAGGAACGCCGGCCTGAGCGTCGACGACATCGCGAAGCGCCTGATCGACTACGGCTTCCACGCGCCGACGATGTCGTTCCCGGTGGCGGGGACCCTGATGGTCGAGCCGACCGAGTCGGAGGACCTCGCCGAGATCGACGGGTTCTGCGAGGCGATGCTGGCGATCCGTGCCGAGATCGACCGGGTCGTGGCGGGGGAGTGGAGCGCCGAGGAGTCGCCGTTGCGTGGCGCCCCGCACAGCGCACGGGCGCTGGCGGGCGAGTGGGACCGCGCCTACAGCCGCGACCAGGCCGTCTTCCCGACCGGCTTCGACCCCGACAAGTACTGGCCGCCGGTGGCCCGCGTCGACCAGGCGTACGGCGACCGCAACCTGGTCTGCGCCTGCCCGCCGCCCGAGGCGTTCGCGGAGTGACGCCGGACCACTGGCAGCGCAGGATCGAGTCGTGGCAGTCGCACGGTCGGCTGCCGTCGGTGGTGGCCGGCGTACTCCGCGAGGGTGAGCCGGCCTGGGTCGGCTCGGCCGGCGAGGTGCCGGGTGACCCTGCTGACGTGCAGTACCGCATCGGCTCGATCACCAAGACCTTCGTTGCCGTCGCCGTGCTTCAGTGTCGCGACGAGGGGCTGCTCGGCCTCGACGACCGGCTCGCGCGCTTCGTGCCCGAGTCGGGGTACGCCGACTCGACCCTGCAGTCGCTGCTCGCGCACACGTCGGGCATGCAGAGCGAGCCGGTCGGGTCGTGGTGGGAGCGTTCGCCGGGCGTCGAGCTGACCACCCTGATGGAGCGCAACGACGGATCGGGCGCCGTCGCCGGGGCCGGGGACTACTTCCACTACAGCAACCTCGGCTTCGCCCTACTCGGCGAGGTGGTGGCGCGGGTGCGCGGGGCATCGTGGTGGGAGGTCGTGCAGCAACGCCTGCTGGCCCCGCTCGGCCTCGAGCGCACGTCGTACGACGCCGTCGCGCCGCACGCGCAGGGGCACAGCGTCGACCACTTCCGCGGCACCCTGACTCGCGAGCCGCACCAGGACACCGGTGCGATGGCGCCCGCAGGTCAGCTGTGGAGCACCGTCACCGACCTCGCCCGGTGGGCGCGCTTCCTGGCCGAGGGCCACCCCGACGTGTTGGGGTTGGGCTCCATGCGGGAGATGGCGACCCCGGTCCCTCCGGCGGACGACTACGGGCTCGGGCTGCGCGTGCTGAGGCCCGGTGGACGCACGCTGGTCGGGCACACGGGCGGGATGCCGGGCTTCCTGGCCAGCATCTTCGTCGACCCGGCGACGCGGGACGGCTTCGTCGTGCTCACCAACGCCACGACCGGTTTCGACGCCGACACCCATCCCCTCGCACTGCTGTGCGACGAGCCGGTCGCCGCCAGTGCGCCCTGGGTGCCGACCGAGCAGATGCCCACCGAGGTGGCCGCGATGCCCGGCCTGTGGTTCTGGGGCAACACGGCCGTCGAGGCGCGCTGGCACAACGGCACCCTCGAGCTGCACGACCTGGCGCTGCACCTGCGGGCCGAGGTATTCGAGCTGCGCGACGGCCGCCTGGTCGGCGTCGACGGCTACCACCGCGGCGAGACCCTGCACGTCGTACGCCGCGACGACGGGTCGGTGAGCCACCTGGAGTGCGCGACGTTCGTGTACACCCGGGTGCCCTACGACCCCGGCGCACCGATCCCGGGTGGCCGTCCGAGCTGACCGATCGGTCGATGCGCTTCAGAACTACTGAACAAACGACCCGCTTCGGTCGCTCTCCGCGCGTCAGCCAGGCGCCGACACCAGCGATCGTTCAGTAGTTCTGCACCCAAGGCCGCCTCGGGCCAGATCACCTGGCCTGCGAGACGCTCGACATGTTGAAGTCCGGCACCCGCAGCGCGGGTGTGGCCGTGCGGGAGAAGTAGTCGTCGCCCCACTCGCGGCTGAAGCTCGGCTCGGTCGCCGACGCGCGGCTGAACCGCCGCAGCAGGTCGACCGGGCTCTCGTTGAACCGGAAGTTGTTGACCGCGCCGGTGATCTCGCCGTTCTCCACCAGGTAGACGCCGTCGCGGGTCAGCCCGGTCAGCAGCAGCGTCTGCGGGTCGACCGCACGGATGTACCACAGGCAGGTGAGCAGCAGGCCACGCTCGGTCTCGGCGACCAGGTCGTCGATGCCCCCCGTCGCGCCGTCGACGCTGAGCACCAGGTTGTCGATCATCGGCGTCACCGGCTGCTGGGTCAGGCCGGCGGTGAAGCGGGTCTGCAGCAGCGAGGTGAGCGCGCCGTCGTCGATCCACTCGGTGCGCGACAGCGGCAGGCCGTTGTCGAAGAGCGAGGACTCGTTGCTCGAGGAGGAGTTGAGGGCGAACGGCGCGCACTCTAGGCCGTCGTACGCCGGGTCGGAGAGCAGGTGCACGCCCTCGTGGGCGATCTGCTCGCCGATGCGGGTGCCGCCGCCGCGCTTGCTGTAGACGGACTGGCCGTCGTGGGCGTCGCGGGCCCCGGCGTACCAGTAGGCGTCGATGATCAGGTCGGCGACGGCCGTTGGCGGCAGGATCGTGTCGTAGCGGCCGGCCGGCAGGTCGACCGTCCGCTCACCCCAGGCGAGGCGCTTGGCGAGGGTCGCCTCCATGACCTGCGGGTCGACGCTGGCGAAGTCGCGGGTCGCGCCGCCGACCCAGGCGCTCTGGGACAGGTCGGCGGTCTTGCCGGTGCACGCGTAGTGCCCGTTGGGCTGCACGTGGCGCAGCCGCAGCCCGGTGGACGAGCCGACGTAGGTCGTGGTGATCTCGTGGTTCACGAACCCGTAGAGCACCCGCCCGGCGCCGCTCGCCGTACCGAACGCCTCGCCGAGGCCGGGTGCGAAGTCGGCGTACACCCCGATGTCGGTGTCGACCGGAGCGTCATCCCAGTCGGCGGCGGCGTCGCCGGGGACGAGGTCGGCGGCGTCCTCGGCGGCGTCCGCGCTGAGGGCGGCGGCGTCGGCAGCCTCGACAAGCGCGGTCACCTGGTCGGTGGTGGCGGCGCTGCCGCTCACCGAGCCCGTGCCGACACCGGCCCCGGTGCGGGCGAACGAGATCACCGTGACCTCGACGCCGAGCATCACGCCGTTGGTGGTCAGGGTGTTGTTGGCCCACCGCAGGTTGGCGCTGGTGTGGTGGTGCGCGATCGCGATGCAGTGGTCGGCCGTCGAGGTGGCGAGCGCCTGCTCGACCAAGGTCTGCGGCGTCACGGTGCCGGGCATCAGTGAGCTCCCTCGTCGTTGGTGTTGAGAATCCGTACGTCGCGGAACAGCGAGGTGGGTGCGCCATGGCTGACCGAGGCCACCTGCCCGGGCTGGGCCTTGCCGCAGTTGAACGCGCCGCCGAGCACCCAGGTTTCCGGACCGCCGACCGCCTCCATCGAGCCCCAGAACTCCGTGGTGGTGGCCTGGTAGGCGACGTCGCGGAGCTGGCCCTTGAGCTCGCCGTCCTCGATGCGGAAGAAGCGCTGGGCCGTGAACTGGAAGTTGAAGCGCTGCATGTCGATCGACCAGGACTTGTCGCCCACGACGTAGATGCCGCGCTCGACGCGACCGATCAGCTCCTCGGTGCTCGGGCCGTCGGCGGCCGGTTGCAGCGAGACGTTGGCCATCCGCTGGATGGGGATGTGGCCGGGAGAGTCGGCGTAGGCGCAGCCGTTCGAGCGCCCTCCCTGATCGGAGGAGTTCAGCTCGGGGTGGAGATGCGCCATGGCGCGATCGAGCTGGTAGCCGACGAGCACGCCGTCCTTGACGATGTCCCACGACTGGGTCTGCACGCCCTCGTCGTCGTACCCAATGGTGGCCAGGCCGTGCGTCTGCGTGCGGTCGCCGGTCACGTGCATGACGGGAGAGCCGTACTTGAGGATCCCGAGCTGGTCGAGGGTGGCGAAGGAGGTGCCGGCGTAGTTGGCCTCGTAGCCGAGCGCGCGGTCGAGCTCGGTGGCGTGGCCGATCGACTCGTGGATGGTCAGCCACAGGTTGGAGGGGTGGATGACCAGGTCGTAGGTGCCGGCCTCGACGGTGGGGGCCGCGAGCTTCTCGGCGAGCAGCTCGGGCACCTCGGCGAGCTCGGTGTCCCAGTCCCAGGCGCCGTCCGCCCCGGGGGTGAGGTACTCCCAGCCGCGGCCGACTGGCGGGGCGATCGTGGACATCGAGTCGAAGACGCCGGTCTCGGCGTGGGTGCCCATCGCCTCGAAGTGCGGCATCAGGCGGACCCGCTGCTGGGTGGTGCGGGTGCCGGCGAGGTCGGCGTAGTACTTGTTCTCCTGCACCTGGTAGAGGCTGGCGACGGCGTGCTCGACCGCGCCGTGACCGCGCAGCCGCTGGGTCCAGTCGACGAGCAGGCGGGTCTTGTCGGAGGTGGGGACCTCGAGCGGGTT
>JBPCQY010000211.1:0-18577 GCA_050997635.1 Nocardioides sp.
GTGTCGTCGCGGTCGACTCCCGGTCCCGCGACGACAGCGCCGACCTGCTGGTCGAGGCGTTCGACGAGGTCGTCACGCCGTTCTCGCGGACCTCCTACCCCGAGGCCGTGCAGCTCGGCCTGGCCCAGGACGCCGCCGGCGAGGCCGAGTGGATCTGGCTGCTGCACGACGACTCGACCCCGGCGCCCGACGCCCTGGAGACGCTGCTGGTCGCGGCTCGGGAGTCCCCCGAGGCCGACATCCTCGGCCCCAAGCTGCGCGAGTGGCCCTCCCTCAAGCGGCTGCTGGAGGTCGGCGTCACCATCTCCGGCACCGGCCGCCGCGAGACCGGACTCGAGCGTGGCGAGTACGACCAGGGCCAGCACGACGACGTCCGCGAGGTGCTCGCGGTCAACACCGCCGGCATGCTCGTACGCCGCAGCGTGCTCAGGCAGCTCGGCGGCTTCGACAAGCGGCTCCCGATCTTCGGAAACGACATCGACTTCGGGTGGCGGGCCGCCAAGGCCGGCTTCACCACGATCGTGGTGCCCACGGCGATCGTCTTCCACGCGGAGGCGGCCCACCGCGGCGTCCGTCGTACGTCACTCACAGGGCGGCACACCCACTACCAGGAGCGGCGCGCGGCGATCTTCACGCTGCTGGCCAACGGCAGCTCGCGAGGGCTGCCCTGGCATGTGGTGCGGCTCTTCTTCGGCACCCTGCTCCGGATGGCCGGTTTCCTGGTGCTGCGTTCGGCCGGTGAGGCCCTCGACGAGCTCGCCGCGCTGTTCTCCGTCTACTTCGGGCACGGCGAGATCCGGCAGGCCCGCCGCGAGCGTCGCGAGGCGGCCGGCGAGGGCGACCACGAGGCGCGCGAGGCCAGGGTCAGGTCGCTGCTCCCCCCCGGCTGGCTGCCCTACCGGCACGGGCTCGACCTCGTCGGCGACATCGTCAGCGCGGCGTTCAACCAGGCCCAGGACGTCGCCGACCGACGGCGGACTGCCGCCGAGGCGGCGGCGCCCGCGCCGATCCGTCGGCCCGTGGTCGTCCGCGACGACGACGAGGCGCCCGCCGAGGACACCGGCCTGGTGGCCCGCTTCCTGACCAACCCGCTTGCCCTCTCGCTGACCCTGTTCGTGCTGCTCGCCGTGGTCGGCGCGCGCACGGCGTTCGGCAGCGTCAGCGGCGGCGGGCTCTCCCCGGCATCGCACGGGGCCGCCGACCTGTGGCGCCTGCACCTCGAGTCGTGGCACCCCCTCGGCCAGGGCACCGCCGTCCCCGCCCCGCCGTACGTCGCGCCGGTGGCGGCCCTGGCCAGCCTGCTCGGCGGCAGTGTCCAGGCCGCCATCTCGGCGCTGCTGGTCCTCGCCGTGCCGGTCGCGCTACTGGGTGCCTGGCGCTTCCTCGGCGTGGCCGGACGGCTCGTCGACCCCGGGGGTTCGCCGCGCTGGCTGGTCGCCATCGGTGCCGCCACCTACGCCCTGGTGCCGGTGGTGTCCGGCGCCTGGGGTCAGGGCCGCCTGGGCACGGTCGTCACGGCCGCGCTGCTGCCCTGGCTGGCGCGCGCCGCGCTCGGCTTCGCCGATCCCGAGACCGACCGGCGCTGGCGCGCCGCCTGGCGGACGGCGCTGCTGCTCACGCTCGTGGCCGCCTGCACGCCGACGGCCTGGCTGTTCGCCGTCGTCCTGGCCCTGGTGCTGGTGGTCGCGGCCCTCGCGATCCCCGGCGTCGCGCTCGGCGGGCCGTCGGTGTGGGGCCCGCCGGCCGTGACCGTCGGCGCCGTACCCCTGCTCCTGGCTCCCTGGTGGCTGCCCGCGCTCGTCCAGCAGGCGGGCGGGCTGCTGCTCCTCGACGCCGGCCGCCAGCCGCAGCCCAGCTGGTCCTTCCTCGGCCTGCTCACCGGCCGCTTCGACGGCGGTGTCGGCGCACCGTGGTGGCTGGGACTGCTCTCGGTGATCTTCGCCGTGGCCGCCCTCGTGCCGCGGGCGACCCGGATCCCCGTGCTCCTGGTGTGGATCGTGGTGGCCGTCGCCGGCGTGACCGCGGGCGTGCTGAGCCTGGTCACGGTGCACGTCGCGGTCGAGACGGCCCAGCCGGGGCTGTCCTTCTTCCTGGTGCTGCTGCGCGCGTGCTTCGTGCTCGCCGGACTGCTCGGCATCCAGGGCCTGATCACGCTGCTCCGGCGTTCCAACTGGGGCACCCAGCGAGGTCTGCTGCTCAGCCTGGCCACCGTGGCCGCCGTCGTACCCGCCGTCGGGCTGGGCTGGTTCGTGCTCCAGGGACCGGGCGACCTGACCGACACCCGCGCCTCGAACATCCCGGAGTACATGGTGCAGACCTCGATCCTCTCGCCCGCCAACGGCATCCTGGTGATCCGCGGCGACGTCGCCCACGGGCTCAGCTACACCGTGCGCCGTGGCGATGGCGTGACCCTCGGTGAGGACGAGATCCTCGCCGGCATCACCCCCGACCCGGCGTTCGACCGTGGGGTCGTCGGACTGGTCAGCCGGCCGACGCCCGGTGTCGTGGCCGGCCTCGCCGATGCCGGCATCCGCTACGTCGTGCTGCCGGCCCCGGCCGACGGCGACGTCGCCGCCGGTCTCGACGGCACCGCCGGTCTCGTGCAGGCCAGCGCCGAGGACCGCACCACCCGGGCCTGGCAGGTCGGCAAGGCCGTCGACCCGCAGGCGGTCGACGGCCCGCGCTCGTGGCTGCACGTCGCCCTCCTGGTGCTGCAGGGGCTTGCGCTGCTGGTCGTCCTCGTACTGTGCCTGCCGACCTGGAGGCACGAGCGATGAGGACCCAGGGCCGTCGTACCCGCACCCCCGACGGGCCGCACCGCCAACGGACCCGGCGGCTCGACGTGACCACGATCCTCGCCGTCGTGCTGCCGCTGGTCGCGGTCGGCGGGCTGGCGATCGTCCGCCCGGACGAGGCGAACGTGGTCGACCACCCGCCGACCCTGACCCGCCTCAGCTCCGCCACCCTGGTGTGCCCGAGCGGGCTGCCCGGCGCCGCCTCGGTGAGCGTCGGGAGTACGGCGAAGGGCGCGGCCCGCGGCGCGATCACCGTGCGCTCCGGCTCCGGCTCCGAACGCGACCTCACGCTGCGGGGCGGCCGGGTCGCCGACGCGCCCTCGGTGCGCGGCGCGGCCGTCGTCCGCGGCCGAGATGCCCTGGCGCCCGGACTGCTCGCCGGCCGCTTCGGGCCCGGCCGTCTCTCCGGCCTCGAGTGCCCCAACCCGAGCCCCGACCAGTGGTTCACCGGCGTCGGCGCCCGGGCCGACCACGGCTCCGTGGTCGAGCTGACCAACCCCGACGCCGGTCCCGCGATCGCCGACATCACCCTGCTCGCGCGCAGCCGCACCCTGGTCACCTCCCGCCTGCGCGGCATCACCGTGCCTGGTGGCAAGACGATCAGCATCGACCTGGGCGCGAAGTCGCCACGACGCCCCGAGCTCACCGCCCACGTGGTCGTCTCGCGTGGCCGGCTCGGCGTGCACGTGCTCGACCAGCACGTCGACCTGCTGAGCAAGAAGCGGATCTCCGAGTGGCTGCCCCCTCAGCTGGTCCCCGCGAGGACCAACGACCTGATCGGGCTGCCGCCGGGCCCGGGGCGTCGTACGGTCGAGGTCGCCAACGGCGGGCGGAACGTCGTGCGCGCCAGCGTGCAGGTCGTCACCGGCGAGACGACCTTTCACCCCGCCAAGCTGCCCGACCTCCCTGTCCCGGCCGGTACGACGCGCACCCTCGACGTGACCGCAGCCCTGGCCAAGAGCCTCGCGGATGGCGCGGTGGGGCTGCGGGTGACCGCCGACCAGCCCGTCACCGCCACGCTGAGCTCGGTCTACTCCGGCGACCGGGTGCTGACTGCCGCCGACACCGACGTGACCGCGACGACCGGGGTGCTGCTGCCCCCGACCGGCAAGCGGACGCTGCTCCTCTCGGCGGCGGCCGCGGGCGTGGCGCACCTGCGCGCCTTCACCGCGACCGGCTCAGCGCTCCGACTGCCCGACGTAGAGGTCCAGAAGGGGCGCACCGTGTCGGTGGCCGTGCCCAGGAGCGCCCGACTGGTGGAGGTGACCCCGGAGCGCACCTCCGTGCGCGGCGCCGTCCTCGTCGCCGGTGACGGCGCGGTCGTGCTCCCGCTGCGGGCCCTGCTCGTCAACGGACTGGTCCCCGCCGTGCGGCCGGGGCGCTCGTAGCCCAATCAGGGGAAATCCGTCCTTTCGGGGGATGTGCTTCGCGCGGAGCCGACATAGTGTGCGTTTGAGCCAGTCCGGGGGGACGAATGAACGTGGCCATCGCCAGCGTGCGTGCCGGGGAGCAGATGCACCGGTCGCTGACCTACCTGCGTCACCACCTGGTGACGCTGTCCGTGACGGGGGCGGCGCTCGTCGCCTGGGTGGTGTGGTACCCGCACCGCCCGCCCGGGATCACCGGCGGGCCGGCGCCGCTGGCACTCGGGGTCGGCGTGATCCTGCTGGGTGCCGGCGGGTGGCTGCTGTGGCGCAGCCAGCGGCTCCGGCGCGGCCTTGGCGGTGCCGGGCTGGCCGCCACCGGGACCCTGGTCGCGGTGTCCGTCGTGTTCGCGATCGGCGCCGCGGTCGAGCTGGTCGCCGTGGTCAAGGGCATCGCGCCGCAGGGCCTGCACCACACGATGCTGGTAACCGACGTCGTGCTGGCCGCGGCCGCCGCCTTCGCCTCGCGGCTCCTCACCGGCGGCGAGGACGGCTGAGCAGGCTCACGAGTCGTCGGGGGAGTGCTCAGTCGTCGGGGGAATATCTGGAGTCGACGTCGGAGGCGTCGATGCCGAGCAGCTCGGCGACCTGCTCGACCACGATGGTCAGCACCATCGCCTCGAGGTCGGGCCTGGTCTCGCAGCGGTGCTCGATCGGCCGGCGGAACAGCACCAGTCGGGTGGCCACGGCGCCCTGACCACGCACCAGCGACGACAGCGGCACCGTCTCACCCGCCCAGTCATCAGGGACCTGGGGCGCATCCTCCACGGCGTACTCCACGAGACCCAGGCGCTGGTGCCACCGGGTGTCGACCTCGGTCACGATCGCCAGGGCGAGCTCGTCGAAGCGCTCGCGGGCGGTCGGCAGCTCGGGCTGCCCCGGTCGGCGGGGCAGGATCGCCGGGCCGCGGACCCCGCGGCCCCGGCGGTCGCGGATGCGCGGTCGCGCGGGCTCGAGCGAGGTGGACTCCACGTCCGCGAGCCTAATCGGGATACGCCGCGCCGCGGAGTAGGTTCGGCGCCGTGAGTCTCGCCCGACGCTGTTCGCGCACCGCATGCGGTCGCCCGGCCGTGATGACGCTCACCTACGTGTACGCCGACCAGACGGCCGTCGTCGGCCCGCTCGCGATGTACGCCGAGCCGCACGCCTACGACCTGTGCCAGGCCCACAGCGAGCGGCTCTCCGCCCCGCGCGGGTGGGAGGTGATGCGGCTCGCCGCCGACCCGGCCGCGCTCGGTCCGTCGAGCGACGACCTGCTCGCCCTGGCCGACGCGGTCCGCGAGGCGGCCCGGCCGATGGTCGTCGCCACCCGCTCGCCCGAGGGCCTGACCCCGCCGCCGCAGGGCTCCGGGAGCGGTCGCGAGACCGGACGTCGCGGCCATCTCCGGGTGCTCACCAGCGACTGACCGCCGCCCCCTCCGGGCCGATGCCGATGCCGGCGCCGATGCCGATGCCGATGCCGATGCCCTAGGCTCAGCAGCCATGAGCGGTACGACGGGCGAGGCCAATGTCTCGGCCATCTTCAAGGCCTACGACGTCCGCGGGACCGTCCCCGACCAGCTCGACGACGAGCTCGCCCGGCGTACGGGCGCGGCGTTCGTCGACGTGCTCGGTGCGCCGGGCGTCGTGGTCGGCCACGACATGCGCCCAAGCTCGCCTGGCCTGGCCGGCGCGTTCGCCGAGGGCGCCGCGTCCCGCGGGGCCGACGTCACCATGATCGGCCTGGCCTCGACCGACCAGCTCTACTTCGCCTCGGGCCACCTCGACCTCCCCGGCGCGATGTTCACCGCCAGCCACAACCCCGCGCAGTACAACGGCATCAAGCTGTGCCGCAGCCGGGCCCGGCCGATCGGGCTCGAGACCGGCCTGGCCGACATCCGCGACGCGGTCGCCGGCGGCGAGCCGGCCCCGACGTCGGCCCCGGCGACGGCGGAGGGGTCGATCACCCAGCGCGACGTCCTCGAGGCGTACGCCGCGCACCTGCTGGCCCTCGCGCCGGTCGAGGGGCGGCCGCTCAAGGTCGTCATCGACGCGGGCAACGGCATGGCCGGCCTGACCGCGCCGGTCGTGTTCGGGCAGATCGGCGCCCATCGCGTGGAGGTGGTGCCGATGTACTTCGAGCTCGACGGCACGTTCCCGAACCACGAGGCCAACCCGATCGAGCCGGCCAACCTGGTCGACCTGCAGCGCCGGGTGGTCGCCGAGCGCGCCGACGTCGGGCTCGCGTTCGATGGCGACGCCGACCGCTGCTTCGTGGTCGACGAGCGGGGCCGGGCGATCTCGCCGTCCACGCTGACCGGGCTGATCGCGGCACGCGAGCTCGACAGGCACCCCGGCTCGTCGGTGATCCACAACCTGATCACCAGTCGCGCCGTACCCGAGCTGGTGCGCGAGCTCGGTGGCACCCCGGTGCGCACCCGCGTCGGCCACTCGTTCGTCAAGGCGACCATGGCCGAGACCGACGCCGTCTTCGGTGGCGAGCACAGCGGCCACTTCTACTTCCGCGACTTCTGGCGCGCCGACTCCGGCATGCTGGCCGCGCTGCACACCCTCGCGGCTCTCGCCCGCACCGAGTACCCGCTCTCGGAGCTGCTCGGCGACTACGAGCGCTACGTGCTCAGCGGCGAGATCAACTCCACCGTCGACGACGCGGCGGCCATGCTGGTCGACCTCGAGAAGCAGTACGCCGGCCTCGACGGCGTCGAGGTCGACCATCTCGACGGGCTGACGGTCGCGACGTCCGACTGGTGGTTCAACGTGCGCCCCAGCAACACCGAACCCCTGCTGCGCCTCAACGTCGAGGGCGCAGAAAAGGCCACCATGGTGAAGGTCCGTGACGAGGTCCTCGCCCTGATCAGGAGCACCGACTGAGATGAACATCGACCCCGCCCTGTTGGCGATCATCGTCTGTCCGAGCTGTCACGGCGACCTGAGCGAGGAGGGCTCCGAGCTGGTCTGCTCCGGCTGCGGGCTGGCCTACCCCGTCCGCGACGACATCCCGGTGCTGCTGGTCGACGAGGCCCGCAGGCCTGCCTGACGATGGCCACCTGGTTCGACGAGTCCCGGCTGGACGACGAGTCCGTGCTCGCGCGCGGTGACGCGGTGCTGCGCAGCCTGGCCGAGTCGGGCGCCCGCGTGCGCCGCGAGTTCGCCGACGCGGACCCGCTGCGGGCCGCGTCGTTCGACGGCAACCGCCCGCGCGCCGTCGCCGCGGTCGGCCCCGACTCGCGGCTGCTGCGCGCCGTACTCGAACCGTGGTGCCCGGTGCCGTTCGTGGCCTGGCCCGGGCCCGGCCTGCCCGGTTGGGCCGGCAGCCTCGACCTCGTGGTCGCGCTCGCCCCCGACGGTGCCGACCGGGGTACGGCGGCCGCGGTCGCCGAGGCCGTACGCCGTGGCTCCCAGACCGTGGTCGCCTGCCCGCCTGCCTCGTCGGTCGCCGACCATGCCGTCGGCCGCTGGGCCACCGTGCTGCCGACGTCGACCCACGACCAGCTCGCCGCAGCGGTGGTGGTGCTGGAGTACCTCCACCAGCTCGGCCTCGGGCCGGCCGCCGACCACGACGAGGTCGCGACCGCCCTCGACGACGTGGCGATCGCCAGCTCGCCCCAGCGCGACCTGGCCGTGAACCCCGCCAAGATGCTGGCCATCGCCCTGGCCGACTCGCAGCCGGTCGTGTGGGGAGGCTCGGTGCTGGCGGCCCGGGCGGCCCGCCGGGTGGCCGAAGCCATCCGGCGCTCGACGGGGCAGAGCGCGCTGGCCGGCGATGCCGAGCACCTGATTCCCGTGCTCGAGGCCGTCGTGCCGCGCGACGTCTTCGTCGACCCGTTCGCCGACGGCCCGATCGCGGCCGCGCGTCCGGTGCTGCTGGTGCTCGACGACGGCAGCGACGACCCGATGGTGCGCGAGCAGCGCGGCCTGCTGAGGGCCGCCGCCGACAGTCGGGGAGTCCGCGTCGAGACGGTGACCACCGGGGCCAGCGCCGAGGTCGCCCGCTACGCGTCCCTCATGCTCTCGGGCCGCTACGCCGCTGAGTACGTCCGCCTCGGGCAGGTCGACGACTGAGTCGCTCGCGGGCCGGCCGGTACCCTTCGGCCCATGTCGACCGAGGGTGGGACCAAGGCCGTCGTGGCCGCGCTGCTGGCCAACACCGGGATCGCGATCACCAAGTTCGTGGCGTTCCTGCTGACCGGAGCGTCCTCGATGCTCGCCGAGTCGATCCACTCGGTGGCCGACTCCGGCAACCAGGGGCTGCTGCTGCTGGGCGGTCGGCGGGCGCAGCGTGCCGCGACGCCGCAGCACCCCTTCGGCTACGGCCGCGAGCGCTACGTCTACGCGTTCATCGTCTCGGTCGTGCTGTTCAGTGTCGGCGGGCTGTTCGCGCTCTACGAGGCCTACCACAAGGCGCACGAGATCCACGCCGCCCACGGCCACCCGGAGAACTCGATCCTCGACAGCCGCTGGTGGTGGGTGCCGATCGTGGTGCTGCTCGCCTCGATCGTGATGGAGGGCTTCTCCTTCCGCACCGCCCTGCGCGAGACGGCTGCGATCAAGGGCGACGCGTCGTACGTCGAGTTCGTCCGGCGGTCGCGGACCCCGGAGCTGCCGGTGATCCTGCTCGAGGACTTCGCGGCGCTGTGTGGTCTGGTGTTCGCGCTGCTCGGCATCGGGCTGGCACTGATCACCGACAACCTCTACTTCGACGTCGCCGGCACGGCGCTGATCGGGCTCCTGCTGGTCGTCGTGGCCGTGATCCTGGCAGTGGAGATGAAGAGCCTGCTGATCGGCGAGTCGGCCACTGCCCCGGCCGAGGGACGGATTTCCGCGGCGCTCGAGGCCGCCGACGGGGTCGAGCGGATCGTCCACCTCAAGACCCTGCACCTGGGCCCCGACGAGCTGTTGGTGGCCGCCAAGATCGCCGTACCCCGCAGCGCCGACGCCGCCGGCATCGCCGCCACCATCGACGCCGCCGAGCGGGCCACCCGCGCCGCCGAGCCGACCGCCCGGGTTATCTACCTCGAACCCGACATCTGGCGCGGCTGACGCCAGCCCCGGCGGTGAGTACGGGTCGGTTCGCCACGGAAAGAGCGACCACAGCTCACCGCTCCGGCGCCGACGCGCGCCCCGGCGGTGAGTACGGGTCGGTTCGCCACGGAAAGAGCGACCACAGCTCACCGCTCCGGCGCCGACGCGGGCGTACCCTCGACCACATGCGCTTCTGGTCCAGCCCCACGTAGGTCCCAGCCCGCGGGTTCGTGCCGCGGGTGCTCGCCTACCACGCCTCGCGGGACGTCGTCCCGCTGTACAGCGTCTACGCGCTGCTGTTCTCCGACCACGGCATCGGCGGCGCGCAGGTCTCGCAGCTGTTCGTGATCTGGTCGGTCACGTCGTTCGTCTTCGAGGTGCCCTCGGGCGCCTGGGCCGACACGTTCGACCGGCGCCGGCTGCTCGTCGCGTCGGCCGTGGTGTACGCCGCCGGCTTCGCGACCTGGCTGGTCTGGCAGACCTTCACCGGGTTCGCCGTCGGGTTCGTGCTCTGGGGGCTCTCGAGCGCGCTGATGTCGGGCACCTTCGAGTCCTTGCTGTACGACGAGCTGGTCGAGCGCGGCGCCAAGGACGGGTACCCGACCCTGGTCGGCTGGGCCCAGTCGACCGCCATGCTCGGCAACCTGGCGGCCACGGGCCTTGCGGCGGTGCTGTTCCACGTGGGCGGCTACCCGCTCGTCGGCTGGACCAGCGTCGCACTCTGCGGCGTCCAGGCGGCCCTGGCCGCGACGCTGCCCGTGTCGCTGCGGGCGAGGCGCCCCTCGCACGGCTCGCCCCTGGCCGAGACCGAGCGCCGGACCTCGCGCTACGTCGCGATGCTCCGTGCGGGGCTGGCCGAGTCGCGTCACCACCCGCGCGTGCGACGGGTGCTGCTGCTCGCCGCGACCATGGTCGGACTCACGGCGTACGACGAGTACTTCCCGCTGGTCGCCCGCGACCACGGGGTCGGCACCGGCACCGTGCCGCTGCTGCTCGCGGTGACGGTGGTCGGCCAGGCGGTCGGCACCGCCCTGGCCGGCCGGAGTGCCCGGCTCACGTCGCGCTCCGTCGCGGCGATCGTTGCGGGCGGCGGTGCGCTCGTCACCGTCGGGGCGCTGGTCACGCCGTACGCCGGGTTCGTGGCGATCGCGGTGGGCTACGGCATGCTCAACAACGCGATGCTCGTCGGTGAGACGAGGCTCCAGTCCGCCATCACGGGACCGGCCCGTGCGACGGTCACCAGCGTGCTCGGGCTTCTCGAGGAGGTGATGGCCCTGGCGGTCTACGGCGCGTTCGCCCTCGGTTCGCGGGCCCTCGACTTCCCGGCCCTGGTGGCGCTGCTCGGCGTACCCGTGCTGCTCGTGGCGGGCGCCGTCGCCCGCTGGCTGCCCTCGGCCCCGCGCCCCGGCGAGAACGGTCGCGAGGATTCTTCGAGGCAGGGCAGGTCGCCCTAACCTGGACGGGCGCGGGCGCGACGGGCGCGCCGCAGATCAGGAGACGTACGGATGGACTTCAAGGTCGCCGACCTGGCCCTGGCCGACTTCGGCCGCACCGAGATCACCCTCGCCGAGCACGAGATGCCCGGCCTGATGGCGATGCGCGAGCGCTTTTCCGCCAGCCAGCCCCTCACGGGGGCGCGGATCGCGGGCAGCCTGCACATGACCATCCAGACGGCGGTGCTCATCGAGACCCTGGTCGCCCTCGGCGCCGAGGTGCGCTGGGCCTCCTGCAACATCTTCTCCACCCAGGACCACGCCGCGGCCGCCGTCGCCGTCGGTCCCCACGGCACCGTCGACGACCCACAGGGCGTCCCCGTGTTCGCCTGGAAGGGCGAGACCCTCGAGGAGTACTGGTGGTGCACCCAGCAGATCCTCAGCTGGCCGGGTGACGACAAGCCGAACATGATCCTCGACGACGGTGGCGACGCCACCATGCTGGTCCACCTCGGGGTCGAGGCGGAGAAGAAGGGCGAGGCTCCCGACCCCGCCACGGCCACCAGCCACGAGCAGAAGGTCGTCTTCCAGGTCCTGCAGGAGTCGCTCGCCGCCAGCACCGATCGCTGGACTCCCATCGCCGCCGAGATCAAGGGCGTCACCGAGGAGACCACGACCGGCGTGCACCGCCTCTACGACATGATGAAGGAAGGCTCGCTGCTCTTCCCGGCCATCAATGTCAACGACTCGGTCACCAAGTCCAAGTTCGACAACAAGTACGGCTGCCGGCACAGCCTGGTCGACGGCATCAACCGCGCCACCGACGTCCTGATCGGCGGCAAGGTCGCGGTCATCTGCGGGTACGGCGACGTCGGCAAGGGCTGCGCCGAGTCCCTGCGCGGCCAGGGCGCCCGCGTGATCGTCACCGAGATCGACCCGATCTGCGCGCTCCAGGCGGCGATGGACGGCTACCAGGTCTCCACCCTCGACGAGGTGCTCCCCGTCGCCGACATCATCATCACGGCCACCGGCAACAAGGACGTCGTCACCGTCGACCAGATGGCGAAGATGAAGCACCAGGCGATCCTGGGCAACATCGGCCACTTCGACAACGAGATCGACATGGCCGGCCTCGAGGCGCCCGGCGTCGCCGAGCGCAAGAACGTCAAGCCGCAGGTTGACGTGTGGACCTTCCCCACCGGCACCAGCATCATCGTGCTGTCCGAGGGTCGCCTGATGAACCTCGGCAACGCCACCGGCCACCCGAGCTTCGTGATGTCGAACTCCTTCACCAACCAGGTGCTGGCGCAGATCGAGCTGTACACCAAGCCCGAGGAGTACCCCGTCGGCGTCTACGTGCTGCCCAAGCACCTCGACGAGGAGGTCGCCCGGCTCCACCTGGCGAGCCTCGGCGTCAAGCTCACCGAGCTGTCGGGCGCGCAGGCGGCCTACCTCGGCGTGCCCGTCGAGGGACCCTACAAATCGGAGCAGTACCGCTACTGAGCCGATGCGTCGTACGCCGCGACTGACCACGCGGTGAGGGTCCGACTGGCAAGATGGTGGATGTGGTGAACGCAGAAACCGGGGGTCGCGGGCGGATCCTGGTCGTCGACGACGACCCGTCGCTGTCCGAGATGCTCTCGATCGTCCTCGACCAGGAGGGCTTCGAGAGCCGGATGGTCGCGCGCGGCGACCAGGCGCTGACGGCCTTCCGCGAGTACCGACCCGACGTGGTGCTCCTCGACCTGATGCTCCCGGGGCTCGGCGGCATCGACGTGTGCAAGGAGATCCGCGGCGAGTCCGGCGTACCGATCGTGATGCTCACCGCGAAGGGCGACACCATCGACGTGGTCGTGGGCCTCGAGTCCGGCGCCGACGACTACATCGTCAAGCCGTTCAAGCACAAGGAGCTCGTCGCCCGGATCCGCGCGCGCGTACGCCGCAACGACGCCGGCCCCGCGGAGAACCTGAGCATCGGTCCGCTCACCATCGACGTGACCGGGCACCAGGTGACCCGCGGCGGCGGCCCGATCAACCTGACGCCCCTCGAGTTCGACCTGCTCGTCTGCCTGGCCCGCCGGCCGTGGCAAGTCTTCACCCGCGAGGTGCTCCTCGAACAGGTGTGGGGCTATCGACACGCCGCCGACACCCGCCTGGTCAACGTGCACGTCCAACGGCTGCGTTCCAAGATCGAGACCGATCCCGAGAGCCCGGAGATCGTCCTGACCGTCCGTGGCGTGGGCTACAAGGCCGGCTCGTAGGCCCACGATGGCCGGCCCCAGACCTCCCAGGACCCTCGGCCGAGGGCTGACGTTCTGGCGTCGCTCGATCCAGGCCCGGGTGGTCGTCAGCACGCTGCTGCTCTCGGCCCTCGTGATCGTGGCCGTCGGCTGGCTGCTGCTGCGCCAGGTCGAGCAGGGCCTGCTCAGCCATCGGGTCACCACCGTGGTCGAGGAGGCCGCCAACGAGACCCGCGAGGCGCGGGTGCGCCTCGCCGCGGCCCCGGGCACCGACACCGATGCCAGCGGGCAGGCCAAGGACCTGGTCGCGCCGATCATCCAGCGGGGCTACACCCGCGGCTTCAGCGCGGTGCTCGCCGGACCCACCAGCGAGAGCGCCACAACCCTCCATGAGCGCGGCACGAGCTTCACGCCCGGCCTCGAGCTGGGCAGCGTCCCGGAGAACCTCCAGCAGTACCTCAGGAAGTCCAACCACTTCGCCTGGACCTACTCCACGATCACCCGGGTCACCGGCAGCGGCCGGGTCCTGCAGAGCCCCGGCGTGGTGGTGGCCTCGACCGTGCGGCTGCCGGCGGACGGCAGCAAGACGTACACGTTGTTCTACCTGTTCCCGCTCGATGACCTGCACGAGACGCTGGCGCTGGTGACCCGCGCCCTGCTGACCGCGGCGGTGTTGCTGCTGGTGCTGATCGCGGGCCTGACCTGGATGCTGACCCGGCAGGTGGTCAAGCCGATCCGGATGGCGCGGCGGGTCGCCGAGCGGCTCGCCGCCGGTCAGCTGCAGGAGCGGCTCGTGGTGTCCGGCGAGGACGACCTCGCGCGCCTGGCGACGTCGTTCAACCAGATGGCGACCAGCCTGCAGCGCCAGATCCGCCAGCTCGAGGAGCTCAGCCGCGTGCAGCGCCGGTTCGTCTCCGACGTCTCCCACGAGCTGCGCACGCCGCTGACCACCGTACGGATGGCCGGCGACGTGCTGCACGACGCCCGCCACGCCTTCGACCCGGCGACCTCCCGGGCGGCCGAGCTGTTGCAGACCGAGCTCGACCGCTTCGAGACGCTCCTGGTCGACCTGCTGGAGATCAGCCGGTTCGACGCCGGTGCGGCCGTGCTCGACCTCGACGACGTCAACCTCACCGACGTGGCCCGACGTGTGGTCGACGTGACCAGCGCCCTGGCGGTGCAGCGCAACACCCGGGTGATCGTGGAGGCGCCGGCCCACCCGTGCGTCGCCCAGGCCGACGTACGACGCGTGGAGCGGATCGTACGCAACCTCGTCACCAACGCCATCGACCACGCCGAGAGCCGCGACATCGTGGTGCGGGTGGCCGCCGACCCCGACACGGCTGCGATCATCGTGCGCGACTACGGCGTGGGGCTGAGGGCGGGCGAGTCGGCGATGGTGTTCAACCGCTTCTGGCGCGCCGACCCGGCCCGAGCCCGCACGAGCGGCGGCACCGGCCTCGGACTGAGCATCTCGCTCGAGGACGCCCACCTCCATGGCGGCTGGCTGCAGGCCTGGGGGAGCCTCGGCCGCGGCGCCCAGTTCCGGCTCACCCTGCCCCGCTGGACCGGCCACCCGCTGCGGCAGAGTCCGCTGCCGCTGGTGCCCGAGGACTCCGAGGAGGTGGTGGCATGAAAGTCACCCCACGACGTTCTTCGGTCTCCCCCGCTTCGCTCCTCCGCCGAACAACGCCGCGGGGACCCCGGATCTGCACCCCACGACGTTCTCTGGTTGCGGCGGTGCTTGCCGCCCTTGCGCTCGGCGGCTGTGCGGGGCTGCCCGACGCCGGTCCGGTCGTCGACGCCCACGCCAAGGGCGAGGCCAACGACGACATCGGGCCCTACAGCAACCCGCGCGGCCCCGAGCCCGGCGACTCCCCGGGCGACATCGTGCAGGGCTTCCTCGACGCGATGACGGCCACGCCGATCCAGACCCAGGCCGCCAGGCAGTTCCTCACCAAGGCCGGCCAGGCGGCGTGGTCGCCGTCCCACGTCGTCACCTACGTCGACGCGTCCACCCCCGTAGGAACCTCGGTCGTCTCGGTGCGTCTGTACCGCGCCGACCAGATCGACTCGCGCGGCGCGTGGCATGGCTCGGTGCCGAAGGGCCACGGTCGAATCGAGCTGCCGATGGAGCCGCAGAACGGCGAATGGCGGATCAGCACGGCGCCGAACGCCCTGGTCGTGCCCCAGGCCTGGTTCGCGCAGCACTACGAGCAGGTCTCGCTCTACTACTTCGACCCCACCGCCCGGATCCTCGTACCGCAGCCGGTCTACCTCCCACGCGGCGACCAGCTGGTCTCCTCGCTGGTGCAGGGGCTGGTGCGCGGGCCGGGGCGGGCGCTGGACGGCGTCGCCCGCAGCTTCGTGCCGGCCGGCCTGCGCGCCGGCCTCTCGGGCGTCGCCAAGGGAGTTGCCGACATCCAGCTCAAGGGCGGTCCCGGGCAGCCGAGTGCGCAGGCCACCCGGCTGATGCTGACCCAGCTGGCCTGGACGCTGCGTGAGGCCGGCACCGTGCGGTCCTTCCGGGTCACCATCGGTGACCGACAGGTCACCGATGCCCACGGCAGCTCCCTGTTCCCCGTGGCGGGCTACGAGCAGAGCGACCCGGCCGTCTACGGCAACAGCGGCCTGATCTACGCGCTGCGCAAGGGCCTCCTCGTGTCCGGTCCTGCCCAGGCGCCCACCAAGGTCGAGGGCCCCTTCGGCGCGACGCCGCAGGGCATCGGGGCGTTCGCGATCAGTCTCGACTCGACGCGGGTCGCCGGCACGCGCGGCAACTCACTGCTCGTCGGCCCGGTGCTCGGCACCGGCAAGGTCCACGACGTGGTCGAGGGGGCGGGACCGCTGTTGCGACCCTCCTGGGACTTCGCCGGCCGGCTCTGGGAGGTCGCGACCGCCGGCGGCGCCACGGTGGTCTATGTCGACGGGACCCACCGTCACGAGGTGCGCGTGCCCGGCATCAGCGGGCAGCGGATCACGGCGTTCCTGGTCTCGCGTGACGGCTCGCGGTTCGTCGCGGTCGAGCACGGGGCGCATGCCGACCGGCTGCTGGTGAGCCGCATCCGGTACGACGGCACGGGCCGCGCCGTCGGTGCGACCCCCGCCGTACGGCTGCCGTGGCAGGGCGGTGGCAACCTCCGCATCCGCGACATCGGCTGGGTCTCGCCCACCACGATCGCCGTGCTCCACCTGCTCACGCGCGCCCGCGCCGAGGTGCGCGACATCTCGGTCGACGGGTCGACGTCGGCCCTCGGCGCGACCGCCACGACCCTCAGCGGCCGGGCCCGCTACCTGGCCACCTCGCCGGTCGGCACCCAGCGCTCGTACGCCGTGACGAGCGACCGCCTGCTCGACCTCTCCGACAACCCGGTCCCCGCCGTGCCGTCCAGCGGCCTCGGCCACGTCACCTCCGCGGGGTAGTCCACAGGCCGCCCGCCCCGGGCTTGTCGCGGCCCCGCCCGCATGGTGGGCTCACCGGGTGCTCGACGAGGCCGGCGACCTGCTCCTGGGCAGCGCGTGCGTCGGCTGCGCTCGCCCGGGCCGGTTGTTGTGTCCGGCGTGTGTCGAGGACCTTCCGCGCCGCGCCCGCCTCGCCTGGCCGGCGCCGACCCCGCCCGGCCTTGCGCCACCCTGGGCGAGCGCCGAGTACGCCGGCACCGCGCGTGCCCTGGTGCTCGGCCACAAGGAGCACCGGCTCTGGTCGCTGGGCCCGGCCTTGGGTGACCTGCTCGCGACCGCCGTCCGAGCGGCGCTCGAGGCCACGGGTCCCGCCGCGGTCGTCCTGGTGCCGGTGCCGTCACGACCCTCGACCGTGCGGCAGCGCGGACACGACCCGACCCTCGCGATGACCCGTGCTGCGACGACCCGGCTGCGCCGCGAAGGACTCGACGTACGTCTCGCCGCGCTGCTGCGCACCCGCCCCGGGCTGGCCGACCAGGCGGGTCTGGACGCGGCGGGGCGGGCGGCCAACCTGGCCGGTTCGCTGCGCTGCCCGGCCGCCGGCGTACGACGGCTGCGCGCCCACGTGACCCGCGCCCACGTCGTGGTCTGTGACGACGTGCTGACCACGGGCGCGACCGCCGCCGAGGCCCAGCGGGCCCTCACCGTGGCCGGTCTGCCGCCTGTTGCCATCGCCGTGGTGGCCGCGACCCGTCGGCTCCTCCCTCTTCTGGACGGCGCGCTTTCCTCGATCACCCCGAGGGGCTAGCGTCTTGTCATGGAGTCCGTCCGGGTCCGTGGTTGCGTCATCGGGACGCGCCTCGTGCGCGGGACCACCCGAGGGCAAGCCGATGCCAGTCGCAGGCGAAACGGCCCACGTAAGACGGTGCGTCGTTCGGCGTACGGTCGATCACGGTGCGGCTTAGACGTAAGTCCTGCCTCGCCTCCGCCGCCGGATGCGGCGGACGGTGGGAGAAGGGCAGTAGTGGCATTCGAGCTGCGAACCCCTCCGCAGGCGATTGTGGGGACGAAGACCAGGTCGGCCGGGCGGGCTCCAACTCACCGGGGATAAGTAACCAACTGCGCAACAGGAGGTTGTCCATGGAAGTGGTGGTGACCGGGCGACACTGCGAGGTGTCCGAGCGGTTCCGAGACCATGTCGGTGACAAGCTGTCGAGACTCGAGAAGCACGACCATCGCATCATGCGGGTCGCGGTCGAGGTCGAGAACGAGCGGAACCCGCGCCAGCACGATCGCGCCGTCCGCATCCAGCTGACGGCCTTCTCCAAGGGCCCGGTCATCCGGGCCGAGGCCGCGGCGGCCGACAAGATGGGTGCTCTCGACTTGGCGCTCGACAAGATGGCCGCCCAGATGCGACGCGCCCACGACCGGCGGCTGCGCTCCCACCGCACGCATACGGCGACCGCACCGACCCAGCTGGAGATCGCCGAGGACGGGCTCCTTGACGCCGACCAGGTCACCGAACGCCAGGTCGGGCCCATCGCGGTGACCGGGGACGGGCCGCTCGTGGTCCGCGAGAAGACCCACGGCGCCGACCCCATGACCCTTGACCAGGCGCTCTACGAGATGGAGCTGGTCGGGCACGACTTCTACCTCTACTGCGACGCCGACACCGGCCAGCCGAGCGTCGTGTACTGCCGCCGGGGTTGGGAGTACGGCGTGCTGCACCTCCAGGTCGAGGAGACGGCCACCGACGACGCCCGCGTGTACGAGGAGGCCGGGGCGCTCTGACTCTGAGGCTGCGATGGGCCTGGGTGACGGTGCTGCGTGACAGAATGGCCGTCGTCCGGGCTCGTCGAGGTTTTCCACATGCCCTCCCGGACGTCCCTGGAGGACGTGTTCATGAGCGAGGCGACAGCAGCCCCGGAAGGTGGCGGGCGCACCGAGCCCATCCGCGTGCTCGTCGCGGACGACCACGTCCTCTACCGTCGCGGGCTGGAGATGGTGCTGGGAACCGAGCCCGGGATCGAGATCGTCGGGGAGGCCGGTGACGGTGCCGAGGCGATCCAGCGGGCCGAGGAGCTGCTGCCGGACGTCGTGCTGATGGACATCCGGATGCCGCGGCGCTCGGGCATCGAGGCGTGCACCGCGATCAAGGACGTCGTGCCCTCGGCCAAGATCGTGATCCTGACGATCTCGGACGAGGAGAAGGATCTGTACGAGGCGGTGCGCGCCGGCGCCAACGGCTACCTGCTCAAGGA
>JBPCQY010000173.1:0-5753 GCA_050997635.1 Nocardioides sp.
CGGTTAGTCGAGGTCGGCGACGACCGGCGCGTGGTCGCTGGCGCGCCCGGGGTCGCGCTCGAGATGCTGCCGGCGGTGGTCCCGGGACATGTCACAGATCGAGGAGAAGCGCGAGCGTCTCTCTGATCTGGCGCAGCTGCGCGGAGGTGATCGTGCCGATCATCGGACCGAGCCGTGAGGCTGCAACGGATCGGAGGTGCTGGCACTGCGCCGATGAGTCCTGGCCGAGCCCGTTGGTGTCTTCGGCCTCGATCAGCACTTCGCTGTCGTAGCCGCGAATCGTGGCGGTCAGGGGCACGACCTGTACGACGGTCGGGCCGTGCTTCATGACGTTGGCCGCCGTCACCACCACGGCGGGGCGGGGAAATCCGGCCTCACTGCCCTGCGGCAGTCCGAAGTCGAGCCGGACGACGTCACCCGAGGTCGGCATCGAGCCACGCGGTCTCGTCATCCGTGAGGGGCGCCGCGAGCTGAGCCCCGATCTGCTCCTGCGCCAGCGACTTCACCGCCAGGGTCACGGTGCGCCCGACCGTGGTCCCGAGGGACGCCGCGAGACGTTTGATCCCATCGTGGGTGGCGACGTCGATCCGCACGCTCGTCGTCTGCATGCAGATCAGCATACATGGACTGCTTTCAGGCGGACAGATCCACGACCGCCGCGTGGTCGCAGGCACCCTGCCCGGCGCGCTCGTCGCGGTCGATGAACCGACCGGTCACCCGCGAGGCGAGCGCGGGCGAGGCGAGCACGAAGTCGATCTTGAGGCCGCGGTCGCGCTCGACGTTCAGCCGCGTCCCGAATCCAACTCCCGGGCCTGGGTCGCCGCAACTCGGGCGATATGATGTGCGGCGTGAGTATCTGCGTGATCGTTCGGACCCGCGGCCGCTGAGCGGCGCGGGTTAACTGACGACAGACATCCGCGCCCTCGGCATCCTGCCGGGCGGCGCTTTGTGCTGCCCGGCTCCTTCCACCGACAGGAGCCAGTATGTCTCGCTTGCAGCCCGGTCCGCACGAACTGGGGCAGAACTTCCTTCAAGACCCTGATGTCATCAGCCGGATAGTCGCCTTGGTCGCGCAGACGTCCGGGGCCATCGTTGAATGGGGCACCGGCGACGGCGCGCTCACCGTTCCCCTGGCCGGGCTGAACCGGCCGCTCCAAGGCATCGAAATTGACCCCGCCAAGGCGAAGCGACTGGGCAGGCGCGTCGGGCCCCACGTCTGCATCTCTCAGGGAGACATCCTGCGCCACGCGCCACCGCGAGACAGCACGGTGGTCAGCAACGTTCCCTTCCATCTCACGACGCCAGTCCTGCGTCACCTACTCGTCAACACTGCTTGGGCGCGGGCCATCCTGGTCGTCCAGTGGGAAGTGGCCCGGAAGCGGGCCGGGGTTGGGGGTAGCACCCAACTGACTGCCCAGTGGTGGCCCTGGTACGAGTTCCGGCTTGAGGCACGAGTGCCAGCCACGTCATTCTCGCCGATGCCCTCGGTCGACGGGGGCATCCTGAGGATCGACCGTCGGAGTGCGCCCCTGCTCTTGCCAGCCGAACGCCAGCACTATCAGGACTGGGTGAAACGGATCTTCTCAGGCAGAGGACGGACGCTGCAGGAGGTACTGATCGTCAGCGGTGGCCTGTCGCGGCGTGCCTCAGCACAGTTCTGCCGCGACCAAACCCTTCCGCTGAAGGCCTTCCCGAGGGACCTGACGGCAAGCCAGTGGATTGCTGCATTCACCACGCGCTCCGGCGCCTGACGGGCCCTCCGGCACGTCGTTGCTCGAAGGCTGCTCTCATCGGCCATGAGCGTGCTGGGCTCGGACTAGTCCGCAAGGTCTACGACGAGCGGCGCGTGATCGCTGGGTCCTGGAGGTGTCACGTCGAGCCGCTCCTCGCGGTCGATGAACGCGCCGGTCACGCGGGCGGCAAGGCTCGGCGACCCGAGCACGAAGTCGATCTTCAGGCCACGGTTCCTCTCTGATCTGGAACGGTAGTAGTCCCAGTAGGTGTAGCCCGGCGCGTGGGCGCGGGTCACCTCGGCGTACCCGTCGTCGAGGAACGCCTGGAACGCGGCCCGCTCGGGAGGCGTGACGTGGGTCGAGTTCTTGAACTGCGCCGGGTCGAAGACGTCGGCGTCGGTGGGGCAGATGTTCCAGTCACCGACCAGCGCCGTCTGCTCACCGAGCCAGCCGCTGGTGGCTTCGCGCAACCTCGCCAGCCAGTCGAGCTTGTAGACGTAGTGCGGGTCGTCGGGCTTGCGGCCGTTGGGCACGTACAGCGACCACAGACGTACGCCGCCACAGGTCGCGCCTATCGCTCGCGCCTCGGCGGCAAGTGGGTCGCCCCAGCCGGGCATCCCCTCGAAGCCCACCTGTACGTCGTCGAGCCCGATGCGGCTGATGATGGCGACGCCGTTCCACTGGCTGTAGCCGGCGGCCGCGACGTCGTACCCGAGGGAGTGCAGGCCCATCAGCGGCAGCTGGTCCTCGCGGGCCTTGGTCTCCTGGCACGCGAGCACGTCGATGTCGTGGCGCTGCAGGAACGCCTCGACCCGGCCGATGCGCGAGCGCAGTGAGTTGACGTTCCAGGTGGCGATCCGCACGCGGTCAGGCTAGCGAGAGTCCTGCGCCATCCGTCAACTGTCGCTACATTGCGCCCATGGAGCCCCACGGTCACGGCGCTCGCGTGGCCGGTTGGCTGGTGCACCTCTACACCGCCGTAGGTGCCGTACTGGCGCTGCTGATGGTCCGCTTCGCCGACGACGGCCGGGTGCACGCGGTGCTGTGGCTGTTCCTGGTCGCGATGGTGATCGACGGCAGTGACGGGCTGCTCGCGCGACGGTTTCGGGTCAAGGCCGTGATCCCGGGGTTCGACGGGGCGCTGCTCGACAACATCGTCGACTACCTCACCTACGCGTTCGCGCCGATGGTGCTGCTGTGGCACGGCTACGTGCCGGACGGGTGGGTCGGCGCGACGTGTGTCGTCGTACCCCTGCTGGCGTCGTGCTACCAGTTCTGCCGCACCGACGCGAAGACCGACGACCACTTCTTCCTCGGCTTCCCGAGCTACTGGAACGTGGTCGCTTTCTACGCCGTGGTGCTCGGGATCGGGCCCTCGGCGACGGCCGCCCTGCTGCTGGTGCTCTCGGTGCTCGTGTTCGTGCCGGTGAAGTACGTCTACCCCTCGCGCACCGAGACCCTGTGGTGGCTCAACATGGCCCTGTCGGCGCTCTGGCTCGCGGCGTACGCCGTCATCGTGGCTCTCTGGCCGCCAGTCCCGACCGTGCTGGTCGCGCTGTCGCTGGCCTATGTCGTCTACTACGTGGTGCTGAGCCTGTGGCTGACCCACGCTGGACACGACGAGCACACCCGAGCAGGGTGAGGCCATGCGCACTCTTCTCGGGGCCGTCGCTGCCTCCCTCGTCCTCGTCCCACTCACCGCGATGAGCGCCGGCGCCGCCCACGTCGGCGCCGACTCACTGCACTGGCAGACATCCACGGTCGGCAGCGACCAGGAGCTGCGTGGCCTCGCTCCCGTGAGCGCGCGCACCGCCTGGGTCAGCGGCGACAGGGGCGGGGTGTTCCGCACCACCGACGGCGGAGCCACCTGGGCCGATGTCAGCCCTCCCGAAGGCGCCGACCTGCTGTTCCGCGACGTCGAGGCCACCGACGCCACGCACGCGCTGGTGCTCGCGATCGGGCCCGGCGACGCGTCGCGGATCTACCGCACCACCGACGCCGGCTCCACGTGGACCGCGACGTTCGTCAACGACGACCCCGACGCGTTCTTCGACTGCATGGCGATGTGGCCGGGCGGCCGCACCGGACTGGCGATGAGCGACCCGGTCGACGGGAAGTTCCGCATCATCCGCACCACCGACTCCGGCCGCACCTGGTCGGTCGTCGATCCGGCCGGCATGCCCCCGGCCGCCGACGGAGAGTTCGGCTTCGCCGCCTCCGGCACGTGTCTGGCGACCGCGGGTGGTCGCGACGCGTGGCTGGTCTCGGGGGGCGCCGCGAGCCGGGTCTTCCACTCCGCCGACGGCGGCCACACGTGGACCGTCACCGACTCCACCGTCCCGGCCTCCGAGGCCGGCGGCACGTTCTCGGTCTCCTTCCGCAACCCGCGTCAGGGCCTCGTGGTGGGTGGTGACTACCTGGTGCCCGACAACGGCGCCGACGCCTCGGCGTACTCCCGCGACGCCGGGCGCCGCTGGACCAACGGCGGCGACGTCGGTGGCTACCGCTCCGGCGTCGACTGGGTGTCCGGCTCGCCGCACGCGGCGATCGCCGTCGGCACCAGCGGCAGCGACCTGACCACCGACGGCGGACGCAGCTGGACAGGCTTCGACACCGACGGGTACGACGCCGTGCAGTGCCTGCCCGGTGGCGTCTGCTGGGCGTCGGGATCGCACGGCCGAGTCGGGTGGCTGCGCGCTCGCTGACGGGCGCCGGTTGACCGGTGGGTCATGCTGGCGGGATGCCCACCGACGTACGAGATCTGCTGACGGCCAAGCTCGCCGAGATCGAGAAGCAGCTGACGACGATGTCGGCGCCGCCGGACGTCGAGGCGAGCATCTCGTTCGGCAAGCGGGTGGGCGACGGCACCCAGATGGCCGTCGACCGGCTGGCCCAGGTCGGTGTGCACGACAAGCTGCGGGTGACCCGCGAGGGCGTCGTACGCGCGCTGGCCAAGCTGGACGACGACAGCTACGGCGTGTGCGACGTCTGCGGCAAGCCGATCGGTGAGGGCCGGCTGGAGGCCCTGCCGTGGGCGGTGCTGTGCATCGACGACGCGGCCAGGCGCTGACCCCTCACCTCAGACGAACGCGCTCTCGCCGGTGATCGCTCGTCCGACGATCAGCGTGTTCATCTCGCGGGTGCCCTCGTAGGAGTAGATCGCCTCGGCGTCCGCGACGAAGCGGCCGACGTGGTGCTCGAGCAGGATCCCGTTGCCGCCGAGCACCTCGCGGGCCCAACCGACGGCTTCGCGCATCCGCACGGTGCTGTGCACCTTGCAGAGCGAGGCGTGCTCGTCGCGCAGCAGTCCCTGGTCCTGGAGCTGGGAGGCGCGCGCGTTCATCGCCGTGGCGGCGGTGACGTTGGCGAGCATCTTCACGAGCAGGTCCTGCACGAGCTGGTACGACGCGATCGGCCGGCCGAACTGCTCGCGAGCCTTGGTGTAGCGCAGCGCGTGCTCGAAGGCACCGCGGGCGCAGCCGGTCGCCTGCCAGGCCACGCCCATCCGGGTCACCCGGAGCACGTCGGCGGTGGAGCGGAAGCTCTCGGCCCGCTGCAGCCGGTTGGCCTCCGGCACGCGTACGTCGGCCAGGTGGATCACGGCGTTCTGCACGACCCGCAACGCGATCTTGTCCTCCTGCTTGTCGAAGGTCATGCCGTCGGAGCCCTGCTCGACGACGAAGCCCTTGACCTTCCCGTCGCCCTCGTCGCGCGCCCAGATGATCACCAGGTCGGCGAAGGCGGCGTTGCCGATCCACTTCTTCTCCCCGTTGAGCACCCAGGCGTCGCCGTCGCGGCGGGCGCTGGTGGCCAGGCCCTGCGAGATCGCCGACCCGACGTCCGGCTCGGTCAGGCCGAAGGCGCCGATCTGCTCCATCCGGGCCATCGGCGGGAGCCACCGCTCCCGCTGCTCGTCGGAGCCGCACAGCTGGACCGAGCCCATCGCCAGCCCGCCGTGCACGCCCATGAAGGTGCCGATCGACGGATCCACGCGGGCCAGCTCCATGGCGACCAGCCCGT
>JBPCQY010000199.1:0-14145 GCA_050997635.1 Nocardioides sp.
GGTACTCGTTCTTGAGGGTGTTGAAGCAGTGGGCGCAGGTCGAGACGACCTTCTTGACCTTGAACTCCTTGAAGGTCTCGATGTTCTGCTGGGCCAGACCCTGGAAGACGAACTCGTTGCCGGCCCGGCGCGCGGAGTCGCCGGTGCATGTCTCGCCCTGGCCGAGTACGCCGAAGCTGACGCCCGCGAGGTTGAGCAGCTCGGCGACGGCACGCGTGGTCTTCTTCGCGCGGTCCTCGTAGGCGCCGGCGCAGCCGACCCAGAACAACCAGTCGACCGACTCGAGCGACTCCAGGTCCTCGCCCACGACGGGCACGTCGAAGTCGAGGCCCTTGGTCCAGTCGAGCCGCGCCGAGGGCGACATGTTCCAGGGATTGCCCTTGTTCTCCAGGCCCTTGAAGAGCTGGTTGAGCTCGGAGGGGAAGTTCGACTCGACGAGCACCTGGTAGCGCCGCATGTCGAGGATGTGGTCGACGTGCTCGATGTCGACGGGGCACTGCTGCACGCAGGCGCCGCAGGTCACACACGACCACAGCACGTCGGGGTCGATGACTCCCGCGCCGCTCTCGGGCAGGTAGAACCAGTCGTCGCCGGTGTCGCCGACGAGCGGCCGCTCGACCTCGCGCGCCACCGTCTCGTTGGCGCCCACGAGCGCCTCGCGCTTGCTCTCGTCGGCCAACAGGTACGGCGCCTTCGCGAGCGTGTGGTCGCGCAGCGCCATGATCATGAGCTTGGGCGAGAGTGGCTTCTCGGTGTTCCACGCGGGGCACTGGTCCTGGCAGCGGCCGCACTCGGTGCAGGTGGCGAAGTCGAGGATGCCCTTCCAGCTGAAGTCCTCGGCCGCGCCCACACCGAGCAAGCTGTCCTCGTCGAGGTCGTCGAGGTCGTCGAGGGTGAGCGGCTTGCCAGCGTTCATCATCGGCTTGGCCGCGCCGAGCGCGACCGGCTGGCGTCCGAACAGCACGTTGAGCGGCGCCACGAAGATGTGCAGGTGCTTGGAGTTCAGCACGAAGATCAAGAAGACCAGCATCACGCCGATGTGCAGCAGCAGGCCGATGCCCTCGAGGAACTCGCGGCCGCCGTGCGGCAGGCCGCCGAGCAGGTTGCCGACGCCGATGGAGACGAACGCGCCGCTGCGGTAGGGCAGGTTGTCCAGCGAGGAAGAGGCCCCGCGGAACAGGTACATCGTCCAGATGACGTTGAAGATCATGAACAGCGTGATCCACGCGCCGCCGAGGTGTGAGCCGAAGAAGCGGGACCGGCGCCCGAGGTCCTTCGGGGCGTTCTTGAGGCGGATCCAGACGAACGTCGCGATGCCGAAGAACGCCATCATCGCGATGAAGTCCTGTAGGAAGCCGAGTACGGCCCAGTGCCCGACGACCGGGATCGCCCAGTCGAGCTGGTCGCCGCCGAAGAGCAGCTTCAGCAGGGAGCCGTAGGCCTCCAGGTAGACGGTCGCCAGGACGATGAAGGCCCAGAAGACGAAGAAGTGCGCCGCGCCGGGAACCGACCACGCGAGCAGCTTCCGCTGGCCGAAGACCTCGACGAGCTGACGCTTCAGGGCGGCTCCGGCGCGGCCCGTGACGCCGGCGATCCGGTCGGGGGCTGGCTGGCCGCTGGTGATCACCCGGTAGAGGAAGAGCACCCGCCGGGCGGCGAGCGGCAACGCGACCGCGTTCATCAGCAGGCCCAGCACCAACACCACAGTCACTCGTCACTCCCAACCCGCCGGCCGGTCGCCGGACTGCTTGACGTGTCGGCGCCGAGACTACGGGGATTTCTCCCGGGGGCAGCCGGGTCGCCGCGCGAGGGCACGAGGATACCGGTAGGTAACTTCGGGCCGGCCCGGGAGTCCCGTGACCGTGCCTCACCAACTACCCCGGCAGCGTGGGCGTCGTACTCGCGGCCTGGGAGTCCGGTGCGGCCACGAACAGGCCGGCGGTCACCGCAAGGGTGATCGCGACCAGGGAGGTACGGCGTGCGCCGGCCATGCTGCCCGTTGGGTACGCCGGTCGTGTGCGTGACCATCGGGGCACGCCGTACCCCCTCGCAGGCGATTCGGCGAGGCCGGCTCAGGTCTCGGTGCGGTGTGACCCGGTGCTGCCGGACCCGGACTCGGGCTCGGACGTCGACCCGTCGGGGGTGGTGTCACCGCTGGCCGCGCCCTCGTCGCGCCACACGCCGGGCTCGTAGTCGTCGGCGCGGTGGTCGACGTCGGGGTCGACCCGGTCGGCCTCGCGGTGCTGGTCCTCGACGTCGGCCTGCTGCTGCTGGAGGCCGCGGTCGGCCTGGTCGGACTGCTGCTGCGCCCGCTCGGCCTCGGCCTGCTTCGCCTCCGCGTCGCGACGCGCCTCGTCGGCCTGTCGGCGGTCGCCGGCGAGGCCGGACGTGGCTTGGGTCTGCGCCGAGGAGCGCATCTCCTCTGCCTGCTCCCGGTGTTGGTCCTTGCGCTTCCTGCTCGCCATCATCAGCGCCAGCACGATCAGCGCGATGATGATGATCGCGATGATGATCCACACGTAAACCATGGTGCCCTCCTCAGGTCCTTGGGTGCCCCACAGGTCCCCAGGGCCCTCCGACCCTAGACCGGGCCGAGCGGCCTCTCCTCCACCCGAAGGGGTGTGCCCTCACCCGCGGGGCGCCCAGCTGGGCCGGATGGTTGACGCCCCGACTGGTGCCGTCACCGTCCGCCGGAGTTGGATGGGGCCATGGCATCGCGCGTCACGGTCTCGACCGGCTCCGTCAGTCCCGCCGAGCTGCTCGCCGTGGCCCGCGGCGGCGCCGGGGTCGCGCTGTCCGACGAGGCGGGCACCGCGATCGAGAAGGCCCGCGCCGTGGTGGAGGCGCTGGCGGCCGCACCCACGCCGGCGTACGGCATCTCGACGGGTTTCGGCGCCCTGGCCACGCGGCACATCCCCGGCGAGATGCGCGAGCAGCTGCAGCGCTCGCTGGTGCGCTCGCACGCGGCCGGGTCCGGGCCGGAGGTCGAGCGGGAGGTGGTGCGGGCGCTGATGCTGCTGCGGCTCTCGACGCTCGCGTCGGGGCACACCGGCGTACGCCTCGAGACGGCGCGACTGCTGGCGGCTCTGCTGTCGGCTGGGATCACGCCGGTGGTGCGTGAGTACGGCTCGCTCGGCTGCTCCGGCGACCTCGCCCCACTCGCCCACTGCGCGCTCGCGCTGATGGGTGAGGGCGAGGTGCGAGACGCGTCGGCAACCCTGGTGCCCGCCGCCGACGCCCTCGCCGCCGCCGGGCTCACGCCGGTGCGGCTCGAGGCCAAGGAGGGGCTCGCCCTGATCAACGGCACCGACGGCATGCTCGGGATGCTGCTGCTCGCGATCGAGGACCTGCGTCGCCTCCTGCGTACGGCGGACATCGCCGCCGCGATGAGTGTCGAGGCACAGATGGGCACCGACCGGGTCTTCGCGCCCGAGCTCCAGGCGTTGCGGCCGCATCCGGGCCAGGGCCTGTCCGCGGCCAACCTGACCGCCGTACTCGCCGGGTCCGGGGTGCTGGCCAGCCACCGCGAGGACAAGTTCCACCGGGTGCAGGACGCCTACTCGCTGCGCTGCTCGCCGCAGGTGCACGGCGCGGCCCGCGACACCGTCGAGTACGCCGCCTCGGTCGCCGAGCGTGAGCTGGGGAGCGCCGTGGACAATCCGGTGGTCGTGGGTGACCGGGTCGAGTCCAACGGCAACTTCCACGGCGCGCCGGTGGCCTACGTGCTCGACTTCCTGGCGATCGTGGCCGCCGACGTCGCGTCGATCTCCGAGCGGCGCAGCGACCGGTTCCTCGACCGGGCCCGCAACCACGGCCTGCCGCCCTTCCTCGCCGACGACCCGGGCGTCGACAGCGGCCTGATGATCGCGCAGTACACCCAGGCAGCGATCGTCTCGGAGCTCAAGCGCCTCGCCGTCCCGGCCAGCGTCGACTCGATCCCGTCGAGCGCGATGCAGGAGGACCACGTCTCGATGGGCTGGTCGGCCGCCCGCAAGCTGCGTCGCTCGGTCGACGGGCTGACCCGCGTGGTCGCCATCGAGGTGCTCACGGCCGCGCGCGGGCTCGACCTGCGTGCCGCCGAGCTCGCTGCCGAGCCAGCGGCCGCGACCGGCGCCGTCGTACGCCTGCTGCGGGCGAACGGCGTCGAGGGCCCCGGCCCCGACCGCTACCTGTCACCGGAGATCGAGGCCGCGGTCGAGCTGGTGCGCTCCGGCGCCGTGCTCGCCGCGGTCGAGGACACGATTGGAGCATTGCAGTGAACGACTCGACCAACCCGAGGCTGCCCACGTGTGCTGTGGAGGGCGCGCAGCGCCGGTCTCGAAGTATCCACGCCGCCCACGGCACCGAGCTGACCGCGAAGTCGTGGCAGACCGAGGCGCCGCTGCGGATGCTGATGAACAACCTCGACCCCGAGGTGGCCGAGAACCCCGCCGATCTCGTCGTGTACGGCGGCACCGGCAAGGCCGCGCGCTCCTGGCCGGCGTACGACGCGCTGGTCGCGACTCTGCGCGACCTCGAGGACGACGAGACCATGCTGGTGCAGTCGGGCAAGCCGGTCGGCGTGATGCGCACCCACCCGTGGGCACCCCGCGTGCTGATCGCCAACTCCAACCTGGTCGGCGACTGGGCCAACTGGGAGGAGTTCCGCAAGCTCGACGAGCTGGGCCTGATCATGTACGGCCAGATGACGGCAGGCTCGTGGATCTATATCGGCACCCAGGGCATCCTGCAGGGCACGTTCGAGACGTTCGCGGCCGTGGCCGACAAGAAGTTCGGCGGCACCCTCGCCGGCACCATCACGGTGACGGCCGGGCTCGGTGGCATGGGCGGCGCGCAACCGCTCGCGGTCACCATGAACGACGGCGTCGCGATCTGCATCGACTGCGACCAGTCCCGGATCACCCGCCGCATCGAGCACCGCTACCTTGACGAGCAGGCTGACTCTTTGGAGGATGCCGTACGCCGTGCCGTCGAGGCGCGGGACGCCAAGCGGCCGCTGTCGATCGGCGTACTCGGAAACGCCGCGGAGCTGCTGCCCAAGCTGCTGGAGCTGAAGTCACCGATCGACATCGTCACCGACCAGACCAGCGCGCACGATCCGCTGTCCTACCTGCCGATCGGCGTCTCCTTCGACGACTGGCACGACGACGCCGCCCGCGACCCGGGAGGCTTCACCAAGGACGCGCAGGCCTCGATGGCCGCCCATGTGCGGGCGATGGTGGAGTTCCAGGACGCCGGCGCGGAGGTCTTCGACTACGGCAACTCGATCCGCGACGAGGCGCGCAAGGGCGGCTACGACCGGGCTTTCGAGTTCCCCGGCTTCGTCCCGGCCTACATCCGGCC
This sequence comes from Nocardioides sp., assembly GCA_050997635.1. Lineage (GTDB taxonomy): Bacteria > Actinomycetota > Actinomycetes > Propionibacteriales > Nocardioidaceae > Nocardioides. The sequence continues at coordinate 5,344 of JBPCQY010000199.1, forward strand.
GCTGTTCTGCGAGGGCAAGGGCCCGTTCCGCTGGGCCGCGCTCTCCGGCGACCCGGCCGACATCGCCGCGACCGACCGGGCGATCCTGGAGCTGTTCCCCGACAACGAGCGCCTGCACAAGTGGATCACCTTGGCCGCCGAGCGGGTGCAGTTCCAGGGCCTGCCGGCCCGGATCTGCTGGCTGGGGTACGGCGAGCGCCACCTGGCCGGTCTGAAGTTCAACGAGATGGTCGCCAGCGGCGAGCTGAAGGCACCGCTGGTGATCGGCCGCGACCACCTCGACTGCGGCTCGGTCGCCTCGCCGTACCGTGAGACCGAGGCGATGCTCGACGGCTCCGACGCCATCGCCGACTGGGCGATCCTCAACGCGCTGGTCAACACGGCGAGCGGTGCCAGCTGGGTGAGCTTCCACCACGGCGGCGGAGTCGGCATGGGCCGTTCACTGCACGCGGGGCAGGTGTGCGTCGCCGACGGCACCGAGCTGGCGGCGCAGAAGATTGAGCGGGTGCTGACCAACGACCCGTGCATGGGCGTGATCCGGCACGTCGATGCCGGCTACGACCGCGCGGCTGAGGTGGCCGACGAGCGCGGCGTACGGATTCCGATGCGGCATTGATCCCCAGTGGGAGCCGACTGGTAACGTGTTCCCATGGAAGCCACCGTCGATTCCGCTGGCCGGGTGCTGATCCCCAAGGCTCTGCGGGAGGCACTCGGCATCAAGCCGGGCGGCCTGATCGACCTCTCGGTCTACGGCGACGGTCTGCACCTGGTGCCCGGCGGGCGCACGGCATCGCTGGTCGAGGACGACGGCGTGCTGGTCGTGGACGGGACGTCGGCGTTCGGTGACGAGGAGATGTTCGCGCTGATCGATGCGGGCCGGCGTTGACGCGCGGGCTGGTGGCGGTCGACACGAGCGTCGCCGTTCCGCTGGTGTTGCGCGCCCATCCGGCACACGCGGACGTCGTGAAGTGGTGGGACCGCCGGGAGCTGGCGTTGTGTGGGCAGGCGGTCGCCGAGACCTACTCGGTGCTGACCAGGCTGCCGGGGGACCTGCGGCTGTCGCCCGCTGATGCGGCGCGGCTGCTCGGCTCGCGGTTCGAGGAGCCGGTGCTCCCCGACGACCAGACCTCGCGGACTCTCCCAGAGACCCTGGCCGGCCTCGGGATTGCCGGTGGCGCGGTGTACGACGCGCTGGTCGCGCTCGCCGCCCGCGATCGTGGCTGTGTGCTCGCGACGCGGGATGCGCGGGCGCGGGCGACCTACGACCGGGTCGGCGTGGACTGGGTCGTCGTCTGAGCCGAGGAGTGCGGTCGGTGGACACCATGATCGGGCAGGATCGAGGGCGTGGAGGGTGAGGTGCTGGAGGTCGTCTCAGGGTTGCTGCCGCGCGGCGGCCGCCCACTGCTGATCGCGGTCGACGGCGCGGACGGGGCGGGGAAGACCACGTTCGCGGACCGGCTCGCCGAGGCCCTCGCCGACCGCACGGTGGTCCGCGCGAGCATCGACGACTTCCACCATCCGCGCGCCCATCGCCACGCCTTGGGCCGCGACGCCCGGACCGTGTGGGAGCGCAGCTTCGACTACCGCGCCCTGCGCCGCGAGCTGCTCGACCCGTGGCGGACCGGCCCGGGGACGCCGTACCGGCGGCGCTGGCACGACCTGGTCACCGACGAGCTCGTCGACGACCCGGCGGAGCTCGTACCCGAGGCCGGCCTGCTGTTGGTCGACGGCGTGTTCGCCCAGCGCCAGGAGCTGGCCGGCCTCTGGGACCTGGTGGTCTGGCTCGACGCACCGCCCGATGTGCGCGTCGCGCGGATGGCCGCGCGAGACGGCACGCCCGACGACGTCGACCACCCCGACCAGCGCCGCTACCTCGACGCACAGGCGACGTACGCCGAGCGGTGTCGCCCACGAGAGAACGCCGACGTGGTGGTCGACAACACCGACGTTGCGCGGCCGGTGCTGCTGCATCCGGCCGCTTCGGCACCAGGAGCGGCAGCGGGGCCAGCGGTCCGGCAGACTGACGCCATGTCGACCTCTGGTGACTCCCGTCCGGTTCGCCCGCGCGTCCCGCTACGCGGCATCAGCTCACGAGCCTGGGAGCATCCCGCCGATCGCGGTGCGCTGGTGGCCCTGCGCAAGCTCAAGGGCTTCGACGCCGTGATCAAGGCGATGTCCGGCCTGGTCAACGAGCGGGCGGTGCGGCTGCTCTTCCTCGGCTCGGCGATCCGGGTCGACGAGCACCAGTTCCCCGGCCTGCACCGGTCGCTGACCGACGTGGGCGCGGTGCTCGACGCCGAGAGCCTCCCCGAGGTCTTCGTGCAGGCGAGCCCCGGCTTCAACGCGATGACCATCGGGATGGACAAGCCGATCATCGTCCTCGAGTCCGGGCTGGTCGACCTCCTCGACGAGGAGGAGCTGCGTTTCGTCGTCGGCCACGAGCTCGGCCACGCGCTGAGCGGGCACGCGGTCTACCGCACGCTGCTGTTGCGGATGCTGACGTTCGGCGGCCTGCTCAGCGTGCTGCCGCTCGGCGGGCTGGGCATCCGGATGATCGTGGCAGCGCTGATGGAGTGGCAGCGCAAAGCGGAGTTGTCGGCCGACCGGGCCGGGCTGCTCGCCACCCAGGACCCGTCGGTGGCCTTCCGCACCATGATGAAGCTGGCCAGTGGTGGTCACCTCGACGACCTCGACCAGACGTCGTTCTTCGCCCAGGGCGCCGAGTACGACGCCGCGACCGACCTGCGCGACTCGGTGCTCAAGCTGCTGCTCATCGAGCGGCGCAGCCACCCGCTGCCGGTCTCGCGCGCCAGCGAGCTGCGCCGGTGGGTCGACTCGGGTGCCTACACCGCCGTACTCGCCGGGACCTACCCGCGCCGCGACGAGGACGGTGCGGCCAAGGTCAGCGACGCCGCCCAGGAGGCCGCCGCCAGCTACACCGACACCTTCCGCGACACCCAGGACACCCTGGGCGGGCTGATGCACGACGTCGCCGGTTGGATGGGTGCGGCGAAGGGCTGGCTCGACGAGCAGCTGCGGCGCCGCAACGGTGACGCGTGACGTCGACGCGGGGCTCAGACGCGCGCGTCGAGGACGTACGGCGTCGTGGTCGCGACCGCGCGCAGCCCGAGCCGCTGGAGGATCGGGCGGGAGTCGGGTGAGGTGTCGAGCCGCATGAAGCGGTAGCCGCGCGCCAGCGCCAGCCGGGACCGGTGGCTCACGGTGGCGCGGTAGAGCCCGCGCCGCCGCCACTCGGGCAGCGTCGAGCCGCCCCACATGCTGGCGAAGTGGGTGCCGACCGAGTAGCGCAGCCAGCCCGCGCAGAGCACCGGTCCGTCGGGTGACTCCTCGGCCACGACGACGTCGAGGGCATCGGGGTTGGCCCGCAGCTCCCTGGCCAGGGAGCCATCGCCGTGGTCGGATCCCCAGATGGTCTTCATCAGCTCGTCGATCCGGGCCAGGTCGGCAGCACTGGTCACGACCCGCACCTGCACGCCGGCCGGCAGATCGACGTCGTGGATCAGTCCACCCACCTCGCCCAGCAGGAGGGTCTCGGGCCCCTCGGCCACGAAGCCCGCGGCCGCGAGTCGCTCGGGCAGGTCGGCCGGCTCGTCGTACGAGTAGGTCTTCCACTCGACCTTCTCGCCGCGGCCGGTGAAGAAGTCGGTCTGGCGACGGATCCAACGATCGGGGTCGTCGCCGAGACCGCGTGGGCACTCCACCATGCAGTACGACGCGCCGGGCTGCTCGGGATAGCGGCGTACGACGGGCCCGTCGGTGTCCTGCACGATGCCGGGGGTCGGCTCGTCCTCACGGCCGGAGAGCCGGATCTGGCGGTGGAACTCGTCGCGGAGCCGCTGGTCGGAGAGTGCATCGGTGTCAGTCATCGGCCTGAGCGAACCATCACCGGCCCGCCCCCGGCAACCCGATTCCCCGCGCCGGGCGGCAACGCTGTGCGGGCCATCAGGCGGTGCGCGGCTCGTCGTACGCCGTGGGGCGCAGCATCGCGATGGTGACCGCACGAGCGCGCGACCGACAAGGCCGACACCCATCTCGACGGGCTGGAACGGCTGGTGTTCGCACGCCTGAGCCGGGCTGACGTCGCGGAGCTGGCCAGGCTGACAGGTCTCATCCTGGGTGACGACGCACCGCAGACAGGCCGCCGTGCCGAATGAGGCTCAGCCGAGTGCCGCGATGGCCTCGTGGATCTGCAGCGTTCGCTGCGCGGACTCCATGTGGAGGTTCTCGATCATCCGGCCGTGGTAGGTGACGACCCCTGAGCCGCGTCCGTCCTCCCATGCCTGGAGGATGCCGCGGGCGTCGTCGACCGCCTGCTCGCTGGGCGCGAACGCGGCGTTGGCTCCCTCGACCTGGCCGGGGTGGATCAGGGTCTTGCCGTCGAAGCCCAGCTCCCGACCCTGGCGGCACTCGTCGAGGAAGCCGTCGGTGTCCTGCACGTTGTTGTAGACGCCGTCGAGGATCGCCTTGCCGCTCGCGCGGGCGGCCAGCAGCGCCAGGCTCAGCCCGGTCAGCAGCGGGCCGCGGCCGGGGACGTGCTCGGCGTACAGCTCCTTGACGAGGTCGTTGGTGCCCATCACCAGCACACTCAGCCGGTCGCTGGCGGCCGCGATCTCCTCGGCGTGCAGCATGGCGTACGGCGTCTCGACCATCGCCCAGAGCGTGGTGTGCTGGGGAGCATCGTGTCCGGCCATTGCATCGACGATGCGGAGCACGGCGTCGGCGCTGTCGACCTTGGGTACGACGATCGCGTCCGGGCCGGCGGCGCAGACGGCCGCCAGGTCGTCGGCGTGCCACTCGGTGTCGGCGCCGTTGACCCGGATGGTCAGCTCGCGGGCGCCGTACTCACCGCTGGCGGCGGCCGCGCAGGCCGCCTCGCGCGCGGCGGGCTTGGCGTCGGGGGCGACAGCGTCCTCGAGGTCGAGGATCAGCCCGTCGCAGGGAATCGACTTCGCCTTCTCGAGCGCCCGCTGGTTGGAGCTGGGCAGGTAGAGCACCGAGCGGCGGGGCCGGAAGTCGCTCATGCTTCGACGCCGTCGTAGAGCTCCTTGAGCGCGGGGTCGATCTCGGCGAGCTGCTCGGCGAGCCTCACCAGCACCAGGCACTGCTTGAGCGAGGCGTCGTCCTCCATCTTGCCGTCGAGCATCACCGCACCGGTGCCGTCACCCATCGCGGCGACGACCCGACGGGCGTGCGCGATGTCGTCGACGCTGGGGGAGAAGACCCGGTTGGCGATCTCGACCTGCCTGGGGTGCAGGCTCCAGGCGCCGACGCAGCCGAGCAGGTAGGCGTTGCGGAACTGGTCCTCGCACGCGACCGTGTCGGCGATGTCGCCGAACGGCCCGTAGTAGGGATAGATCCCGTACGTCGCGCAGGCGTCGACCATGCGGGCGATGGTGTAGTGCCACAGGTCCTGCTGGTAGGTCGTGCGCTTGCCCTCGACGTCGACGCCGTCGGAGGTCTTGGCGGGGTCCTGCCGCACGAGGTAGCCGGGGTGGCCGCCGCCGACGCGGGTGGTCTTCATCCGGCGGTCGGCGGCGAGGTCGGCCGGGCCGAGGGAGAGGCCCTGCATGCGGGGGCTGGCCGCGCAGATCTCCTCGACGTCGGCCACGCCACGCGCGGTCTCCAGGATGGCGTGGACGAGGATCGGGCGGTCGAGGCCGGCCTTGGCCTCGAGCTGCGCCAGCAGGCGGTCGACGTAGTGGATGTCCTCGGCGCCCTCGACCTTGGGGAGCATCACGACGTCAATGAAGGCGCCGATCGCCGGGACGATCGTCGTGATGTCGTCGAGGAACGAGGGCGACTCCAGCGAGTTCAGCCGGGTCCAGAACTGGGTGTTCTCCCCGAAGTCCACCTCACGGCCGATCCGGACGAGTCCCTCGCGCGCCGCCACCTTGTCGTCGGCCCTGACGCCGTCCTCGAGGTTGCCGAGAAGGATGTCGACCGTGCCGACCATCCCCGGGACCTTGTCGGCCATCCGCGCGTTACTCGGGTCGAAGAAGTGGATGACGCGGGAAGGTCGAGCCGGGATCTCCCGTACCGGGTCCGGAGCGCCGAGCGCGAGCGGCCGGAAGAAGTCCTTGGGGTTGCGCATTCGGGCTCTCCTCGAAGGGGTCTGGACACCGGGGCCAGCGGCGCTCGCGGCTGTCCCGCCGAACCTAGCAGCGGCCTGTCGTCTCGGCTCGCCTCGAGTCCGACGTCGACCGGCACACCGAGGTGCCCCGGGTCGTCTTCCGCGGGCGGCGCCTCGAGCCATCTACGCTCGGAGGATGAGCGAGACGACCGCGTCGGGTGCAGCTGGTGGGATGGCGCCGACGAATGCCACCGCACTGGTGGGCGAGGCCATGTCGAAGTCGGGCCTGTTCTGGGTCGAGGTGCCCGGGGACCGGGCGTGGCCGGTCTGGCACGCCTGGGTCGACGGCACGGCATACGTCGTCAACGGGCCGGGTGAGCAGCACCTGCCCTGGCTTCCCGACGAGGTCACCCTCGTCCTGCGGAGCAAGGACACCGGCGGGCGGCTCCTGCGGGTCAGGGCGAACGTGCGGGTCCTCGACGCGCGCGAACCCCAGTGGCAGGTCGCCACCGACGCCCTGAGGACGAGCCGCCTCAATGCGGTGGGGGACGTCGTCGAGCGCTGGCGGGCGCACTGCGCCATCTCGGCGTTGACGCCCTTCGGCAACCTCGTCGAGGGACCCGGGACCTACGGCGACACGTCCGGTGCGGCGCCCCCGCCGCCCACCCGCGCGACGACGACGTCGTGGCGGCCGTGGCACTGGCGGGGCCGACCCGCGCGGCGGCGCAGGAACCGCTGAGGCGAGGAACTCGCCCGATCGGACGGCTAGCCTAGGGGCCGTGAGCCCCACGACCCGCGTCTTCGTCGCACGCCTGGCCGGTCTGAGCGTCTTCGACCCGCTCGGCGACCCGGTGGGCCGGGTGCGCGACATGGTCGTCACCTTCAGCTCGACGAGGAGCCGACCGCGGGTCATCGGGCTCGTCGTCGAGGTGGCCCAGCGTCGGCGGGTCTTCGTGCCGATGACCCGCGTGACCTCGGTCGACGCCGGCCAGGTCATCACCACCGGGCTGGTGAACATGCGCCGTTTCGAGCAGCGGACCAACGAGAGCCTCGTGCTGGCCGAGCTGCTGGAGCGACGGGTCAGCGTCCGGGATCCGGAGGAGCCCTTCGAGGGCACCGTCGAGGACGTCGCCATCGAGCAGCGGGGCAAGGACTGGGAGATCACCAAGGTCTTCTGCCGCAAAGCCTCGACCGCCCCGGGCCGCGGGCTGCGCCTGACGCGCCGTCGGGGGGAGACCGTCCTCGTGGACATCGAGGACGTCACCGGCCTGCAGACGCACAGCGGCGAGCAGAGCGCCGCGAGGCTCCTCGAGAACTACGGGGACCTTCGCGTCGCCGACCTCGCCGACATCATCCACGACCTGAGCAAGCAGCGGCGGGCCGAGGTCGCCGCCGCCCTCGACGACGACAAGCTCGCCGACATCCTCGAGGAGCTGCCCGAGGACGACCAGGTCGAGATCCTCGGCGGCCTCGACACCGGGCGCGCCGCGGACGTGCTCGAGGCGATGCAACCGGACGACGCCGCCGACCTGCTCGCCGAGCTGTCGACCGACCAGCAGGAGCAGCTTCTCCAGCTCATGGAGCCGGACGAGGCAGCGCCGCTGCGCCGGCTGCTCACCTACGACGAGAAGACCGCCGGCGGTCTCATGACGACCGAGCCGGTCATCCTCGGGCCGGAGGCGACCATCGCCGAGGCGCTCGCCGTGGTGCGCCGGGAAGAGCTGCACCCGGCCCTCGCCTCGTGCGTCTTCGTCTGCCGCCCGCCTCTGGAGACCCCGACCGGAAGATACCTCGGTCTCGTCCACATCCAGCGGCTGCTGCGCGAACCCCCACACTCCTCCGTCGGATCCGTCCTCGACAAGGGGATCGAGGCGATGCCGGCCGACGCCCCGCTCGAGCGGGTGCCCCGGATGCTCGCGACCTACAACCTCGTCGCCGTCCCCGTCGTCGACCCCGACGGCCGCTTCCTCGGCGCGGTCACCGTCGACGACGTGCTCGACCACATCCTGCCCGAGGACTGGCGCGAGGACCGGCACGAGGTGACGCATGGCTGAGCAGCGGGCCCGGTTGCGCCGCCGCGACGCCGGCCTGCGCCTGGACCAGCCCCGCGAGTTCCGCCGCCGCTTCGTCCCGACACCATCGTTCTCCCATGAGACCTTCGGCGCGCTGAGCGAGCGGTTCGCCCGACTCATGGGCACCGCCGGATTCCTCATCGGGATGACGGTCTTCGTCGGGGCGTGGCTCATCTGGAACACCTTCGGGCCAAAGGCTCTGCAGTTCGACCCGCGCAACCTCAACTACACGCTCCTCACGCTCATCCTGTCGCTGCAGGCCTCCTATGCCGCGCCGCTCATCCTCCTCGCCCAGAACCGTCAGGCCGACCGTGACCGGGTCGCCCTGGAGCAGGACCGCGCCCGCGACGAACGCAACCTCGCCGACACCGAGTTCCTCACGCGCGAGGTTGCCGCCCTGCGGATCGCCCTGCGGGATGCGGCGACCCGCGACTTCCTGCGCTCAGAGCTGCGGGGGCTGCTCGACGAGATGGAGGACCGAGGGCTGGCGGTGGGCAAGCAGAACGGTCCCGAAGAGCCGCGGGCCGGCAGGAGCGGCTGAGGCCGGCGGCGGGCGGCAGGCGGCGGCGACGGGAGCGACGGCGGCGACGGCGGCGACGGCGGCGACGGCGGCGACATACGATGGACGCATGTCCACGC
>JBPCQY010000218.1:0-14143 GCA_050997635.1 Nocardioides sp.
CGGTGTTCAGCTCGGTGCGGACCTCCTTGATCTCCCCCTTGGTCCAGGCGCCCTCGCCCTCCTTGACCGCCAGCGAGCTCACCGGAGCCCGGCGAGCCGGGGACTTCTTCGCGGGCGCCTTCTTCGCCGGCGCCGTCTTCTTCGCCGCAGCCTTCTTCGCGGGCGCCTTCTTCGCCGGCGCACCCTTCTTGGCCGGGGCAGCCTTCTTGACGGCCGTCTTCTTCGCCGGGGCCGTCTTGTTCGCGGCCGCCTTCTTCGCGGGGGCAGCCTTCTTGGCGGTCGCCTTCTTGGCGGTCGCCTTCTTCGCGGTCGTCTTCTTGGCTGGCGCCTTCTTCGCGGGCGTCTTCTGCACCGACGAGGTGACCGGATCGGTGGAGGTGGCGCGAGCCGATGCGGTCCGCTTGGGGAGCACCTTGCGGGCGGCCGCCGCCGCTTGTCCTGCGATGGAGGTGCGGGTGCTGCGAGCCATCGTTGGTACCTTCCCGTCAGGTCGGAGAAAACAAGCACGCCAGGTGACCCAAGTCACCGGCGCGGACGAAGGTTATCCCGCGGCACACGCCGACTCAAACGTGACTCGCCAGACAAACGACAGCCGGCCCGCTCCGTGGGGAGCGGGCCGGCCGAATTCTCACCGTGCAGGGTGCTGTGGCACCAGTCGCGGGCTCAGCCCTCGTCGTCGCCGAGGACCGAACGAAGTCGCTTGGGCTGCGGGGCCGGGTCGCTGCCGGCGTCACCTTCGGCCGAGGACAGGGCCTCCAGCTGCTGGCTGAAGTAGGTCTTGAGGCGGGAGCGGTACTCACGTTCGAACGAGCGCAGGTTGTCGACCTCGGCGGCCAGCCGGTCGCGCTCGGTCTCGAGCTCGCCGAACATCTGGGTGCGCTTGTCGGCGGTCTCGGTGTCGAGCATCTGGGCGCGGCCACGGGCATCGGCCTCCAGACGGTCGGCGTTGTCCTTGGACTCCGAGTCCGAGCGCTCGGCCGTGGTGCGGGCCTCACCGAGGATCTTGTCGGCCTCGGCCTTGGCCTCGTCGACGAGCTGGTCGGCGTTGCGGGTCGCCATCTCGAGCAGCCGGGCCGCGGCGTTGGAGGCGTCGGTGATGGTCTCGACCCGGATGGTCTCGACCCCGGCGAGGGTGCCCTGGTCGGTCGCGGCCAGGGGCGCCACCTCGGGCTCGGCCTCCGGCTCGCCAGCAGCCTCGGCCTCGGACCCGGCGACCGGCTCGGCCTCGGACTCCGCAGCCACCGGCGCGGCGCCGGACTGGGCAGACGAGAGCTTGGCGCGGAGGTCGTCGTTCTCCTTGTGGAGGCGCTCGAGCTCGGCTTCCACCTCGTCGAGGAACTGGTCCACCTCCCCCATGTCGTAGCCCTCACGGAGCCGGACAGGAGTAAAGCGCTTGTTGCTCACGTCCTCAGGCGTCAGCGGCATGACCTCACCCAATTCCTGGTCGAAGACTTGAAGTTCGTTCGCTCGAACCATAGCGCCTGGCCTCCGGGTTCAGGAGCCACACCTGCAACATCGGTTTCAGAGCGCGCGAAAGTGAACCGTCCCGCAGCAGCCCGCAGCAGCCCACGGCGGCGTACGGGCGACTCGAGGCGGGCTCAACTCTGGTTGAAGAACCCGTTCTCGGCCATCCGCGCCTTGTCCTCGGCCGCCACCGAGACGTTCGGCGGGGACAGCAGGAAGACCTTGTTGGTGACGCGCTCGATGCTGCCGCGGGTGGCGAACACGAGCCCGGCCGCGAAGTCGACCAGACGCTTGGCGTCGGTGTCGTCCATCTCGGTGAGGTTCATGATCACCGGCGTGCCCTCGCGGAAGTTCTCCCCCACGGAGCGCGCCTCGTTGTACGTCGTCGGGTGGAGGGTGGTGATCCGGGACAGCTCGGCGACCGAGGCCACCGCCGGGCGGCGACGCTCGGCGAGGTCGGCGACCGGGGCCGGTCGCGACTCACGCACCTTCGCCCCGGGACGCGCCGCCGAGGGGGCGTCGTACGACGCGCCGTACGGCGTCTGGTCGTACTCGTCGTCATAGCGGCCGGTGTCCTCGAGCAGGCCGAGGTACTCGCCGATCTTGCGCATCGCGCCGCTCATGGGTCTTCCTCCGGTTTTCGCCTGGCCCCGTCGGGGCCTTCTGGGTGGTTGTGACGCTACTGGATGGGGGGCCTCGGACCGAGGATTGCGGAGCCGACGCGCACGTGTGTCGCGCCAGCCTCCACCGCGGCCTCGAGGTCGCTGCTCATGCCCGCCGAGAGCCACCCCGCGTCGGGGTGCTCGGACGTGAACGTGCGGCGGATCTCGGCGAGCCGGGAGAACGCCTCGCCGGGGTCCTCCCCCAACGGCGCGACGGCCATCAGGCCGCGCAGTCGCAGGGCTCCCTGCTCCTCGACCCGGGCGGCGAGCGCCGGCAGGTCGGCCGGGTCCGCGCCGCTGCGGCCCTCGGCTCCGGGCGGGTCGAGGCTGACCTGCAGGAGTACGTCGAGCCGCCCCGCCCGGGTGTGGGCGCCCTTCTGGAGTCCACCGACGAGCTTGGCCCGGTCGACCGAGTGCACCGCGTCGGCATACGACGCCACGGCGGCCGTCTTGTTGCTCTGCAGGCCGCCGATGAAGTGCCAACGCACGTCGAGGTCGCCGCACTCGGCGACCTTCGCCTCGGCCTCCTGATGGCGGTTCTCGCCGAGGTCGGTGACGCCGAGCTCGGCGAGCAGGCGCACGTCGGAGGCACCGAAGAACTTGGTGACCACGATCAGGGTGACCTCGCCGGCCTCGCGGCCGGCGCGGGTCGCCGCGTCACGGATGCGGCCCCGCACGGTCGCCAGGTTGGCCTCGATCTCGTCGCGCCGGCTCACGAGCGCAGCCTGACGATGCCGGCCTGGCGCCCGGACACCTTGCCGTCGCGGCGGTAGGAGAACAGGTCGGGCGACTCGCGGGTGCAGCGCGACAGGTCGACGACCGAGACGTCGTCGCGCTCGAGCTGGGCCCGGACGCCGGCGCCGACGTCGACCGACGGCGTGCCCCACGACGTCGTGGCACGGCTCGCTGGCTCGACCTCGGCGACCGCCTCACGCATCTCCTCGGGCACCTCGTAACAGGCGCCACACACGTGGGGGCCGACCCAGGCGGTCAGCGAGGTGGCGCCGAGGTCGCGCATCGCCGCCACCGTGGCCGGCACGATGCCGGCGACCAGCCCGGGGCGCCCGCAGTGGGCGGCACCGACGACGCCCGCCTCGGCGCCGGCGAACAGCACCGGCACGCAGTCGGCCGCGCGCACCATCAGCGTGACCCCCAGCTGGGTGGTCACCACGCCGTCGGCGGTGGCATGCAGCCGCCCGGACGGGCCGGCGTACGCCGGGCCCTCGGGACCGACGCGGGCCACCTCGGCGCCGTGCACCTGGCTCAGCGCGGCCACCTCGTCCCCCGGGGCGAAGTCGGCCATCAGCCGCCGGTGGTTCTCGGCGAGTGCGGCCGGGTCGTCGCCGGCCCAGGCCAGGTTGAGGGTGTCGAAGGGCACGCCACTGACCCCGCCGTACCGGTCGGTGAAGGCCAGGTCGACGGGGCCGTGGGTGACCCGTGCTGCGTACAAGCGGCTACTTCAGGAAGTCCGGGACGTCGAGGTCGTCGTCGTCGAACTGCACCTGACGCGGCTTGCTCGGCGCCGGCTGGTCCGGCTGGGACTGACGGGCTCCCGTGGTGACCGGCTCGCGGGCGGGCTCGGCCAGGGGTGCCGGAGTGGACCGGCTGGCGAAGGCCGCGGCCGCGGCCCGGGTCTGCTCCTGGGTCTGCTGCGGCTGGGGCGTACGCCGGAAGCCGGACTCGGTCTCGCGGCGCTTGGGCATGCCCCCGTCGAAGCCGGCCGCGATCACCGTGACCCGCACCTCGTCACCGAGCGCGTCGTCGATCGTGGCGCCGAAGATGATGTTGGCCTCGGGGTGCGCCGACTGCGAGACCAGCGCCGCCGCCTCGTTGATCTCGAACAGACCGAGGTCGGAGCCCCCGGCGATCGAGAGCAGGACGCCGTGGGCGCCGTCGATGCTGGCCTCCAGCAGCGGGCTGGACACCGCCTGCTCGGCCGCGACGACCGAGCGGTCTTCGCCACGCGCCGAGCCGATGCCCATCAGGGCCGAGCCGGCGTTGGCCATCACCGACTTCACATCGGCGAAGTCGAGGTTGATCAGGCCGGGCGTGGTGATCAGGTCGGTGATGCCCGAGACACCCTGCAGCAGCACCTGGTCGGCCTGCTTGAAGGCGTCGAGCACCGAGACGTTGCGGTCGCTGATCGAGAGCAGCCGGTCGTTGGGGATCACGATGAGGGTGTCGACCTCCTCGCGCAGCTTGGCGATGCCCTCCTCGGCGGAGTTGGCGCGACGCCGGCCCTCGAAGGAGAACGGCCGGGTGACCACGCCGATGGTCAGGGCACCGAGCGAGCGCGCGATGCGCGCCACGATCGGGGCGCCACCGGTGCCGGTGCCACCGCCCTCCCCCGCGGTCACGAAGACCATGTCGGCGCCCTTGATGACCTCTTCGATCTCGTCGGAGTGGTCGTCGGCGGCCTGCTCCCCCACGTCGGGGTTGGCGCCGGCGCCGAGCCCACGGGTGAGCTCACGGCCGATGTCGAGCTTGACGTCGGCGTCGCTCATCAGGAGAGCCTGCGCGTCGGTGTTGATGGCGATGAACTCGACGCCCTTGAGCCCGACCTCGATCATCCGGTTGACGGCGTTGACACCACCGCCACCGATGCCGACCACCTTGATGATGGCCAGGTAGTTCTGCGCTGCTGCCACGGTTGGCGCCTCTCGGTAATCACCCCCGGCTCGCTGGCCGGGCGCTGTGGGTGTGGTCCCGGCGCCTGGTCGGCGCCGATGAACATGTCGGTGGGGAAGCCACTCGGCCGATGAACCATAACCCTGAAGTGGAGAGTTATAGTTATGTCAACCTCGCGTTGACGAAGACGTTAGGCACGGGGTCACACCGAACCGCGCCGACACGCCGCGCGTGGCGCGAGTTGTCGAGAAATCTCCGGCGTCAGTGCCGGACGGTGGGCTGGCTGGGGACACTCACGTCGTACCCCCGGCCCGGCTGGTGCAGCAGCGCGACCAGGACCTTGGCCTTCTCCGCCGACTGCTCCGCACTCCCCCACAGCACCGTGGCCCCGCCACGCATCACCAACGAGATCGCGTCGACCGAGCCGACGCTCACGTGGTCGACACGGGTCAGCAGGCCAGCAGGCATGGCGCCGACGACCTTGGCGGCCTCGGCGAGCGCGGCGCCGTTGGCGTCGGCCGACGACTCGACCCGCGGCAGCCCGGGAGGTGCGGTGCGGTAGCCGCGGAAGACCACGCCGCCGGCGTCCATGCCCCTGAGCTGGCCGCCGATGGAGACGACCGCCACCGGAGTGCGCTCGGTGATCGTGATGGCGACCCCGTGCGGCCAGTGCCGCTCGACGTCGACGGACCTGACCGGCGCGAGGGCGCGTACCCGGGTCGCGATGGCGGCGAGGTCGAGGGAGGCGAGGTGCCCGCCGTCGGGCACCTGGGCCGCTGCGAGCACCTGCCGCTCGCTGAGGTGGTGCTCGCCCTGCACGCCCACCTGTGTGACGGTGAAGACCGAGGAGAACCAGAACAGCCACCCGCCGCCGACCACCAGGGCGACGAGCAGCACCGACGCCGCGACGTACCGCCAGGCGCGCCAGCGCCGCGCCCACTGCCGCCGGGCGAAGCGGCGCCTGGTGCGGTCGGCCGTGGCCTGAGCCCTCTGCTCGGGATCCTTCCTCGTCGCGACTCCGATCACGCGGCACCTCCCAGCAGGTCGAGGATGTGGGGTCCGAGGTCGGTGACCGACCCGGCCCCGAGGGTCAGCACGAGGTCGCCCTGCCGGGCCAGGCCGGCGACCGTGCGCGCGGCTTGGTCGGCATGGGGGAGGTAGTGGACGGCCCCGGCGTCGAGAGGTACGGCGTCCGCCACGAGCGCCCCGGTCACGTCCGGGTCGGGGTCCTCCCGGGCCAGATAGACGTCGAGCACGACGACGACGTCGGCGGCGGCGAGCGCCTCGCCCATCTCGACGCCGAGGAGCCGGGTGCGCGAGACCAGGTGTGGCTCGAAGACCACCAGCACCCGTCCCTCACCCGCCAGTGCCCGGGCCGCCTCGAGGTCGCCGGCGATCTCGGCCGGGTGGTGCGCGTAGGAGTCGTAGACCCGCACTCCCCCGGCGTCGCCCTTGCGCTCCATGCGACGACGGGTGCCGGTGAAGCCGGCGAGCCCGGCGGCCAGGGCGCCGAAGTCGTGGCCGAGCCGCAGCCCGGCGGTCAGGGCGACCAGGGCGTCGGCGACGTAGTGGCGCCCGGGGATCTGCAAGGTCAGCTCGCCCAGGCGCGTGTCACCGTCGACCACGGTGAAGCGCGAGATGCCGTCGGCCACGGTCACGTCGACGGCGCGCACGTCGTTGTGCGCGCCCTCACCGGCGGCGTACGCCGCGAGTCCGCGCGCCCGGGCCCGCTCGAGGAGCGCGGCCGCGCCCTCGTCGTCGCCGCACACGACGAGGAAGCCGTCGGGGTCGATGCGGTCCACGAACTCACCGAAGGCGGCGTGGTAGGCATCCTCGGTGCCCCACTGGTCAAGGTGGTCCGCGTGCACGTTGGTGACGATCGCGGCGTAGGGCGTGTAGACGAGGAACGCGCCGTCACTCTCGTCGGCCTCGGCGACGAACAGCTCACCCGCGCCGGCGTCGGCGTTGCGGCCGGTCGCCGAGAGCACGCCACCGACGGCGTACGTCGGGTCGGCGCCCGCGGCCAGCAGGGCGACCGTGAGCAGCGACGTGGTCGTGGTCTTGCCGTGGGTGCCGGCCACGGCGACGACGCGGGTGCCGTCCATCACGGACCTGAGCCCGGCCGAGCGGGGCAGCATCCGCAGTCCGCGCCGCCGGGCCTCGACGACCTCCGGGTTGTCCTCGCGCGCGGCGGTGGTGACCACGACGCTGTCGGCGTCGCCGAGGTGGTCGGCGGCGTACCCGAGGTGGCAGGTGACGCCGACCTCGCGCAGGGCGGGCAGGAACGGCGTGTCCTGGTCGTCGCTGCCGGTGACGGGCAGGCCGCGCATCGCCATGATCCGGGCGATCGCCGACAGCCCGGCGCCGCCGATCCCGATGAAGTGGACCCGTCCCAGCCGATCGGCCGGGAGGATCTCGTCGGGGACCGCCAGCCTCACCGGGCCACCTCCAGCACGATCCGGGCCAGGGTGTCGTCGGCGTCACGCGGGATGATCGCGCTGGCCGCCGCGCCCATCGCGGCGAGGCGCTCGCCGTCGGTCGCCAGGGGTACGACGGTGCTCGCGACGTACTCGGGGGTCAGCGCGTCGTCGGCGACCAGCAGGCCACCGCCGGCGTCGACGACGACGCGGGCGTTGAGCTCCTGCTCGCCGTTGCCGATCGGCAGCGGCACGAAGACGGCGGGCAGCCCGACCACGGCCGCCTCGGTGACGCTGGACGCGCCGGCCCGGCACACGACCAGGTCGGCCGCGGCGTAGGCGAGGTCCATCCGGTCGACGAAGGGCACCGTCACGTAGGGCACGTCGCCGCGCTCGGGCTCGGCCGAGCCGTTGGGTCCGACGACGTGCAGCACCTGGACGCCGGCCTTCGCGAGCGCGGGCGCGGCTGCGGAGACCGACTGGTTGAGCCGCCGGGCGCCCTGCGAGCCGCCGGTCACCAGCAGCGTGGGGCGGTCGGGGTCGAGCCCGAAGCTCGCCCGCGCCTCACCTCGCAGGGCGGTCCGGTCGAGGCGGGAGATCATGGTGCGGATCGGCAGCCCGACGTACTCGGCGTGCGGCAGCGGCGTGCCGGGGAAGCTGACCGCCACCCGCCGCGCGACCCGGGCGCCGGCCTTGTTGGCCAGGCCGGGCAGGGCGTTCTGCTCGTGCACCACCAGGGGCAGCTTGCGCCGCCGCGCCGCGAGGTAGACCGGCATCGAGACGTAGCCGCCGTACCCCACGACCACGTCGGGGCGCACCCGATCGAGCACGTCGTAGGTCGCGTGTACGGCGCCCCGCAGCCGGGCCGGCACGCGGAGCAGGTCGATGCCGGGCCGGCGCGGCAGCGGCACCGGAGGGATCAGCTCGAGCGGGTAACCGGCCTCGGGCACGACCCGGTTCTCCAGGCCGCGCGGGGTGCCGAGGCACGTGATCGCGACGTCGGGCTCGAGCCGGCGCAGGGCATCGGCGGTGGCCAGGAGCGGGGAGGTGTGACCGGCGGTGCCTCCGCCGGCGAGCAGGACGGTCAGGCTCACGGTTCCCTGCTCACGCTCACCCGTGGGGTGTTCATCGTTTGCGGCCGGT
Source organism: Nocardioides sp. (assembly GCA_050997635.1). Taxonomy (GTDB): domain Bacteria; phylum Actinomycetota; class Actinomycetes; order Propionibacteriales; family Nocardioidaceae; genus Nocardioides. The sequence continues at coordinate 8,315 of JBPCQY010000218.1, forward strand.
CACCCGGCTCGCCGAGAGCCCGGCCGAGCGGGCGCGCTTGCGCTGCGCGAGGGCGGCGGCCGCCTCGGGTTCGCGGCGCGCGAAGCCGACCAGCATGCCGAGCGCGACCAGCGACGGCACCAGCGCCGAGCCGCCGTAGGAGACCAGCGGCAGCGGGATGCCGATGACCGGCAGCAGGGTGAGCACCATGCCGACGTTGATCATCATCTGGCCGACGATCCACACCACGATGCCGAAGCTCATGTAGCGCACGAACGGGTCGGTCGTGTGCGCGGCGACCCGGATCGCGGCGTAGGCGATGACCAGGAACAGGGCGATCACCAGGCCGGTGCCGACCAGGCCGAGCTCCTCGCCGAGCACGGCGAAGATGAAGTCGGTGTGGGCCTCGGGCAGGTTGCCCCACTTCTGCTGACTGGCGCCGATGCCCTGGCCGAACCAGCCGCCGCGGGAGAGGGCGAACAGGCCGTGGGCGGGCTGCCAGCCCGAGTAGTGATAGTCCTTGAACGGGTTGACGAACGTCGTGATGCGGGCGAGCCGCTCCTTGTCGGTGGTGGCCAGGAAGAACGCCGCCACACTGACCAGCGAGATGCTGAGCGCGAAGAAGCGCGCGGGCGCGCCGACCACCCAGAGCATGCCGAGCAGGATCGCGAACAGCACCAGGCCGGTGCCGAGGTCGTGGCCGAAGATGACCAGGCAGGTGGCCAGCAGCAGCCCCGGCACCACCGGCACCATGATCTGGTGCAGGCTGTGCAGCCGGCGGTCCTTGTGGGCGTAGACGTGCGAGGCCCACAGGATCAGGGCCAGCTTGGCGATCTCGGAGGGCTGGATCAGGATCGGGCCGAGCGCCAGCCAGTTGGTGTTGCCGTTGCGCGCGACGCCGAACAGGGCGGTCAGCACCAGCAGCACCAGGGAGACGAAGTAGCCCGGCCAGGCGAGCCGGCGTACCCAGCGCTGCGGGAGGCGGCTGGCGAACCACGCGCAGGGCAGGCCGAGGACGACCCAGAGCAGCTGCTTCTTGACCACCGCATAGGAGTCCTGGTTGTAGTGCTCGAAGGCATAGACGCTCGAGGCGCTCAGCACCATGATCAGGCCGATGGTGAGCAGCAGGGCCGACGCACCGAGCAGCAGGTAGTAGGACGTGAGCGGCCGGTCGAGGGCGTCGCGCAGGGCGGCGGACCAGCCGCCGAGCCGGCTCCGGGCGCCTTCGCGACGGGCCCGGGCGGGCCGGGAGCCGATCGGGTTGGCGATCGCCATCGTCGTGGGCTCCCTCTCGTCGGTGTGCTCAGCCGCCGGTCAGTCTGCGCACCGCCGAGGCGAACGCGTCGCCCCGCTCGGCGTAGTTGGTGAACATGTCCATGGAGGCGCATCCCGGGGCGAGCAGCACGGTGTCGCCCGGTTGTGCGACACCTGCGGCCGCGGCCACGACGCGGTCCATGGAGGCAGGTCCGGAGCCAGTCTCTCCGCCGTCGATGACGATGACGGGGACATCGGGCGCGTGTCGTGAAAGCGCCTGCGCGATCACCCCGCGGTCGCGGCCGAGCAGCACCGCGGCCCGCAGCCGGGGGCGTACGCCGCGTACCAGGTCGTCGAACCGCGCACCCTTCGCCAGACCGCCGGCGACCCACACCACGGGGTCGTAGGCCTGCAGCGACGCCTGGGCGGCGTGCGGGTTGGTGGCCTTGGAGTCGTCGACCCAGGTGACTCCTGCATGATCTGCCACCGGCTCGATGCGGTGTCCGTCCGGGCGGAAGCCGACCAGCCCGTCGCGCACCGCGGCCTGGGAGATGCCGTGGCCGCGTGCGAGCGCCGCGGCGGCGAGCGCGTTGGCGACGTAGTGCGGCGCCTGACTGGCCAGGTCGCCGAGGGTGCACAGCTCGGCGGCCGACGACGCGCGTTCCTCGATGAAGGCACGGTCGACCAGGATGTCGTCGACCACGCCGAGCATGCCGACCGACGGGGTGCCGAGGGTGAAACCGACGGCGCGGGCGCCCTCGACCACGTCCGCCTCGCGCACGAGCCGCTCGGTCTCGGGGTCGGCGACGTTGTAGACGCAGGCCCGCTGGACGCGCTGGTAGATGCGGCCCTTGTCGGCGGCGTAGTCGGCCATGGAGTCGTACCAGTCGAGGTGATCCTCGGCGACGTTGAGCACCGCGGCCGACTCGGCACTCAGGGAGTCGGTGTAGTGCAGCTGGAAGCTGGACAGCTCGACCGCGAACACGTCGTAGGTCGTGTCCTCGTCCATGACCGCCTCGAGGACCGGCCGGCCGACGTTGCCGACGGCGGCGCTGTGCAGCCCGGCCGCACGCAGGATCGCGTCGAGCATCTGCACGGTCGTGGTCTTGCCGTTGGTGCCGGTCACGGCCAGCCAGGGCTGCGGCTGGTCCGGGTCGCGCAGCCGCCAGGCCAGCTCGACCTCGCCCCACACGTGTACGCCGCGCTGCCGGGCCTGGGCGATCAGCGGAGCGGTGGGCTTCCAGCCCGGCGAGACGACGAGCAGATCGGCGTCGTCGGGCAGGGTCGCGGTGACCCCGGCTCCGAGCCGGACGTCGGCCCCCAGCCGTTCGAGCAGCTCGGCCTGGCGCAGCTTGCCGTCGGCCGACTCGTCGAGCGCGGTGACCTGCGCGCCCAGAAAGGTCAGGGTGTCGGCCGCGGCGAAGCCGGAGACACCGAAGCCGGCCACGACCGCGCGGACCCCCTCCCAGGAGTCCCGTCGACCGAGGGTGTCTGGGTTCACGCGGGGTCCCCGCGGCGTTGTTCGGCGGAGGAGCGGAGCGGAGGAGTCGAAGAACGTCGTGGGGTGCTCACGCTGTGACGACCCAGGCGGCGTAGAACACGCCCAGGCCGGTGGCCACGCACAGGCCGGTGATGATCCAGAACCGGATGACCACCGTCACCTGCTCCCAGCCGAGCATCTCGAAATGGTGCTGGAGGGGCGCGATCCGGAAGACCCGGTGCGCGGCTTGGACCCGGAAGACCCGGCGCACGAGCCCGAAGCGCCGCGACGCCTTGAAGAAGCCGACCTGCACGATCACCGACAGGGTGATCACCACGAAGAGCCCGCCGAGGATCAGCAGCAACAGCTCGGTGCGGGTCAGGATCGCGAGGCCGCCGAGGGCGCCGCCGAGGGCGAGCGAGCCGGTGTCGCCCATGAAGATCTGGGCAGGGTGCGCGTTCCACCAGAGGAAGCCGAAGCAGGCCCCGGTGATCGCGGCCGCCACCACCGCGAGGTCCAGCGGGTCACGGACGTCGTAGCAGGCGGGCCCGGGGTTGGTGGCGCAGTTCTGGTTGTTCTGCCAGATGTTGACCAGCATGTAGGCGCCGAAGACCATCACGCTCGCGCCGGTGGCGAGCCCGTCGAGGCCGTCGGTGAGGTTCACCGCGTTGCTGGTGCCGGTGATGATCAGCCAGAACAGCAGCATCAGCACGATGACCGGCAGGGTGATCCTGTCGTAGTCGCGGATGAAGGAGATGTGCCGCGACGCCGGCGTCTGGCCGCGGTGGTCCTCCGACATCGGGGACAGGGCCAGGTAGCCGAACACGAGGGCGACCAGCGTCAGGCCGATCATCTTGGCCTTGCTGCGCAGGCCGAGGCTGCGCTGCTTGGAGATCTTGATGAAGTCGTCGAGGAACCCGACGAACCCGAGCCCGACGAACAAGAACAGCAACAGCAGGGCCGAGGCCGACGGCGATGTCTGGGTCAGCACCTTGGCCAGCGCGTACGAAGCGACCGTCGACAAAATGATCACGGCCCCGCCCATGGTCGGGGTCCCGCGCTTGGTGTGGTGCGAGGTGGGGCCGTCGTCGCGGATCAGCTGGCCGTACTCGTGGCGTACGAGCACCCGGATCGCGGCCCGGGTGCCGAGCAGCGTCCCGAGCAGACCGAGCCCTCCGGCGAGCAGGATCGCCCTCACCTCGAGTCCTCCTGCCCCGAGGGGGCGGCCGCGGGCACGTCGGCGAGCAGCGCCTGCGCCACCCGCTCCAGGCCGACGTCGCGCGAGGCCTTGACCAGCACGGTGTCGCCGGGGCGCAGGAGCTCGCGCAGCAGCGCCACGGCCGCGTCGGTGTCGGGCACCAGCACCGACTCCTGACCCCAGGAGCCCTCCAGGCAGGCGCCGAGGTGCAGGGTTGCAGCCGCTTCACCCACCACCACGAGCTGGTCCACGTCGAGGCGTACGGCCAGGCGCCCCACCGCGTCGTGCGCCGACGTGGACTCCTCCCCGAGCTCGCGCATCTGACCCAGCACGGCGAACGACCGGCCGCCGCGGGCGCGGCTGAGTCCGACCAGCGTCTTCAACGCCGCTCGCATCGAGTCGGGATTGGCGTTGTAGGCGTCGTTGACCACGAGCACGCCGTCGGACCGCTCGGTGCGTTCCATCCGCCAGCGGGACCGTGGCACCGCGGCCGACAACGCGGCCGCCACGTCAGCGAGGGTGAGACCGGCGGCGAGCGCCACCCCGGCCGCCGCCGCGGCGTTCATGGCCTGGTGCTCCCCGAGCAGACGCAGGGTGACGGACGTCCGCTGCCCGTCGCTGACCAGATCGAACGCGGCGCAGCCGTCCGGGCTCGTGCGCAGGTGCTCCACCCGGACGTCCGCCTGCGGCGACTCGCCGAAGGTGAGCACCCGCGCCCGCGTGCGCGACGCCATCGCGGCGACGGCAGGGTCGTCGGCGTTGAGCACCGCGGTGCCGGCGGGCGGTAGCGCCTCCACCAGCTCGCCCTTCGACGCAGCGATCGCCTCCTGGCTGCCGAACTCGCCGAGGTGCGCGCTGCCGACGTTGAGCACGCAGCCGATCGTCGGGGACACCATGTCGGACAGGAAACGGACGTGCCCGCGACCACGGGCGCCCATCTCCACCACCAAGAAGGCGGTGTCGGCGTTGGCGCGCAGCACGGTCAGCGGTACGCCGATCTCGTTGTTGAACGACCCGAGTGGGGCCACCGTCGGACCGGCGAGCTCGAGTACCTGCGCCAGCAGGTCCTTGGTGCTGGTCTTGCCCTGCGAGCCGGTGACACCGACGACGATGCATCCCTCCAGCCGACCCGCCATGTCGGCGGCGAGCCGACCGAGGGCTGCGACGGTGTCCTCGACGACGACGGCCGGCACGCCGAGCGGTCTCGCCGCCAGACAGGCGAGGGCCCCGGCCGCCACCGCGTCGGCCGCGTGGTCGTGACCGTCGACTCGCTCACCCCGGACAGCGACGAACAGTCCGCCGGGCTCGACCTGCCGGGAGTCGACGACCACGGCATCGGTCACGACGGCGCCCGGATCGGGCACGTCGGCGAGCGTCCCGCCGTTCGCGCGCGCGACGTCGGCCAACAAAGTGGGGATCATCGCCGCCCTCCCGCCGCGCCCGACCGGTCCCGGGCTCGCTCGGCGAGCGCCGCGGCTGCGACCTCTCGGTCGTCGAGGTTGCGCACGATTCCGACCACCTCCTGGCCGCTCTCGTGCCCCTTGCCGGCGACCAGCACGCAGTCGCCGGGCGCGGCCTCCAGCACCGCCGTACGCACGGCGTTCCCCCGGTCGGCGACCTCGTGCACGTCCGCGCCTTCGGTGCGGGCACCGGCGAGCACGGCGGCCCGGATGGCGGCGGGGTCCTCGGTGCGCGGGTTGTCGTCGGTGACAACGACGACGTCGGCCCGCTGCCCGGCGACCTGCCCCATCAGCGGTCGTTTGCCGCGGTCCCGTTCGCCGCCGGCGCCCAGCACGACCCACAGCCGCCCGGAGGTGGTCGGACGCAGGGCATCGAGCACCGCGACGAGCGCATCCGGCTTGTGGGCGTAGTCGACGACCACGGTCACGTCGTCGGCCGCTCGCGACTTGTCAGGAGG
>JBPCQY010000046.1:0-3434 GCA_050997635.1 Nocardioides sp.
CCGTGCTGCAGTGGGCATTCGACACGCTGGACCTGAATCGAGTCCAGGCCGAGGCCGATACGCGCAACGCGGCATCTGCCCGCGTCCTGGAGAAGCTCGGATTCGTGCGTGAAGGGACGTTGCGGGAAGACTGTGTCGTGAACGGTGAGGTGTCGGACTCGTGGGTATACGGGCTGATCAGGCGGCAGTGGCGGCCGTCGTCCGGGCAGGATCCCGGCCGCTGACTGCTTTTCGCCAGCGAGAGAGCACCCTCGGTTGTCGACGTTTGCCGAAACATGCGGAACCCCTTGTGGACAAGGGGATTCACTGCGGTTGGAGTGTCGGTGGTCGCGGCTAGCGTGGGCTCATGTCCACTTCCCAGACGCCGATCGAGCACCCGCTGCTCGCGGCTGTGCGTGGGATGGACGAGGCCCTCGACGACACCGCCGTGGTCGACCCGATGTTCATGTCGCCGACGCTGAAGTGTGAGCTGCTGGTGCGGCTCACGCGGGTGGTCGACCGGCTGCAGGCGCGGCGGGCCGGCGTGCTGGCGGTGGCGGACGACGTGGCGATCAAGCAGGGCGTGCGGTCGCCGGCCGCATGGCTGGCCGGAGAGTCCCGTACGTCGCTGCGCGAGGCGATCTCTGCCGAGCGGATCGGCGGCGCGCTGGCAGATCGCTGGTCACCCACGGCCGAGGCTGCCGCCGACGGGAGGCTGAGCTGGGACCAGACCGTCGTACTCGTGCGAGCCCTCGACGCGCTCCCCGACGACCTCGACCCGGAGCTGGTGACCAAGGCCGAGGCCCAGCTGATCGCAGAGGCCGGCCACTTCGGCCCCCGCGAGCTGGCCCGGCTCGGCCGGCGGGTGCTGGAGGTCGTCGCGCCGGACGTCGCCGACGCCGAGGAGGCGCGAGCCCTGGCCGAGGCGGAGCGCCGGGCCCGCAAGGCCACCAGACTGAACTTCCGGCCGCGCGGCGACGGGTCGACGGACCTGCACGCGCGCTTGCCCGACCACGTCGCGTCGCGGCTGCGCTCCTACCTCGACGCGTTCACGTCCCCCCGCCGTCGCGCCCCCTTCGGCGACGTCGACCGGCTCCCGATGGCCCGCCGACGGGGTGAGGCATTCTGCGCGCTGCTGGAGCAGCTCCCCGCCGATGGGCTGCCGGTGCACGGGGGCACGGCGACCTCTGTGATGGTGACTATCGACGTCGAGTCACTGCGCTCCGGGCTCGGCCTGGCCGAGACGTCGACCGGCGAGACGATCACGGCGCAGGAGGCGCGGCGCCTGGCCTGCATGGCGAGCATCCTCCCCGTCGTGCTCGGTGGCGCCGGCGAGATCCTCGACCTGGGCCGCGCGCGCCGGTTGTTCTCGCCGGGCCAGCGCAAGGCGATGGCGATCCGCGACCGGCACTGCCGCGCCGAGGGATGCGACATCCCCGCGGCGTGGTGCGAGGCCCACCACGCTGCGCCCCCCTGGTCGAAGGGCGGACGCACCGACCTCGATGACGGCGTGCTCCTCTGCTCCTTCCACCACCACCGCGCCCACGACGCCAGGTGGGACGCGTCTCGCCTGCCGAACGGCGACGTTCGCTACTCCAGGCGGACGTGAGGAGTGGCGCGATCAGAGATGCTGGTGGCGTGCGATTCACCGAACACGAGCTCACCGCGGCACTCACTGGAGCCGCCAAGGCGATCCTGGCGACCCAACGCAAGGACGTGCGCCGGGGCCGCGCCGACGTCGACGTGGTCTGGGACGAGATGGACCGCTACCAACGCTTCCAGATCCTCGACCAGCTCGGGGATCAGATCCTCTCTGTCCTGGCGGCGCTGCCGACCGGCAGATCGCCCCGGGGAGGCGGGCGTCCTACACCGACCGTGAGGTGAGCGACACCGTCGAGGCGGTGGTCGGCGACGGCCCGGGGAGGCTGCGGCGAGCCGTCATCGTCCAGGCGCGGACGGCGCTGGTGCAGTCGGCGCTGGCGCACGTGCCACCACGCCAGGATCCCCATTCCCTCACCGTTCCTGATCATCCCTAGGAACGGCGCGCAGCAGGTCGCGACTCGAGTCGAGCTCAGCCGCGGCGGAGCCGGACCAGGCAGTCCCACGCGGTGCGTTGGGGGTCCTCGCCGTGTCCGTCGCCGACCAGGCGGGCGACCCGGCCGGCGTGCTCGACCTCGAATCGCTCCCCGGCCAGGTCGCCGAGCACGTCGTCGGCGGTCATCAGCACCGAGGCGTCCTGCGGTCCGCCGGTGCCCTCGGCCAGGTTGGTGGTGTCGTGGGCGACCAGCAGGAGCGTGCCGCCGGGTGCGAGCGACGCGAAGGCGTTGCGGGTCGCGGCCCGGCGCCCGGCCTCCGGCAGCTGGAGGTAGGCGATCACGCACACGTCGTACGACGCCTCGCGGGACCAGGCGGTGGCGTCCCCACGGACCCACTCCACCTCGACCTCGTCATCGGTGAGCCGCCGGCCCTTGTCGAGCGCGACCTGGGAGAAGTCGACCGCGGTCACCCGCCAGCCACGAGTGGCCAGCCAGATCGCGTTGCGACCCTCGCCGGCTGCCAGGTCCAGCGCGCGACCCGGGGGCAGGTCGGTGAGCTCGCGCTCGACGAACTGGTTCGGCCCCTGCGACCAGACCAGCTCGGTCGCGGCGTACCGCTCGTCCCAGGCGTCGGCGTCCACGGCTCAGGCCTCGGCCGCGAGGCGGAAGCGGTCGAGCAGCACGGGCCAATCGCCGTACTTCTCCCGGTGCTCGCTGTTGTCGACGCTCCACCCGCCGTGCGCGAGGTTGACCCGGCAACCCGCGTCGACGACTGCGAAGTGGACGTCGAGCGCCGACGGATGGTCCGCATCCATGGCGAGGCTGAAGGTCTGCGCGTAATGGGCCCCGGGCTCCCAGACGGTCACCTCGCCGATGGGGTACGACGCCTCGCCGTGCCGCAGTGCCACGATCCCGCCGGGACGCGGGTCGAGGTCGATGCCGGTGTACGTCGAGGCGTCGGGAGAGTAGTCGGCGCCCCACCAGGTGCCCATGCCGACGGTGAACACCTCGAAGGCCTGCTCCGGGGTCGCCGTCACATCGACCGTGTGCCGGATCGGGTCCATACGCCCGATTCAAGCACCAGCGTGCGGCGGAGGCGAGAGCGAGCCGTGGAGAGTGCGGATAGCGTCGGGTGATGGCACCCAACCGGCTGGCCGACGCGACGTCGCCGTACCTCCTCCAGCACGCCAACAACCCCGTCGACTGGTGGGAGTGGGGCACCGACGCCTTCGATGAGGCGCGCCGGCGCGGGGTGCCCGTGCTGCTGAGCGTGGGGTACGCCGCGTGTCACTGGTGCCACGTGATGGCGCACGAGTCGTTCGAGGACGCCGCGACCGCGCGGCAGCTGAACGAGCAGTTCGTCAGCATCAAGGTCGACCGCGAGGAGCGACCCGACGTCGACGCCGTCTACATGAACGC
>JBPCQY010000090.1:0-4431 GCA_050997635.1 Nocardioides sp.
GCGAAAGACACCAGGACGAAAGGAAGCAGGAGCGAAAGCGCCGGCGGGCGCTCTACCGCGCGCATGAGGACGTTCCCGCCAGTCGGCCGTCCAGCCGGGCACGTTTCGGCGCGTCGGCGCCGGGCGACATGGCCAGGCGGGGCCGGACGCCGTGGTCACGATCGCCCGTACCGGACCAGGCGTGGACCCTCATCGGCCGACCAGACCGAGCGCGAGCTGGCCGAGGGTCCGGCCGGTCACCGTCGGCGGAAGCCGCATCTTGCATGCCTTCTCCTGGGAGGGCCGCGTCGCCGCGAGGGTCGAGTAGGTGCCGCTCCGGGGCGGTCAGCGTCCGCAACCGGATCCGATCGATAGTGCCAGTTCTGCAACGGTCGCAAGTTTCGGCGCGAGAGAACATTAGCGCTACGGTCGGTTCGGACCCGATGCTCCTACTGTCAAGCGGCGGCGGCGGGCTGCGGTAGCGCGTCGAAGACTTCGCTGGCGATGTAGCGCTTGAGGCAGCGGATCGCTTCGGTCTTGCTTTTGCCTTCGCTGATTCGCTTGGCGATGTAGGTCTGGCTGCGTTCGTCGCTGGCCAGGCGGACGATGGCGATGCGCCAGAGGGCGGCGTTGGCTTGCCGGTCGCCTCCGCGGTTGAGGCGGTGGCGGTGGGTCTTGCCGCTGCTGGCGGGGATCGGGCTGCAGCCGGTGAGGGCGGCGAAGGACCTCTCGCTGGTCAAACGTTCGGGGTTGTCCCCGGCGGTGATCAGCAGCGTCGAGGCCGTGTCGGGTTCAACACCGTGTAACTCGACCAGGTCGGGAGCGGCGGCTGTTGTGATGCGCCGGAGGCGGGTGTTGATCTCTTTGAGGCGCTCGTCGAGGGACTGGATGCGTTGGGCCAGGTCGCGCAGCGAGAAGCGGGTCAGGGCCGGCAGGCTGTCGTCGTCGCCGGCGACGCGGAACGCGGCGCAGGTCGCGAGCAGGTCCCGGCGGGGGAGGTGCTGCAGCTTGGCGCGCAGCTCAGGTGCTGCGGTGACGAGCAGGCTCCGCAGCTGGTTCAGGGCTTGGGTGCGGGACTTGTTCGCGCTGCGCTGCAGCACTTTGAGCATCCGCAGGCCTTCGACGGATCCGTCGTGGGTCTTGGGCGTGGCTGCGGCCTCGCCGGACATGACCGCGCGGGCGGCGGCGATCGCATCAACGACGTCGGTCTTGCCGTGTCGCCGGCGCACCTGCCGGTTGGGCCGGGACACCTCGATCACGCTCACCCCTGACCGGTCAGGTGCCGGGCCAGCGCGGCGCCATAGCTGCCGGTCCCCTCGACGCCGACCCGGCCGACCTCCCCGAAGCCGCGCAGCCAGTTGAGCAGCCGGCGGTAGCCATCGGCCGTGATCGGGAACTGGGCGGTACCCAGCACGCCGCCGATGCGGTCGAGAGCCGCCGCGACGTGGGTGTCGAGATGAGTGTCGACGCCACCGGTGACGAGCGGCTGGCTTGCTGCGACAGTGGTCATGTCCGTCCTTCGGTTCGCGCTGACAGGGCGGGCACGCGCGCCGACGGTCGGACAGTCCAGGGACGGGGCCTGGGGGCAACAGGCTCCTACAAGGTCACTTCCGGCGGTCGTCGTGCCAGGTAGTCACCCGCCCAAGCGACGGATCGGCTCGAAGGCAGCCCTTGGGCGCCGGGTCTTATGCGGGTCAGTCCCGGGCAGGTGACTACCAACATTCAACATCCCTGGTCTTATGGGCGGCTGCTGGGGGCGACGCGGTTCGGCGTGACCCCGTCGGTGGCCGTAGGTGCCGTGGAAGGCCTCGTGCCCCACGCGGATGGCGAGTATTAACTGGGCTTGCACCCGGTCCCGGCCACTGGCCGGGCGGCTGTCCCATTCGTAGTCGCCAGAGGTCGACACCTGCAGCACCCGGCAGGCCGTCGCGACGGGTCCCCCACCGGCGGCAAGCTCACGGACCCCCCACTGCCGGACACCGATCTTGAGGCGGCGACGTCGCCCGAGAGAGTCCGCATGTTGCACCTCGTCCTGCAGAGTTCTGGTCGCCGAGCCGTGGAGCGGGCGCGGCTGCGTTAGAAGCTGATCGCTCCGATCGCCGAGGACCTCGGCGTCGCCGAGTCCGGGTTGCGACGTTGCATGGCCAGGCCGACGTCGACGAAGGGCTGCGCCGCGGCCTGACCAGCGAGGAGCGTAAGGAACTCGTGGAGCTGCGCCGGCACAAGCGCGTCCTGGAGCTGGAAGTGGAGATCCGGCACCGGGCGAGCCCGATGCCCTTGACGCCCCCGCCTTCCAGGACGAGGTCGGCGCGCAGGCCTGTGGCATGCGGGCGAACCTAGCCCCGCGGTACGACGCCGGGCCGGACCCCCGTGGGGAGCCCGGCCCGGCGAGGGACGTGTGGCTACTTGGCCAGGAAGGCGATCAGCGTGTCGTTGAACTCCTGGGCGTGCGAGGCGTTGATGCCGTGCGGTCCGCCCTCGACGACGTGCAGCTCGGCGCCCTTGACGGCCTCGGCGGTGCGCTTGCCGCTGGCCTCGAAGGGCACGACGCCGTCGCTGTCGCCGTGGATGATCAGGGTCGGGACGTCGACCTTCGCGAGGTCGTCGCGGAAGTCGGTGCTGCCGAAGGCCGTGACGCAGCCCGCGGTGGCCTTCGGCGAGGCGGGCAGGGCCAGGCTGAGGGCGTACTGCCGCTGCGGCTCGCTGACCTTGAGCTCCTCACCGGCCGTGAAGAAGCCGGTGGCGAACCCGTCAAGGAACGCAGGGCGGTCGCCGGCAACGCCGTCCAGGAAGCTCTGGATCGTGGCGTCGTCCAGGGCCCCGTCGGGGTTGTCGTCGGTCTTGCGCAGGAACGGCGGGACGGCGGCCGCGAAGACCGCCTTGGTGATGCGGCCGGTGCCGTAGGTGCCGATGTAGCGGGCGACCTCACCGCCGCCCATGGAGAAGCCGACCAGCGTGACATCGGTCAGATCCAGCTCGGTCAGCAGGACGTTGAGGTCGGCGGCGAAGGTGTCGTAGTCGTAGCCGCCCCACGGCTGCGAGGAATCACCGAAGCCGCGGCGGTCGTAGGCGATGACGCGGTGGCCGGCCTCCACCAGCGCCGGGACCTGGGCCTCCCAGGAGCGGCCCGACAGGGGCCAGCCGTGAATCAGGACGACCGGCGAGCCGGTGCCCTGGTCTGTGTAGTGCAGGTCGATGTCGGCACCCTTCTCGGTGCCGACGGTGATGCTGCTCATGATTTCCTCCAACAGGGTCAGGTGCGGGGGGTGTGCTGTCGCGCCCAACCTTCATGCACCAGGGAACCTTCCCCGTCATCTCCGTAGACGACCCCGAGGGCCCGCAACCGAGCGAGCACCTCGTCGGCACCTGGCCCGATCGGGCGGGCCCGCACCTCGTGCAGAGGACCCACGACGCAACCAAGACTACGGTCCCGCTGTTGCAGTGACGGTTCGATCCCCGGGCCCGACATGGCGTGTAGGAAAGCGAAAGTGCCTGCTCCGTGACGGAAACTTGGGCTTGCGACGGACCAAGTGAACCCAGACAGGGAGGCACTCCGCACGTGCAATCTACAACGAGCAGGACACCGCCGGGAGTGACGTGTGACGGGGCGGGGGGCGTGTCGCATGCCGGAACGGTGCTGCTGGCCGAGCTGGCGGACCGGATCGGTCTGACGGCTGGGTGAGGCCACCGACGGGCTGCGGGAACGCCGCGCCGGTCACGACCCGGGCGGGTGCCGCGCTGGGAGAACGCGGCCACGTCCTCGATCAGCTCCGGCACCCCGTCGGGCGTGCGGTGGGACGAAGTCGGCGCCGTACGGGCTCAGGCCCGGGACCCGACCCACACCTGCTCCGGTGGCTGACAAGGATGGTGTCCTCGTCCACCAGGTCCCCGGCATGCAGGGCGCCCCGCATCGCCCGGGTGTTGGCGACAATGAGCTCGGCGTCGTCCTTCCCGCCGGCGCCCATCTCGGCCAGGGCCACGTTGCGGGCGTTCGACGTCAGGCGCTCGACGATGGCTGTCGTCACATGACGGTCGCCAAGTGCCGGGTCGCTGCAGTTGCTCCGCCTCCGGGCGTGAGGCAACTCGCTCAGCGCCCCGTGGCGGTGTAGACGAGCGAGTACCTTTAGATCAGTCGCCGGCGTATGGTGCGCCGGGCCGTCGCGAGCGGCTGCAAATCTCCCACCATGACCAACAGGTCCACAAGCTGGAAGACTCGGCCTCATCGTCCGAAAGAACGCTCCATACGAGAAGGAGACATGACACTCGCAGACGTCGGCCCACGGCCCACATCGTTTGACATTGAGGCCGCCACCACCGAGAACACTAACTATCGAACCGTGGCGTGGAGCGGCACCCACCTTCAAGTCACCCTCATGTCCATCCCCGTCGGAGAGTCCATCGGGTTGGAGATGCACGGCGACACCGATCAGTTCCTCCGCCTCGACGCTGGCC
>JBPCQY010000134.1:0-2974 GCA_050997635.1 Nocardioides sp.
AGGGGCTCTGGGAGGACCTCCGTCCACGTCGGTCGGGGTCGGCCCTGCGCGGCGGGGTAGCTCAGGTGGTTAGAGCACACGGCTCATAATCGTGGTGTCGCGGGTTCGAGTCCCGCCCCCGCTACCACGCACCAGCACGAGCAGCACACCAGCACCATGACCTGCACCACACCAGCACCGGGTCGGCTTGCGCCGACTGGCACACTTGCGGGGTTGCCCACCTGGGCGACCGCACCCGTCGTTCCACCCGTCGTCGAAAGCAGAGGCAGTCCCGTGGCCAGCAAGAGCTCAGACGTTCGTCCCAAGATCACCTTGGCCTGCGTGGAGTGCAAGGAGCGCAACTACATCACCAAGAAGAACCGCCGCAACGACCCGGACCGCATGGAGCTGGCGAAGTTCTGCCCGCGCTGCCGCAAGTACACGCCGCACCGCGAGACTCGCTGACCTCTGTCATCCTCGTGCCGGGCGCCCGGGTGTTCCGGGCGGGCCGTCGCACGTCCCGCTAGGGTCGGCCCATGCCGATCGACCAGTCCCTCGTCGGCCGGGAGTTTCCCCCGACGATCCCCCACCTCGTGACCACCGAGCAGGTCCGGGCCTTTGCGGAGGCCGCCGGCGGCTCGTACGACGACGACGACGACGGCGCCGCTCCGGCGACGTACCCCATCGTGCTGGCGTTCGAGGCGATGAACGCCTTCCTCGCGGCCGAGCAGGTCGACCTGTTCCGGATCGTGCACGGCGACCAGAAGTTCCGCTACGAGCGCCCGGTCGTGCCCGGAGACCGGCTCAGCGCCACCCTCACCGTGGCCAGCCTGCGCCAGATCGGCGGCGCCGACATCATCGGCACCTCCAGTGCGATCACCGACGCCGACGGCAGCCTGGTCTGCTCGACCTCTGCCACCCTGGTGCACCGGGCGGAGTCGGGATGAACCCGGGCGACGCGCTCGACCCGCAGACCTACGTCGTGACCCGCGACGACCTGGTCCGCTACGCGGCCGCCAGCGGTGACCAGAACCCGATCCACCAGGACGACGACGTGGCCCGCTCGGTCGGGCTGCCCGGCGTGATCGCGCACGGCATGTTCACGATGGCGCTGGCCGCCCGCGCGGTCGCGACCTGGACCGACGGGGCCGAGGTCGTCGAGCTCGGGTGCAAGTTCACCAACCCGGTCGTCGTACCCGAGGGTGCGGGTGTCGAGGTCGTCGTCGGGGGCACCGTCAAGGCCGCCGCCGACGGCCGGACCACCCTAGAGCTCGAGGTCACGTGCGGGGGCCAGAAGGTGCTGGGCATGCCGAAGGCAGTCGTGCGTGGCTGAGCTGCTCGCCGCCCACACGACGTTCCGGCTCGGCGGTCCGGCAGGCACCTGGGTCCGCGCCACGACGGAGTCCGTCCTGGTCGAGGCCGTCCGCCGCGCCGATGAGGCCGGCGAACCGGTGCTCCTCGTCGCCGGCGGCAGCAACCTGCTCGTCGCCGACAAGGGTTTCGCCGGCACCGTGATCGAGGCGGCGACGACCGGCGTCGCCGTCGACACCACCGACGCCGCCTCGGGTGGCGGGGTGCTGGTCACCGTGGCCGCCGGCGAGCCGTGGGACGCGTTCGTCGAACGAGCCGTCGCCGACGGCTGGATCGGCGTCGAGACGCTGTCGGGCATCCCCGGATCCGTGGGCGCGACGCCCGTCCAGAACGTCGGTGCCTACGGCCAGGAGGTCGCCCAGACCATCGCGCGGGTGCGGGTCTGGGACCGCCGGCTCCGAGGCGTCCGGACGTTCACCGCCGCCGAGTGCGGCTTCGGCTACCGCACCAGCCGTTTCAAGGCCGACCCGGGCCGGCACGTCGTCCTCGACGTGACGTTCCAGTTCCGGCAAGGGCGCCTCGGCGCGCCGGTGGAGTACGCCGAGCTGGCCCGCACGCTCGATGTCGAACCCGGGAGCCGGGCGCCGGCGGCTGACGTGCGCGAGGCCGTGCTCGGGCTGCGGGCGGGCAAGGGGATGGTGCTCGACCCGGCCGACCACGACACCTGGAGCGCCGGCTCGTTCTTCACCAACCCGGTCGTGGCCGCGGACGTCGTACCCGACGGTGCGCCGGCCTGGCGGCAGCCCGACGGCGCCATGAAGACCAGCGCGGGCTGGCTGATCGAGAACGCCGGATTCGCCAAGGGGTACGCCGTACCGGGCTCGACCGCAGCCGCCTCGTTGTCGACCAAGCACCCCCTGGCCCTCACCAATCGCGGCGCGGCGACCACCGGCGACGTCCTCGACCTGGCCCGCACCATCCGCGACGAGGTCGACACCCGCTTCGGCATCACCCTGGTCAACGAGCCCCAGCTGGTCGCCTGCTCCCTGTGACCCGGTCGTCTCGCCCCGCTCAGGCGGACGACTCACGCAGGCGGGTCGGCGAGCCAGGCGTCGATGTCGGCCAGCGGTGATCGCCGGCTGATCTTCATCCCACTGAGGATCCATCACTGGGACGGGTTGCTGCGGTGGCGTGTGGTCTCGATGTGCCGAGATACAGCTCGCTGCCGGTCGCCCGCGTCGTGGACGTCGCCCAACGGCTCATGGGCCGGGCCGATGTGGTCGATCTGTTTGACGATCTCGCACAGTCTTGTCCCGGAGCGGATGTCGGCAAGTCGGGCTCGCAGTGCGGCGGTGCGGGCGTCTGCCCGCGGGTCCGACCAGACCGACCGGGCCGACCAGACCGACGGCGCCAGCCGATCCGCAGGGACAGTGTCGTCGGCCGCGGGTGCGGAGTGTCAGGAGCCCTGACGGCCGGTCAGCAGGAGGTCTGCAGGAAGGATCGGGGCGCGCAGCGGGGTTTCCTACCTGTGACCGCATCGTCAGCAACGCCAGTTCAGGCTGTCGAGGTCTTCTGGCGACCGGGTTGTCCGTACTGCTCGATGTTGCGCAGGGGCCTGGCGCGCAGGGGCGTCGCCGCGACGTGGCGCGACATCTGGGACGACGAGGACGCCCGCGGGTTCGTC
>JBPCQY010000201.1:0-22998 GCA_050997635.1 Nocardioides sp.
TCCCTCGAGGCTCGCGTGGCGGACCTCAACGTGGCGCTGATGGCGTTCCTCGACGCCGAGCTGGGCATGGCGTTCGGTGAGCTGAGCGCCCCGCCGGGCGTCCGGGGGCGAGGAGGTATGTGGAGCAGGGTGGGCGTATCGTCAAGTCCTGGACCAGAGGAGACCGCCATGGACGAGCAGTTCGACGCGACGCTGCAGAAGAGCCCCGCCACGGGTGGCTGGACCTACGTGGTCTGGCCCGGGTCGGCGACGTACTTCGGCACCCGAGGGCTCGTCAAGGTGCGAGGCACCGTCGACGGGCACCCGTTCCGCAGCTCCTTCATGGCGCTCGGCGACGGCAGCCACAAGCTGCCGGTCAAGGCCGACGTGCGCAAGGCCATCGGCAAGCAGGCCGGCGACTCGGTCAGCATCCACCTCGAGGAGCGGCTCGAAGGCTGACCACCCGGCTCGACCGGCTGCTCAACTAAGGTCGCGGGATGTCGCGCGTCGTGGTCGTCGGTGGAGGGTTCGGGGGGCTGGCCGCCGCCGCCAGGCTCGCGAAGCAGGGCCACGAGGTCACCGTCGTCGAGCGGCGCGACCGGCTCGGCGGAGCCGTCGGCTACGTCGAGCAGGACGGCTTCCGCTGGGACGCCGGCCCGACCTCGACGGCCCTTCCAGCCGTGCTGCGCGACCTGTTCCGCAAGTCCGGGCGACCGCTCGAGCGCGAGCTGGAGCTGGTCCCGGTCGAGCCGGTGCGGGAGCACCGGTTCGAGGACAAGACCGTGCTCTCGCTGCCTTCCGGCAGCCGTGCCGCCCAGATCGAGGCCGTCGAGGAGGCTCTCGGTGCCGGCCAGGGGACCGCGTGGGTCGACTACGTGCACAGTCACGCTGAGGCGTGGGACCAGCTGCGCCGGGTCTACCGCGAGCACCCCTACTCCCCCGAGCACGTCGACAGGGGGACCCGGGCGTTGCTGCACACCCGGGCGACGCTGCAGAAGGTCGTCACCAAGACCTTCAAGGACGAGCGGTTGCGCGCGCTCGCGCTGTACCCCTCGCTGATGGACGGGCACGATCCCCGCAACGTCCCGGCGTGGATGGGCATGTGGTCCTACGTGGAGCAGAGCTTCGGGGTGTGGACGATCCCTGGTGGGATGGGTGCGCTGGCCGACGCGATGACCGCGCGGCTCGGCGAGCGACGGGTGCAGGTGCTGCTCGGCACCACCGTCAAGGACCTGCGTCTCGAGGGCGGGCGGGTGGTCGCCGTCGAGACCGACCAGGGCAGCGTCGACGCCGAGGTCGTGGTGTGCGCGTTCGACCCGCGAGAGATCCCGGTGCTGGCTCGGCACGTCGAGCGCACGATGCCGGCGATCCCTCCGGTGGTGTGCCACCTGGGTCTGGTCGGCGAGGTCCCCGACCTGCCGCACGAGGTGGTGCTGCACGGCGGGGTCACCCTGGTGGTCCGCACCAACGGCACCGCCCCCGAGGGAGGGGTGGCGTGGACGGTGCTGGGCCGTGGCCGGATCACCGAGGACGTCGTGACGGCCATGGCGCGGGCCGGGATCGACGTCCGCGAGCAGGTCGAGGTACGCATCGACCGGTCACCGCGCGACCAGGTCGAGGAGCTCGCCGGCTCGTCGTACGGCGTCCTCTGGCAGGGCCGCGCGACCATCGACCGCAAGCTCGGGAGCACACCCTATGAGGGGGTGTACGCCGCCGGGGTGCACGCCGCGGCGTCGTCCGGGCTGGCGCTGACCGGTCTCGCCGCGGCGGTCGCGGCCGAGCGGATCGGCCCGGCCTAGGCCCTGCACGAGGCCGAGGTCAGGCGACGGTGGTGCGCAGCCCGGTGTAGATCTCGCGGGTCGCCTTCGACCGGTTCAGCGTGTAGAAGTGCAGCCCGGGCGCACCGCCAGCGAGCAGCTCGTCGCACATCTCGGTCGCGATCGCGATGCCCTCGGCCCGCACCGCCGCGGGGTCACCGTCGTGCTTGGACACCCGCTCCACGACCTCCGAAGGCACCTCGCGGCCGGACAGCTCGGTCATCCGGCTGATCTGCGGCAGGCTGGTGATGGGCATGATGCCCGGCAGGATCGGCATGTGCACGCCCGCCGCGTCGCACCGGTCGCGCAGCGCGAAGTAGTCCTCGACGCGGAAGAACAGCTCGGTGACCGCGAAGCGCGCGCCGGCGTCCTGCTTGGCCCGCATGATCCGCGCGTCGTGCTCCACGCTCTCCGCCTCGCGGTGCCCCTCGGGGAAGGCCGCCGCCCCGACGCAGAAGTCGCCGAGCGAGTCGACCAGCTCGATCAGGTCGGTGGCGTAGGTGAGGCCGCCCGGCGTGGGCAGCCACGGTGTCCCCGGCCCGCCGGGCGGGTCGCCGCGCAGCGCGAGCACGTTGCGCACCCCGGCGTTGGCGTAGGACCCGATCACCCGGCGGAGCTCGTCTCGCGAGTGCCCCACGCAGGTCAGGTGCGCCATCGGTGTCAGCGTGGTGTGCTGTGCGATCCCCTCGGTGACCCGGATCGTCCGGTCCCGGGTCGACCCCCCGGCGCCGTACGTCACGGACACGAAGGTGGGCTGCAGCGGCTCGAGCTCGCGCAGCGTGGTCCACAGCTGGCGCTCGCCGGTTTCGTCCTTCGGGGGGAAGAACTCGAAGGAGATCGAGCGCTCACCGGCGGCGATCAGGTCGGAGACGCTGGGAGCGCCCGCGGTCGGGTGGGCCGGGGTGCTCGGGGAACGGGGCGCCATACGCAACAGCATAGGTGGGGGCGGCCGCCGGGTACGGGAGGTGTCCACCAGCGACCGTAGGCTCGGCCCGTGACCTCCAGCTGGGACGCGGACGCCTTCCGCCAGGCCGTTGGGGCGGCCCTCGACCGGTTCGTGGACGAGCAGGCCGGGCGCCTCGAGCCGCTCGGCGACGACGCCGCTCGCCTGATGGCGGCCGCGCGGCGCTCGGTCTCCGGGGGCAAGCGGTTCCGGGCCGCGTTCTGCCATTGGGGCTTCCGTGCGGTCCGGGCCGACGTGCCCGACGTGCCCGACGAGGGTGCGCTGGTGCGAGCGGCGTCGGCCCTCGAGCTGCTGCACGCGAGCGCACTCGTGCACGACGACTACATGGACGCCTCCGACACCCGCCGCGGACGGCCCTCGACCCACAAGGCCTTCGAGGCGATGCACGCCGAGGAGGGCTGGTCCGGCTCCCCCGAGCAGTACGGCGCCGCGGCGGCCATCCTGCTGGGCGACCTGCTGCTGTGCTGGTCCGACGAGATGCTCCGCACCTGCGGCCTGCCGGCCGCCGCCGTCGGCGAGGCTCTCGCGTTCTTCGACACCACGCGCACCGAGGTGATCACCGGCCAGTTCCTCGACGTGTCCGTGCAGGCGCGGGGCGAGTCCGACGTCGAGCAGGCGATGCGCGTGCTGCGCTACAAGTCGGCGAAGTACTCCATCGAGCGCCCGCTGCACATCGGCGCCACTCTCGCCGGCGGCAGCTGCGCCGATCTCGCCGCCCTCGGCGCCTTCGGGCTGCCGCTGGGTGAGGCCTTCCAGCTGCGCGACGACCTGCTCGGCGTCTTCGGCGACCCCGCCACGACCGGCAAGCCCGCCGGCGACGACCTGATCGAGGGCAAGCGCACGGTGCTGGTCGCCCTCGCGCTCGACGGCGCCTCCCCCGCCGACGCGGCCCGCCTCGACGCTGCACTCGGCACCCCGCTCTCCCCCGCCGACGTGGCCGAGCTGCGCGAGATCATCGAGCGCAGCGGGGCGCACGCTCAGGTCGAGCAGGTGATCGGCGAGCTCGCTACCCGCGCCCTGGCTGCCCTCGACGCCGCCGACATCGACGACGACGCCCGCGGCGTACTCCGCGAGCTCGCCACCGCCGTCACCGACCGGGTCGTCTGAGCCGGCGGCGCCGGCTGGTCCGGCCGACCCGGCGGTGCGCCACGCACCGTTCCAGCGCCCGCCGCAAAGGGTGCCGCACCCACCGTCCACCGAGCCGGCCCAGGAGGGCGACCCCCATCAGTCGAGCGAGGCCACACCAGGTACGTCGGGCCCGTCGCCGCGCAGGAGTACGGCGAAGCGGCCGCCCTTGTCGGCGTTGACCCGGCCGCCGAGCACCGACAGCGCAACCGAGAACGCGCGCTCGTCGGCGCGGGCCAGGGGGCCCCAGCCGTCCCAGAGCAGTACCCAGCCCTCGCTGTCGCCGGCGGTCACGTCCGCGAGGCAGTCGGCGAGCGCGTCGAAGTTCTGCCCGTAGTGGCCCGGGAAGTCGAGGGCCCGACCGACAGCGGCCAGGAACTCTGCCTTCGAGTCACCGTGCCAACCGTCGACGTGGGCGAAGCGCCAGCCGGCGTACTCGACCGAGCGTCGTACCTCGGCGGCGTCGAAGGCGCCGTGCCAGCGGTAGATGCCCGGCTCGAGGTGGTGGGCCAGCAGGCCCGCGAGTCCGCTCATCGGGGTCCCTGCGGAAGCGCGAGCGCAGCGAGTGGTTTCGTGGGGTGAGTCATCTAAAGAATCCTCCGGAAGCTCTGGTAGTGGTCATCGGTCCAGTAGTACTCCCCCACCGATCCGGTGATGATCCGCCGGGCTCCCCGGTCGGGCGAGCCCGGTGTGGTGACGGTGTACTCGCGGTAGTACCCCGTGTCCTCGTCGGGAAGCAACCGCTCGCGGTTCTCGAAGACCACGCCGTCACGGTCGTAGGGGAACGGCCCGCCCCGGTCGATCAGGGTCAGGGTGTCGCGCGCCTGGACCGGCAGCTCCGCGACCCGCACCGTCGCCATCGAGCCCGGGTCGGCGTCGCCGTTGCGTCCGCCGCCGGAGAAGCCGCCGGCCTGGTTGAGCGCCCAGGTGACCAGTGCCAGCACGACGACTCCGAGCAGCGCGACCCAGAGCCGGCCGCGCGCGGGGGTGGGCTCAGTAGCCCATGGCCTGCGCACGCCGCTTGACCTCCGAGCCACGGTTCTCGCGCAGAGCGTCGATCGGGCGCCCCGGCAGGTCGGCGTCGGTGAACAGCCAGGCAATGCACTCGCGGTCGTCGTACCCGCCGTCGTGCAGCACCGTCAGCAGCCCGGGCAGACCCTTGACGAGGAGGTGGTCGTCGTCGAGGAGCGCCGCGGGGACCTGCTGGCCCGCACCCGGCGAGGGTACGGCGGCGGCCAGCTCGTGGTCGCGGATCATGGTGCGCACCTTGGCCACGGTCACCTCGAGGCGACGGGCCGTCTCAGCCCAGTCGATCCACTCCTCGACCAGGACGGCCAGGTCGGCATCAGCCATTGAACTCATGTGGCCAACTCTGGCACGACCCGGGACACCCGTGTCTAGCCAGTGGCGTCGAGCCGGTCGGCGAGCCGACTGTTGGCGGCCGCCCACTCCTCGACCATCGAGAGTCCGCCGTGGCCCTCGCCCTCGTCGACCACCAGCTCGCTCGCCGGCCACGCCCGGTGCAGCCGCCACGCGGTGACCAGCGGGCTGCTGACGTCGAGCCTGCCGTGGATCAGCGTCGCGGGCAGGTGCGCGATCGACGCCATCCGGGCCAGGATCGGCGGCTCGAGGAACCCGTCGTGCGACCAATAGTGGGTGGTCAGCCTCACGAAGATCTCGGTGAAGTCCGCGTCGTCCCAGCGAGGATCGCGCCGGAAGCCGCCCGCCCCGATCGCCACGTGGGTGTCCTCCCACGCGGCCCAGGCCTCCGCAGCACCCCGTCGTACGGCGGGGTCCGGGTCGCGCACCAGCCCGGCGTACGCCGTGACCAGTCGGCCCTCGCCGCGCCGGTAGCCGACGCCCGCCTGCTCGGCGTACCCGGCGAAGCGGTCCCAGGCCTCGGGATAGCTGGCTCCGACGCCCTCGGTGATCTGGTCGACCTCCGCGCGCGAGGTCGTCGTCACGGCCATCAGCACGATCCCGAGCACGCGGTCGGGATGGGCCTGGGCGTAGGCGAGGGCCAGCGTCGAGCCCCACGACACCCCGTTGAGCACCCAGGCGTCGACGCCGAGATGCTCACGCAGCGCCTCGAGGTCCGCGATCAACCGCGGGGTCGTGTTGGCGTCCAGGTCGTGGCGCGGGTCGTTGGCCAGCGGGGTGGACCGGCCGCAGCCGCGCTGGTCGAGGCCGATGATCCGGAACCGCTCCGGATCGAGCCTGGTGACGTAGCCCGTGCCGAGCCCGCCGCCGGGGCCGCCGTGGAGGTAGAGCGCCGCGATCCCGCCAGGGATGCCGCTCTCCTCCCAGTGGACCGACTGGCCGTCGTCCATCGTCAGGGAGCCGCTGACGCGGGGTGGGCTGAGGGGGAACACGGAGCCGACGCTAGCGGCCATGGCGCGCCACGCCGTGGAGCACGCCTGACCGGGGCGCCCGTCGTGCGTCCGTACGATGGTGGCCGAGTCGGATCCTTCCCCATCCGACGGCAGGAGGGTCGACGTGGAGCACGACGGGCGCGCCCGGGTGGGCGAGGGCATCGCCGACCAGCTGACCGGCCGCCTGCTCGAGCGTCGCTACCGGATCGGCCCGCGCATCGCCCGCGGCGGGATGGCCAGCGTCTACGAGGCCACCGACCTGCGCCTGGACCGCGTCTGCGCGGTCAAGGTGATGCACCCCGGGCTGGGCGACGACGACGACTTCGCCGACCGGTTCGTCAGGGAGGCCCGCTCGGCCGCCCGGCTGGCCCACCCCAACGTCGTCGGGGTCTTCGACCAGGGCGACGACGACGGCGTGGTCTTCCTGGTCATGGAGTACGTGCCCGGCCACACGCTGCGCGACGTGATCCGCAAGGAGAGCCCGATCGCGCCGATCCGGGCGCTGGCGCTGATGGAGCCCGTGCTCTCCGCACTCGCTGCCGCCCACCGGGCCGGGCTGGTGCACCGCGACGTCAAGCCCGAGAACGTGCTGATCTCCGACGAGCCCTCCGGCGGACGGGTCAAGGTCGCCGACTTCGGCCTCGCCAAGGCCGTCAGCGCCGACACCCAGCACACCGCGACCGGCGGCGTCCTGATCGGCACCGTCTCCTACCTGGCCCCCGAGCTGGTCGTCGACGGCCGCGCCGACGCCCGCGCCGACGTCTACGCAACCGGAGTGATGCTCTACGAGATGCTCACCGGCCGCAAGCCGCACGAGGGCGAGTCCCCCATCGCGGTCGCCTACAAACACGTGCACGACGACGTATCCCCGCCGTCGCGTGCCGTCCCCGGCATCCCGGCGTACGTCGACGCGCTGGTCGCCCGCGCCACCTCCCGCGACCCGGCCCAGCGCCCGGCCGACGCCGGTGTGCTCCTGCACCAGGTGCACCGGGTCTCCCAGGCGCTGGTCGAGGGCGTCCGCGACGACGAGGAGCTGACCCGCGACCTGGCGCTGACCCAGCCGATCCGGGTCAGCGACGACACCACCCACCTCGACATCCGCACAGTCGTCGCACCGGCCCAGGCCGCTCACGCGGGGGCGCAGGCGCCCCCGGCCACCCTGCCACCGTCACACGCCCCCACCCCGCCGCGGCCGCCGCCACCGACCCGCCCCCGTCGCTCGCGCCGCGGCCCGATCCTGCTACTCGTCGCCCTGCTCATTGCGGTCGCCGCCGGCGCCGGCGCCTGGTGGTTCGGCTACGCCCGCTACGACACGACCCCGAGTGTCCTCGGCCTCAACCGGACCGCGGCCACGACCAAGCTCGGGCACGCCGGCTTCGACGTCCGGGTCGCCGACCGGTCCTACTCCGAGACGGTGGCCCAGGGCCGGGTGCTGAGCACCGACCCCGGGCCCGGCTCGCGCGTGGTCGCCGGCGGCACGGTCGGCCTGACCCTCTCCCTCGGCCGCGAGCGGTACGACGTACCCACGCTGGCCGGCCTGTCCGAGAACCGGGCGCAGGACCGCGTCCAGGCCGCGCACCTCGGCTACGGCACGTCGACGCGACGCTGGTCCGAGACGGTCGCGCGCGGGCTGGTGATCCACAGCAGCCCGGCGAAGGGCACCTCGCTCAAGCCGCAGAGCCCCGTCGACGTCGTGATCAGCCGGGGGCCGCGGCCGATCCGGGTCGGCCACTGGATCGG
Source organism: Nocardioides sp. (assembly GCA_050997635.1). Taxonomy (GTDB): domain Bacteria; phylum Actinomycetota; class Actinomycetes; order Propionibacteriales; family Nocardioidaceae; genus Nocardioides. Next base: position 7,998 of record JBPCQY010000201.1, read on the forward strand.
CCAGCCGGTCGGCCGGGCCACCGGCGCCCTGGAGCGTCGCGGGCTGCAGGTCGACGCGAGTCAGCAGGAGTACTCCGACACCGTGCCCGAGGGATCCGTGCTCTCCCAGGAGCCCCGCGACGGCACTCTTACCCGCGGAATGACGGTGACCTTCGTGGTCTCGCGCGGCCCGGAGCTCGTGCAGGTGCCCGACGATCTGACGGCCCAGGGTGTTGACGCGGCCACCGAGGAGCTGAAGGCGCTGGGCTTCAGGGTCGAGGTGACGCACTCGAAGTACTACATCGGCGTCGGCTACGTCTACAGCAGCGACCCGTCCGGTGGCTCGATGGCACCCATGGGCAGCAGCATCACGCTTTTCGTGATCTGACCCGCGCCGGGTTGGCCGAACCCCCCACGGGCAAGCAGACCGACGGCTAGCGTCGTACCCCATGGGTGAGGAATGGCTCTACTTCGTCGCCGAGGACCGTGGGCACCGCCGGGTCCTCGACGCCGACGAGCCGTGGGTGGCCCTGTGCGGCTTGGGCTTCCCGCGTGAGCTGGTGCGGTGGGTCGGCCCGGAGCCGCCGCTGGCCTACCCCGCCTGTACGGCGTGCAGCCGGCTGGCGGTGCGCACGCAGGCACCCGAGCCGGCGCCGGTCGAGACCGGCGCGACGCACGCCGATCCGGTGCCCGAGCCGGCCGCGCAGCAGCCGGTGGCCGCGGTCGTGCCCCTGCCGCCGTCCGCCCCCGTCGAGACCGCGCAGCAGCCCGGCCGCGCCGGCGCCACCCGGGAGCTCGCGCTCTTCGGACGCAGGCTCAGGTTGCCGGTGCGGTCCCCGCGCGGCCCGGCGGGGCCGGACCCCAGCGGCTGAGCCCAGCCCCAGATGAGTAGTTCCAAGGGGTGCCGGTCAAGTGAGCGGCTCATCCGCGCCCGATCTGGCAAGGCGGACGAGCGAAGGCGATGCGAAGCATCGTCGAGTCGAGGACAACGCCGCCGGTCGGGATGCGGGGAGCCGCGAGTCAGGCAACCTCCCTTGGAACTACTCATCTAGCGTGGCGGCCATGGAGTCACGCGGCACCGACCGCAGGGTCACCCTGCTCGCCACCCTGGCGCTGCTGGCGATGACGATGTGCTGGGGCTCCACGTTCTTCCTGATCAAGGACCTGCTCCAGCGGGTGCCGACCCTCGACTTCCTGGCCGTGCGGTTCACGGTGGCGAGCGTCGTCCTCGTCGTGGCCGCGCCCCGCGCCATCGGCCGGCTGACCCCTGCCTCGCGCCGGCACGCGGTCGTGCTCGGACTCCTGTACGGCGTCGCGCAGATCCTGCAGACCGCCGGGCTGGCGCACACCCCGGCCAGCGTGTCCGGCTTCATCACCGGCATGTACGTCGTGTCGACGCCGATCTTCGCGGCCGTCCTGCTGCATACCCGGATCGGCGGCCTGACCTGGGCCGCCGTACTCCTGGCCGTCGTCGGCCTCGGGGTGCTCTCGCTCGACGGGCTGTCGGTCGGCTACGGCCAGGCGATCACCCTGGTGGCGGCCCTGATCTACGGGCTGCACATCGTGGGGCTGGGTGCCTGGTCGCGCCCCGACCAGGCCCTCGGCATGTCGATCGTGCAGATCATCGTGATCGCGGTGCTCTGCCTGGTCGCGTCGGCCCCGGACGGCATCGTGCTGCCCGACCGCGCCGGCGACTGGCTCAGCGTGCTCTACATGGCGGTCTTCGCCGGGGCGCTGGCGATGCTGGGTCAGACCTGGGCCCAGGCGCACCTGTCCCCGACCCGCACCGCGATCATTATGTCGATGGAGCCGGTGTTCGCGGCCGTGTTCGCCGTCCTCCTCGGCGGCGAGAGCACCACCGTGCGCATGCTCGTCGGCGGGCTGCTGGTGCTCACCGCCATGCTCACGGTCGAGCTCGTGCCGCGTCGCAAGGTCGAGGGTGAGGTCACCCACCTCGCGGTGTGAGCTGTCAGCCGCCGAGGTAGAGGTCGCGCGCGTTGCCGGCGAAGATCCGTTGCTCGACCTCGTCGAGCCATCCGATCCGGACCGTGCCGCCCAGCCGTCCGCGGACCTCGTCCCAGGCCTCGCGCAGCACCCAGATCGCGGACCAGTGGGTCTCCGGCGAGCCGTGCCCGTCACTGCCCAGCAGGATCCGGTCGGTGGGGGCGAGGTCGACGATGCGCAGCAGCCGGTCGGCGGTGGTGGCCGGGCTCATCAGGTTCCCCAGGGAGTACTCGGCGTACACGTTCGGCCGCACCGCGGCCAGGTAGGCGACCTGCTCGTGCCAGGGGAAGCCACCGTGGATGAGCACCACCGAGGCAGCGGCACCCACGGGTGTGCGCAGCAGGTCGTCGAGCAGCACGGGTTCGGAGTCACGCAGGCGCAGGTCGCTGTCGCCGAAGCCGGTGTGCACCTGGATCGGCAGCCCCAGGTCTGCGCACTGCTCGAGGGTGCGCACGAGGACCAGGTCGCGCAGCGCCTTGGCGCGACGTCGTACGGGTTCAGAGCCAGCTGTCGAGCGACTCGCCTGCTCCAGGCTCGTGGTGGGGTCCACGTCCAGCCCGGTGCGGTAGGCGAGCGCCGTCTTCAGCCCGGCCACGCCCGTCTGCGCGCCCTCGGCCACTCGCAGCGCGACCTGGGCCAGCACGTCGTCCGCCTCGGCGCCTGCTTCCAGCATCGGGTCGACCAGGGCCTCCAGCCGGAGCAGCTCACGCGTGGGCACGCCGGAGATGGCCTCCTGACCCGCGACGTCGACCCGCACGGGTCCGCCGTCCAGCAGCATCTCCTCGACGCCGGCGTCGGCGAAGAGTGCCTGGACGTACGCCGGCCAGTCGGCCGCGGCGCGCGCGTCGCGCACCGCTTCGACCTCGTCGGGCTGAGCGCCGAGGAAGTGGGCCAGGCGGACCCGGACGGCCTCCACGGCCAGCCGGGTCCCGCCACTCACCGCACGCCGTCTGGCACTACCGGCGCCGACATCCAGGCTGATCGCGGACAGGTCGAGCCGGTCCGCCTGGAGCGGGAACGGGTGCGCGTGGTCGTCGAGGAGACCCCTCACGTGCGCGCGGCCGGCGAGTCCAGCCCGGCCGCCTCTCCGCCCTCCTCGCCCAGCATCGAGCCGATCCGGGCCACAGCCTCGGGCCTGCGGGCGCGCAGCACCATCAGCACGACCACCCCGACCAGCAGCCACGCGAGCGCGAGGTATGGGGTGTAGTTGAGCGGATGCGGCGGGGTCGGGTGGATCGAACCGTAGAGCGCGGCCAGGAACAGCACGACTCCGGCGGCGGGCACCAGCAGGTGGGAGACCACGTTGTAGTTGGCATGCGTGCGCTTGAAGAACACCGCGCCGCCGACGCAGAGTCCGACGTACACCACGATCACCGCGAGCGTGCCCAGGGTGGCGAAGAAGTAGTAGACCGTGAACGGGTCGCCGCCCAGGTTGTCGGTGCCCCAGCCGTAGCCGACCAGCGCGGCCAGCACCGTGCTGGCCGCGGCGACGGTCATCGTCGCGTTGGCCGGCGTCTGGTAGCGCGGGTGGGTGTGCCCGAACCAGGTCGGGATGACGCCCTCGCGCCCCATGGCGTAGAGCGTGCGGGTGCCCGCGGTCGCGCAGCCGACGCACACGACGAACGCCGACAGCAAGGCCCCGAGCTCGACCAGCGCCGGGAAGGGCCCGCCTACGAAGGTGCTGGCAATCGTCTTGAGCGCGAAGCCGTCGCCACCGAAGCCGGCACCGTTGTCGACGCCGAAGCCGATCGTCATCGCATAGGTGGCGAGCAGGTAGAGCACGATGGCGAAGCCCACCGAGGCGATCACCGCGATCGGGATGGCCCGGCGCGGGTTCGCGGTCTCCTCCCCGAAGTCGGCCGCGGTCTCGAAGCCGATGTAGGAGGTGATGCCGAGGATGATCCCGTAGAACACTCCGGAGAAGCCGCCCTTGTTCGTGTGGGAGAAGGAGAACGGCGCCAGGGTGTTGCCGTGCGCGCCGCCCTTGGCGATGGTCACCACAGCGACGACCAGAATCACCGCGACCGTGACCGCTCCGATCACGAGCTGCAGTCGGGTGGTCACCTTGATCCGGATCACCGACAGCACGACCAGGAGCGCCATCCCGATCAGGAAGAACACGAACCACAGCTTCTGGTCGATGCCGAACAGGTCACAGAACAGGTAGCCGACGCCGGCCATCGTCATCGGTACGAAGCACACGATCCCGAACGCATAGAGCCAGCCGGCCAGGAAGCCGGCCCCCTTGCCCAGGCTGCGGCTGGCGTAGGTGTAGGCGTAGCCCGCCGAGGCCATCTGCCGGGTGAACCCGACGACCACGAAGGCGAGGGCCAGGCAGGCGATGCCGCCGAGCAAGAAGGCCAGCGGCGTCGAGCCGCCGGCCACGGCGGCGACTCCGGGAACGTTGAGGAGCATCGCCATGCCAGGGGCGAGCACCGAGATCGAGATGGCGACAGCGTCGGCCGTCGACAGGGTCCCCTTGGCCAGCTTCTGGCTCTCCGCGGGAACGGAGTGGTCCGATACGGACATGGTCATTCTCCTTTGTGGGACGTGAGTCCGAGATCAGTGCTGCGTCATGACCGGGGGTGCAGAGGTACGACGGTCACGTCGTCGAGGTGGTAGTCGAACGCGAGCGGGGTGCAGTCGTGGTCCATCACCCAGGCCAGGAACTCCTGGTGGACCGGGTGCTGCTGATAGGTGAGCAGGGCGTCCTCATCGTCGAACTCGGTGTAGAGGAGGTACTGGTAGCCACGGGTCCGCGCGTCGGTCAGGTCCCGGCCGAAACGCAGGGCTCGGAACCCCGGGATGACCGCGGGCCAGGCGTCGACCTGTCGTCTCATCTCGGCCGCTTCGGCGTCGGACAGCTCGCGGGGGTAGCTGAAGAGCACGATGTGTTGCAGGGTCACGTCTGTTCCGATCAGTAGAACTCGAAGTACTCACGCATCTGCCAGTCGGCCGATGCCTGGTCGGGGTCGTCCGTGCCGGCGACGGCCGCGCCGTGCCGGCCCAGCTCGGAGCGCTTCATCATCAGGTAGTAGTCGACGAACGGGTCTCCGAACTGGTTGCGGTAGAGCGGGTCCCTCTCGAGGGCATCGAGGGCGTCACCCAGGGACGTGGGCAGCATCGGCGCCTCGGCGGCGTACGGATCGGCCGCCGTCTCGGGCGGCGGCACCAGCGACCGCTCGACGCCGTCCAGACCGGCGGCGAGATCGGCGGCCAGGTAGAGGTAGGGGTTCGCAGCGGGCTCGCCGAGCCGGTTCTCCAGGTGGGTGCCGGGGTCACCCGGGCCACCTTGCACGCGCACCAGTGACCCGCGGTTCTCGACCGCCCAGGTGATCCGGTCGGGGGCGAAGGAGTACGGCTGGAACCGGGTGTACCCGTTGAGGGTGGGGTTCGCGAACGCGGTCATCGCCTCGGCGTGCTCGAGGAGCCCTGCGACATAGCTCATCCCGGTGGACGACAGCACTGCATCGCTGCTCTGGAACGCGTTGGCGCCGGACTCGTCCACGAGAGACGCGTGCAGGTGCCAGCCGTTGGCGAAGAAGTTCGGCAGGTGGGGCTTGCACATGAACGACGCCAGCAGACCCCGGCGAGCACACATCTGCTTCACCGCGGAGCGGAAGAGCACCATGGCGTCGGCCGTGCCGAGTCCGGTCAGCGGAGGCAGGCTGAACTCCATCTGCCCGGGTCCCCACTCGTCCTCCATCGCCCGGGGAGCCAACCCGACGGCGGTCAGCCCGTCTCGGAGCGCAGTCAGGGTCTCGTTGACCGAGTCGAGCCGCACCTCGGACAGGTACTGGTACCCCAGCTCGAAGGGCTCGACTGAGGGGACCGCAGCCGGTGCGGTGGTGTCGGTGTGCCGCAGCTCCTGCGTCGGGCGACGGGTGATGTAGAACTCGACCTCGAGACCCGTGACGTACTGCAGTCCGTGGCCGGCCAGGCGGTCCAGCTGCTCGCGCAGCAGACGGCGGGGGTCCAGTGGCAGCGGAGTCCCGGACCCGAAGTAGGCATCGCACAGCACCCAGCCGGTGCGGTCGGCCCATGGGAGCACGCGGAAGGTCGTCGGGTCGGGGACGATCACCACGTCGGGGAACCCGGTGAACTCGGGCAGCCCGAACCCACCCCCCTCCGCGAACGCCGGAGGGAACACCTGGTTGGCCGTGTCGAGGCTGTAGATCGCGCCGGAGAAGTCCAGGCCGTTCGTGAACGCCGCGATCGCCGAACGCGGGGACAGGAACTTGGCCCGGGGTACGCCGTGCTGGTCGACCACGACCATCCGGACCGTCTGCAGTCCCTCGCTCTCGATCCGGCCGATGACGTCGGCGGCGGCCGCCTGCTGGTCGGCCGTGTGCAGCCCGTGCTCGGCGACGAAGCCACGCCGCCCGATGCCGGCGGTGGCCGCGGCTGAGGTGTCCTGGGTCATGTGGTTGCGGGTCCTTCGCGTCGCTCGAGCAGGTCGGAGAGGAGATCGTGGGCGGCGTTCTTGGGTTCCATCTCGGCGATGGTCAGCGAGGTCTCCGTGCGCTGGATCCCGTCGATGCGCCAGACCTGGTTGATGAGCAGGTCACGAAGGTGGGTGTGGTCGCGGACCCGGACGCGGACCAGCAGGTCGATCCCGCCGGTGACGAGCATGACCTCCTCGACCTCCCGCAGTGCCGCCAGCTGCTCCATGATCGGGCCTTGCGCGTACCCATTCATGGCCGTCACGGTCAGGAACACGATCGTGGGGTAGCCCAGGGCACTCCAGTCGAGCCGGACGCCGTACCCCTGGATCACTCCCTGTCGCTCCAGCCGGGCCAACCGGTCCGCCACTGCCGGTGGGGACATGCCCAGCTCGCGGGCCAGACTGCGCTGGGAGATGCGCCCGTCGGCGGCGAGCAGCATGAGCAGACGGACGTCGACCGCGTCGACGGCCGCCGTCGGCGACGGCGCGCGCGTGTGGGCGCTGATCGTCGCCAGCGGCGCGTTCGGCGATCCCACCGAGGGGTTCGCATGGTCGACCACAGATTCCCCATCCGCTCAATGACTTGTTGATTGAGTACCTGAAGTTGGCCATGTATTGCACAACGTCAGGTCGTGACCGTAGTTTCCTTCCGTGTGTAAGATCGTGTCAACCCTTGTCGAACCACTCGTTGGGAGGGACCCATGCCGGAGAGCGACCTGGTCTCGGCCGTGAACGCCCCCGCCGGTGTGGCGGTGGACTGGAGCGGACGCCTGTCGCGTCGTACCCAGGGACGCACGGACGCCGGCATCGGCGGCATCCTCGCCCTCGCCAACGCCCGCGACATCATCAACTTCTCCGGCGGCTTCCCCGACCCGGGCGTCTTCCCTGTCGGCCAGACCCGCGAGATCCTGGACCGACTGCTCGACGACGACGTCGCCGTCGCCCTGCAGTACGCCCCCAGCGAAGGGGTCTCCAGCACGCGCAACGCCCTGGCCATCCGGCTTCTCGCCACCCAGGGCCGGCGGCCCGGGGACGACGAGCTGATGGTCACCAGCGGTGGCATCGACGCCATCACCCTGATCAGCCGCAGCATGCTGGACCCCGGTGACGAGGTGCTCGTCGAGGCACCGACGTACCTCGGCGCCGTCGCCGGCTTCACCGGGTTCGACGCCCGGGTGACTGCCGTGCCCACGGGCCCGGACGGCCTCGACGTCGAAGCACTGGCGGGGCTGTTGGCCACGAGCACGACGCCGCCCAAGCTGCTCTACACGATCCCCGACTACCAGAACCCGTCCGGCAGCGTGCTCGAGACTTCCCGCCGAGAGGCCCTGGTCGACCTGTGCCGGAGGTACGGCGTGCTGATCGTCGAGGACGTCGCCTACCGCGAGCTCGGTTTCGACGACAGCGACCGACCCAGCCTCTGGTCGATCGCCCCCGACATCACCGTGCAGATCGGTACCTTCTCGAAGGTCTTCTTCCCGGGGATCCGGCTCGGGTGGGCGGCGGGTCCCGCCCCCGTCATCGCCGAGCTCGTCGTGGCGAAGCAGAACTCCGACCAGTGCGCGGGCGCCCTCGGGCAGCGACTGGTCGAGGAGTACCTCCGAGGAGGTCATCTCGACCGGGCGCTCCCCCGGGCGCGCGAGCTGTACCGCTCGCGCGGGCTGGAGATGGACGCCGCCCTGACCCGCCACTTCGGCGGCGTGGGCGAGTGGACGACCCCCCGCGGGGGGTTCTTCTGCTGGCTCAGGGTGCCCGGCGCCGACACCACGGCCCTCGCGCCGGCCGCACTGGCCGCCGCTGTGGCCTATGTACCCGGTGAGGGGTTCTTCACCGAGCCGGGCAACGTCGAGTACCTGCGGCTCTCCTTCAGCCGCGTCGAGCAGCACGAGATCGACCCGGGCATCGCCCGGCTGGCAGACATCGTCCGCGCCACCCACGGCTGACCCGAGAGGACCCACGCATGACCCACTTCTCCCTGGAGGGATCCGGCGAGCCCAGCGCTCCCGGACGCTTCGTCGACGTCTCGGCGATCACCCCGCTGGAGATGCTGCCCGGCCTGGACTTCCAGCCCGTGCTCGGCGAGCGGATGCTCCTCAACTTCGTCTCCTTCCAGCCGCACAGCGAGGCGCCGTTGCACACCCACGAGGAGGAGCAGATCGTCGTGGTCCTCGAGGGCGAGTTCGACTTCACCATCGACGGGCACACCCGCACCATGCGGACCGGCGACGTCGCCGTCATCCCCTCCTGGGTCCCCCACGGCGCCGCCACCCGCGAGCACGCATGCCGCGAGATGGACGTCTTCAACCCGCCGCGGACCACGCTCACCGAGTACGCCGCCGGCCAGGTCGTCGCCTCGCGCGTCGAGGACTGAGCGTGGACCTCGGCCTCGCGGGGCGTCGCGCCGTGGTGACCGGCGGCTCCAAGGGCATCGGACTCGCGGTCGCTCGGGAGCTGGCTGCGGAGGGCGCCGCGGTCGGGATCTGCGCCCGCACCCTCGACGAGCTCACCGCATCCGCGGAGGCGATCACGGCGGCAGTCCCCGGCGCGACCGTGTGGCATCGGGTGGCCGACGTGACCGACCCGCGGCAGGTAGAGGACTTCATCTCCGGCGCCGCGGAGGCCTTGGGTGGCCTAGACATCCTGGTCAACAACGCCGGTGGCGCGCACCCCGGCAACTTCGAGGCCCTCACCGACGACGACTGGCACGCCGACCTCGACACCAAGCTGTTCTCCCAGATCCGCTGCTTCCGCGCGGCCCTGCCCTTCCTGCGGGCCAGCGAAGCGGCCCGGGTGATCAACGTGAACGCTGTCTACGCCAAGTACCCCGACCCCGCCTTCTTCGCCACCACGGTCAACCGAGCAGCCTGCCTGAACCTCAATAAGGCCCTGGCGCTCGAGTTCGGCTCCGAGCAGATCCTGGTCAACAGCGTCAACATCGGGTTCGTGGTGACGCCCCAGTGGGAGAACATCCGGGCCCGCCGGGCCCCCGACTCGAGTCCTGAGGAGTTCCAGGCCGCGCTGGCCGCCGCCGAGGTCGCCCAGGGACGCTTCGGCACGGTCGACGAGGTGTCCGGTCTGGTGGCCTTCCTCGCCGGCGCCCGGTCCTCCTACATCACCGGCGCCGTGATCGACGTCGCCGGAGGCATGGGCAAGTACGTCTGATGTGCCGTCTGGTCGCCTGGGCCTCGCGCACTCCCCGCACCCTGCGCGAGGTCCTGGGTGAGACGGCGCTGGGTCGCCTGCAGCACCTCTCGACCGTGCACGCGGACGGCTGGGGGGCGGCCTGGTACGACGACGGAGCCCTGGTCACCCAGCACTCCCCTGCGAGCGCCGGCACCGACGCCCCCTTCCACGCCTTCGCGGACGGCCTCGCCGCCACTGCTGCACTGGTGCACCTGCGACTCGGGACGCCTGGGTACGGACGAGGCCGGGAGAGTACTCACCCCTTCGTCGACGGGCCGTACGCCTTCGGGCACAACGGCGCGATCCTGCCGGCCACGGCGGTCGAGGCCCTCCTGAGCGGCTCGGCGCGACGCCCCCACGGCCCTACCGACTCCGAGCGCTACTTCCTGGCGGTTCGCGACGGCATGGACCGGTACGACGGGTCGGTCGCCGACGCGGTGGGGGACGTGGTGACGAGGATCGACACGGCCGGCCTCGAGGCCTCGAGCCTCAACGCCCTCCTGCTCGGGCCGGACGCCGTCCACGTGATCAGCCGGCACGACGCTCTGTGGCAGGCCGGCGACATCCCGGTGTGGCCTGCCGACCTGGTGTCCTCGGCGCCGGCGTACTTCCCGATGAGCTGGCGCGCGGACGAGGAGTCCGTCACCGCGGTTTCGTCGGGGATCGTCGACCCCTCGAACGCGTGGCGGGACGTCCCGAACGACGCCGTCCTGCGCATCGACACCCGGACGCTCGCCACGACCGTCGAGATCCTGGGCGCGGATCGGGCACCGTAGGGGGTGTGACCCGACGCGGCGTGCTGCTCAGCCCGGTCCAGAACGCGACCGTCCGGGCCGGCCTCGGATCGCCCCGCGCCGATAGTCCCTGACGAAGTGGTTGCGAAATCGGCTCCAGGACAACCATTTCGTCAGGGACTATCCGGCTATCCGGCTATCCGGCATCCGTCTAGCCCGAGAGGGCCGAGAACACCTTGGCCGCCCGCTCGGCGTCGTCGCGGCTGACGTCGAGGTGGGTCACCAGGCGTACGGCGCGCGGCCCGACCGCTGAGACCAGCACGCCCTCGTCGCGGGCGGCCGACACGAACGCAGCCGCGTCGTCCCGCTGGACCACGACGATGTTGGTCTCGACGGTCGCCGGGTCGAGGCCGCACGCCTCGGCCATCAGCCGGGCGTGCTCGTGGTCGTCCGCGAGCCGGTCGACGTGATGGTCGAGCGCGTGCAGCCCGGCGGCGGCGAGGATGCCGACCTGCCGCATCCCGCCGCCCATCCGCTTGCGGCGCACCCGCGCCTGCGCGATGGCGTCGGCGCTGCCGACCATGAGTGACCCGACCGGAGCCCCGAGCCCCTTGGACAGGCACACGCCCAGCACGTCGGCGCACGCGCCGTACTCCCGCAGGGGTACGCCGGTGGCGACATGGGCGTTCCACAGCCGCGCCCCGTCGAGGTGGACCCCGACGCCGACCTCGTCGGCCCACCGACGGAGTGCCTGCAGGGACTCCAGGGGCAGCACCGCGCCGCCAGCGAAGTTGTGGGTGTTCTCCACCGACACCGCCGCGGTCTGAACGAAGAACGGACCCATGTCAGGGGCGTACATCTCCTGGATCGCGGTCAGGTCGACCTGGCCGCGCGGGTCGCGCCAGGTGCGCATGGTCAGGCCGGTCAGCGCACCGTGGGCGCCGAGCTCGGCGCGGGCGATGTGGGCCGAGGCCTCGCACAGCACCTCCTGGCCCGGCGCCACCAGCGACGCGACGGCCAGCACGTTGGCCATCGACCCGCTGGGCGTGAACAGGGCGGCCTCGTGGCCGAACAGCTCGGCGACCCGATCCTGGAGCAGTACGACGGTCGGGTCCTCGCCGTACACGTCGTCGCCGACCTCGGCGGCGGCCATCGCCTGCCGCATGGCGTCGGTCGGGCGGGTCAGGGTGTCGGAGCGCAGGTCGATCACGAACCGACGCTAGCCGATGGTGCAGTGCCACCTGACGTCATGCGTTCCGGTTGCCCGGGCGACCACTTCGTATGACGTCCGCTCAGGCCTGGCGCAGCATCTCGGCCACGAGGAACGACAGCTCGAGGCTCTGCACCCGGTTGAGCCGCGGGTCGCACACCGACTCGTACCGCTCGCCGAGGTTGGTCTCGAGGAGCTCCTCCCCGCCGCCGATGCACTCGGTGACGTCGCCGCCGGTGAGCTCGACGTGGATGCCGCCGGGCCAGGTGCCGAGGGAGCGGTGGACGTCGAAGAAGCCCTGGACCTCCTCGATCACGTCGTCGAAGCGGCGGGTCTTGTGACCCGAGGACGCCTCGAAGGTGTTGCCGTGCATCGGGTCGCAGACCCACGCGACCTCGACGCCGGCCGCGCTCACCTTCTCGACCAGCGTGGGCAGCGCGTCGCGGATCCGGCCGGCGCCGAAGCGGGTGATGAAGGTCAGCCGGCCGGCCTCGTTCTCGGGGTTGAGCCGCGCCGCGAGCGCGAGCGCGTCGTCGGGCGACGTGGTCGGGCCGAGCTTGAGCCCGATCGGGTTGCGGATGTGGCTCATCAGCTCGACGTGGGCGCCGTCGAGCTGACGGGTGCGCTCGCCGATCCAGACGAAGTGCCCCGAGACGTCGTACGGCGTGTCGGTGCGCGAGTCGATGCGGGTCATGGCGTGTTCGTACTCGAGGATCAGCGCCTCGTGGCTGCTGTGGAAGTCGACCCGGTGGAACTCGTCGGGGTCGGCCCCGATCGCCTGCATGAACGTCAGCGCCCGGTCGATCTCGGCGGCCATCGCCTCGTAGCGCAGGCCCGCGAAGGAGTCGCGGACGAAGTCGGTGTTCCAGGCGTGCACCTGGCGCAGGTCGGCGAAACCGCCGGTGACGAAGGCGCGCACGAGGTTCAACGTCGCCGCGGACGCGTTGTAGACGTCCACGAGCCGCGACGGATCGGGCGTCCGCGACTCGGGCGTGAAGTCGAAGCCGTTGACGGCGTCACCGCGGTACGCCGGGAGGGTGATCCCGTCGCGGGTCTCGTCCTGGGCCGACCGCGGCTTGGCGTACTGCCCGGCGATCCGGCCGACCTTGACCACCGGCACGGACGCGGCATAGGTCAGCACCACCGCCATCTGCAGCAGCACCCGCAGTTTCGCGCGCACGTTGTCGGCGGTCACGCCCGCGAAGGTCTCGGCGCAGTCGCCGCCCTGGAGCAGGAACGCCTGGCCGCGCGCGACCGCGGCCAGCTTGGCCTTCAGATCGTCGCACTCACCGGCGAAGACCAGCGGCGGCTGGGTGCGCAGGCGGGCCACGGCGGCCTCGACCCCGACGGGATCGGGGTACGCCGGCTGCTGGGCGGCGCCCAGGGCGTGCAGCGTCGCGAGATCGGGGAGGACCTGTCCTGAGGAGCCGAGGGACGAGGCGTCTCGAAGGGTCACCGGTCCAGCGTACGCGGGGGCGGGCGCGGGCGCTTGACGCAACGTCGATGGCGTGGACTCAGCCGAAGAAGACCTCAGCCTCGGCGTACTCCGCAGGGCTGACCAGCTTGAGCTCGCCGGTGCCCTCGGCCAGCGGCACCCGGACGATGTCGGTGCCGCGCAGGGCGACCATGGTGCCGAAGTCCTTCTCGGCCACGGCGTCGATGGCGTGCAGCCCGAAGCGGGTGGCCAGCCAGCGGTCGAAGGCCGTCGGCGTACCCCCGCGCTGCACGTGGCCGAGCACGACGGCGCGGGCCTCGGCCCCGGTGCGGGCCTCGATCTCGCTGGCCAGCCGGTCGCCGATGCCCCCGAGGCGGACGTGCCCGAACGCGTCCTTCTCCTGGTTCAGCAGCGACATGCCGCTCTCCCCGTCCTTGGCCTCACGAGGTACGGCGCCCTCGGAGACCACGATGATCGGGGCGTACTGCGTCTCGAACCGCTTCTTGACCAGGTCGCAGACCTGCTCGATGTCGAACGGCTGCTCCGGGATCAGCACGACGTTGGCGCCGCCGGACATGCCAGCGTGCAGCGCGATCCAGCCGGCGTGGCGGCCCATCACCTCCACGACGAGCACCCGGTGGTGCGACTCGGCCGTGGTGTGCAGCCGGTCGATCGCCTCGCTGGCGATGTTGACCGCTGTGTCGAAGCCGAAGGTGAAGTCGGTGCCGGACAGGTCGTTGTCGATCGTCTTCGGCACGCCGACCACGTTGACGCCGAGGTCGGCGAGCCTGGTGGCCACCCCGAGGGTGTCCTCGCCGCCGATGGCGACCAGGGCGTCGACGCCGTCGCTGACCAGGTTGTCCTTGATCCGCTCCACGCCGCCCTCGATCGAGAACGGGTTGGTCCGGCTGGAGCCCAGGATGGTGCCGCCGCGCGGCAGGATGCCGCGCACCTGCGGCACGCCGAGTTCCATGGTCAGCCCCTCGAGCGGGCCCTTCCAGCCGTCGCGGTAGCCGACGAACTCGAAGCCGTTGACCCCGACCCCCTTGCGTACGACGGCGCGGATGACGGCGTTGAGCCCCGGGCAGTCGCCGCCTCCGGTGAGCACTCCGATGCGCATCGCTCGCCCTCCTGATCTTGGATCGTTACAAGCGACCTCCAGCGTAGGGCCAGCCGAGCCGCCCGCGTCAACCGTTCCGTCGCGGACCCGCCCTCCCCACCGCAGGACGACCTGTCCACCCAGCCCTCCGGGCCCAGGGTCGCGCAGACCGCCGGTCGATCACCCGAGGTCCGGTGACGGCACCGCAGGTCGCAGCGCGGGTGCTCAGGCCGCCTACGGGGCGGCAGCGAGAAATTGCCGGTGATCCCCCCATGAGCTGCCGGGTGCCGCATCCCACCAGTTCGAAGCGATGGCACCATCGGGCGTGATCCAGAAGACGTCGAGGTGGTCTGGGGTGCGCGAGACCAACCCGAGCGGGGAGAGCGTGCGCGCGGATGCCGGGGCAGCGACTTCGAAGGGTTGGTGATCGCCCCAGTTGCAACCGGGAGCGCCGTCCCACCAGTGCGAGCCGATTCCACCATCTGGCCGCACCCAGAACACGTCGAGATGGCCCGGCTGACGGCCGACTGCCGCGATGCCGGCTCCGGCGGCCGCACCGGGTGGCGTGACGGCAAAGGGCTGGTGATCACCCCAGTTGCACTTCGGCGCGTCGTCCCACCACTGCGAGCCAACTGCGTGGTCCGGGCCGACCCAGAACACGTCGAGATGGTCGGCGTTGCGAGCGGTCGCGGCCAGACCTAGCCGTTCCGCGCGGCGGTGGGCGGGGCAATGCTGAGGGGCGTGTGATCGTCCCAGTTGCAGCCGGGAGCGCCGTCCCACCAGTTAGAGCCGATGGCACCGTCGGTCGCTACCCAGAACACGTCGAGATGGAACGGCGTCCGCGCGACAGCGGCCAGTCCCCCATCGGGGGCAGCCGAGCCGGCGGGCGCAACGTCGAACGCCGGATGCTCCC
>JBPCQY010000236.1:0-5376 GCA_050997635.1 Nocardioides sp.
CTGGTCGCCGCAGTCCTGCTGGCCGTGCTCAGCGTGCTCGGTGGTCTGCTGGTCCACCGTGCGGGGGCCGACGAGGCTCGCTCCCGCGTCCAGCAGGAGCGGTACGCCGCCGTGCTCTCCGCCGCCCGCGCCGAGGCCGACGCCTTCGTCAACCTCCGCTACGACCGTGCGGGGGAGGGCCTGCGCAGGGTCGGCGCCGGCGCCACCGGGTCGTTCGCCCACAAGTACGGCGCCGGGGCGGCCCAGGTGCGCAGCACCCTGCGCGCCAACCACTCCGTGCTGACCGGCTCGGTGCTGTGGGCCGGCGTGGTCTCCGTCGACAACGACACCGCGAGCGTCATCGTCGCGACCACGGGCACCGTCTCCAACAAGCGCACCGGTGGCCGGGAGGTCGCGCGCACCTACCGGCTCCGGCTCGACCTCGTCCAGCGCGACGGACGCTGGCTGACCAGCAGTCTGGTGTTCGTCGGATGAGCTCCACCGGCGACCGCACCGAGCCGGCGCCGACGAGCCCGCCGCCCGACCCGACGTCGTACGACGCGGCCGGGCCCGGTCGGGTGCACCGGCTCGGCTCGGCGGCCACCGGCGTGCTCGCCGTCGTGGTGCTCGCGCTGGTCGCCGTCGTCGCGGCCGAGGGGTGGTACCTCTGGCTGCGCCCGGGGCCCGTCGTCTCATCGAACCGTCCCGTCGTGACCGGCGCGATCGCGAGCCAGGCGGCCGTGGCTGCCGCGCGGCAGGACGCCGAGGCGATCTTCTCCACGTCCTGGCGCGACTACGACGCCCACACCGCCCAGGTCACCACGCTGATGACCCCGACGTTCGCCACGCGCTACCGCGCCCAGGCCGCCGGGCTGCGGTCCGCCGTGCTGCAGGACCGGGTCATCACCCAGACCCGGGTCCGGGAGGCCGGTGTGGTGACCGCCTCGCCCGAGGCGGTGACGGCCCTGCTGTTCGTCGACAGCTACACCACCCGCCACGGCTCGAGCGGCGGCCTCGCCACGCGCAGAGCCCTGCTCAGCCTGGTCCGCAACGGCTCCGGGTGGCTCGTTGCCGACGTCACCACGCGCTAGCCGCGACACTCGCGAAACCGGAGGACGTTGAGCCGGAGGCCCGGGCAGGGAAGGATCACCCCGTGCCCCCCTCCACCGTCGAGTGCGACCTCCTCGTCATTGGCGCCGGCCCCACAGGGCTGTTCGCCACCTACTACGCCGGCTTTCGCGGGCTCGACGTCGCGGTCGTCGACTCGCTGCCCGAGCTCGGCGGTCAGATCACCGCGATGTACCCCGAGAAGCAGATCCTCGACGTCGCGGGCTTCCCGACGGTCAAGGGCCGCGACCTCGTCGAGGGGCTGGTCGACCAGGCCAACACCGCCGAGCCGTCGTACCTCCTCGACCGCACGGCCACCACCCTGACCGAGGACGACGACACCGTCCGCATCGGCCTCGACGACGGCACCGAGATCGTGGCGAAGGCGGTGCTGATCACGGCCGGCATCGGCAAGTTCAGCCCGCGCCAGCTGCCCGCGGGTGAGGGGTGGCTCGGTCGCGGCATGGAGTTCTTCGTGCCCAGCTTCGCGCCGTACGCCGGCAAGGACGTCGTGATCGTCGGTGGCGGCGACAGCGCCTTCGACTGGGCGCTGCACCTCGAGCCGGTCGCGACATCGGTCACTCTGGTGCACCGCCGCGACGCCTTCCGCGCCCATGCGCGGACGGTCGAGCAGGTCCGCGCGCTCCCCGTCGACATCGTGACCAGGGCCCAGGTGACGGGCCTGTACGGCGAGCCGACCGTCGCCGAGGTCGAGATCACCGTCGACGGCGAGGATCCCGTTCGCCGTCCGGCTCAGGCGGTCGTCGCGGCCCTGGGCTTCATCGCCGACCTCGGGACCATCCAGAAGTGGGGGATCGAGGTCGAGAAGCGGCATGTCGTGGTCGACTCGGCGATGCGCACCAACCTGCCGCGGGTCTTCGCGGCCGGCGACATCACGGAGTACCCCGGCAAGGTCCGCTTGATCGCAGTCGGCTTCGGGGAGGCCGCCACCGCGGTCAACAACGCCGCCGTGGCCATCGACCCGAGCGCCCACGTCTTCCCGGGTCACTCCAGCGAGGGCACCTGATGGGCCGCGACGCCGTCCGGATGTCGCCGGAGGAGGTCGCGGAGTTCCTCGCGGGCCAATTGAAGGTGCAGGTCGCGAGCAACGGCGCCGACGGCACGCCGCACCTGACCACGCTGTTCTACGTGCTCGGCGACGACGGGCTGGCCGAGGTCGACGCCAGGCGGCCAAGCGGGTCGTGGTCGTCGTACGAGCCGCCCACGTCGCCAGCTGGGACCACGCCAAGCTCGTCGGGTGAGGTAACCGCCGGGCAGTGTGACCAAGGTGACGGTCCGGGTGGGGTGGGCGGTGACCCATACTGGGAACTCGATTCCGTCCCGCTCACGAAAGGTGCCACCGCGTGCGCGTCGCCCTGCTGTCGTACCGCAGCAAACCCCACTGCGGCGGCCAGGGCGTCTACATCCGGCACCTCAGCCGTGAGCTGACCAACCTGGGCCACGTCGTCGAGGTGTTCTCCGGCCAGCCATACCCGGAGCTCGACCCGGGCGTGCGGCTGACGAAGGTGCCCAGCCTCGACCTCTATCGCGAGCCCGACCCGTTCCGTACGCCGCGACCCGGCGAGATCCGCGACCTGATCGACGTCGAGGAGGTGCTGACCATGTGGACGGCCGGCTTCCCCGAGCCGCGCACCTTCGGCAAGCGCGTCGTGAAGCTGCTGAGGGAGCGAGTCGACGACTTCGACGTCGTCCAGGACAACCAGGTGCTCGGCGGCGCGCTGACCGGCATTGAGAGCCTGGGCCTGCCGCTGCTGACGACGATCCACCACCCGATCAGCGTCGACCGCCGCATCGACCTCCACGCCGCGACCTCCTGGAAGCGGCGGCTCAGCCTGCGTCGGTGGTACGGCTTCGTGCGGATGCAGGCCCGCGTGGCCCGAACGGCGCGGCGGATCATCACGCCGTCGGAGTCGTCGCGGCGCGACATCGTCCGCGACTTCGGCGTCGACGCCGACCGGGTGAGCGTGATCCCACTGGGCGTCGACGACGGGTTCATCCCGCCCTCGACCGCGCGGGTGCCGGGCCGGCTGCTGGCGATGGCGAGTGCCGACGCGCCCGTGAAGGGCATCGCCACGCTGCTCGAGGCGTTCGCCAAGCTCCGCACCGAGCGCCCCGAGCTCGAGCTGCACCTGGTCACCAAGCCCCAACCGAGCGGCCGCACCGAGCAGCTGATCGAGACTCTCGCGATTCGCGAGCACGTGCACTTCGTCAGCGGCGTCAGCGACGCCGACCTCGTCGACCTCATGGGGTCGGCCGAGGTGGCCTGCGTGCCCAGCCTCTACGAAGGCTTCTCGTTGCCCACCGCCGAGCTGATGGCCTGCGCGACCCCGCTCGTCGTCTCGCGGGCGGGAGCGATCCCCGAGGTGGTCGGCCCCGACGGGCTGTGCGCCGACCAGGTCACCCCGGGCGACGTCGGCGAGCTGGCCCGGGCGCTCGCCGCGCTGCTCGACGACCCCGAGCGGCGGGCCAGGTACGGCGCCGCCGGGCGCGCGCGGGTCGAGCAGCTGTTCAGCTGGCGCGCCGTCGCGGCCAGCACCGCTGCGACGTACGCCGAGGTGATCGCCGACTACGAGGAGGAGCACGCACGTGCTGACCGTTGACTTCGACCGGCTCGGCCTGCGGGCGGGGGAGCGGGTGCTCGACCTGGGCTGCGGGGCTGGGCGGCACGCGTTCGAGATGTATCGCCGGGGCGCCGACGTGATCGCCTTCGACCAGGACGCCGACGAGCTGTCCGGCGTACGCGACCTGTTCGCGGCGATGGCCGGGGCCGGCGAGGTGCCCGCGGGCGCCGAGGCCGACGTCAAGGAGGGCGACGCGTTGTCGCTGCCCTTCGCCGACGGCGAGTTCGACCGGATCGTGGCAGCGGAGGTCCTCGAGCACATCCCCGCGGACATCCAGGCGATCCAGGAACTCGTCCGGGTGCTGCGGCCCGGCGGCACGATCGCGCTCACGGTGCCGCGCTGGCTGCCCGAGATCGTCTGCTGGAAGCTCTCCGACGACTACCACAACGTCGAGGGCGGTCATATCCGGATCTACACCGACAAGGAGCTCGTCTCCAAGGCGGAGCGCGCCGGTCTCGGCTTCGACGGCAAGCACTACGCCCACGGCCTGCACGCGCCGTACTGGTGGATCAAGTGCGCGGTCGGTGTCACCAACGACGACCACCCGGCCGTGAAGGCCTACCACCGGCTGCTGGTGTGGGACATCATGAAGCGGCCGCGCACGACCCGGCTCGTCGAGCGCGCGCTCAACCCGGTCATCGGCAAGAGCATGGTCCTCTACTTCCACAAGCCCGATGCGGCCTGAGCTGCTGAGCGCCGGGGAGGTCGCCGCGTCGGCGGCCTCGATCGCCTCGATGCAGGAGCCCGACGGCGCGATCCCCTGGACCACCGGCGAGCACACCGACGTGTGGAACCACGTCGAGGCAGCGATGGCGCTGCTCGTCGGCGGTGAGCTCGAGGCCGCCGCGCGCGCCTACGAGTGGGTGCACGCCGGCCAGCGCGCCGACGGGTCCTGGCCGCTGAAGTCCCTCCGCGGTCGGGTGGACGACGCCAGCGGTGAGACCAACATGTCGGCGTACGTCGCGGTCGGCACCTGGCACCACTGGCTCGTCTGCCGAGATATCGCCTTCGTGCGGCGGATGTGGCCGACGGTGCGCCGCGGCCTCGACTTCGTCTGCTCCCTCCAACTGCCCTTCGGCGGCATCGCCTGGTCGCAGGAGTGGGACGACGGGCACCCCGCGCACGTCAACGACGAGGCCCTGCTCGCAGGCTCGTCGAGCATCTACCAGTCGCTGCGCGCCGGTGTTGCTCTCGCCGACCTGCTCGACGACCTGCAGCCCGAGTGGGAGCTGGTCGGCGGCCGGCTCGGCCACGGCCTGCGGGAGCACCGCGAGCAGTTCGCCGACAAGAGCACGTTCGCGATGGACTGGTACTACCCGGTGCTCGGCGGCGCCGTCCGGGGCGACGCTGCGCGGGCGCTGCTCGACGAACGCTGGGACGACTTCGTGGTGCCCGGCCTCGGCATCCGCTGTGTCGACACCAACCCATGGGTGACCGCCGCGGAGAGCTGCGAGCTGGTGCTGGCGCTGGACGCGATCGGGGACCGAGAGCAGGCGCTGCGGCTCTTCGCCGATGTGCAGAACCTGCGCGACAGCAGCGGTGGCTACTGGACCGGCTACGTGTACGACGACCGGGCGATCTGGCCGCGGGAGCTCACGACCTACACCGCGGCGGCGGTGATCCTCGCCCAGGACGCCCTGACCGAAGG
>JBPCQY010000003.1:0-20607 GCA_050997635.1 Nocardioides sp.
CTCTGACCTGCACCCTCTGACCTGCACCCTCTGACCTGCACCCTCTGACCTGCACCCTCTGACCTGCACCCTCTGACCTGCACCCTCTGACCTGCACCCTCTGACCCGCACTCTGCGACCTTCACTGCCCCCGTCGGCGCAGCTCGCGGGCGTCGGTCACCAGCCGGGCGGCCAGCTCGACGGCCACCTCGGCCACCTCGGCCTCGGTCACCGAGGCCGGCACCCGCCGGGTCGGCAGGTCCTCGGGGACCAGCAGTCGCTGGAGGTCCCCCCGGACGTCGTACCCCTGGCGCTCGACGTAGCGCACGGCCTTGCGACCGCGACGCCGGCACTCCTGGATCTGCTCGGGCTCCGGCCAGAACCGCTCGCCGCCCCGCGGCACCAGGCGCTCGTCGGCGAGGAACGTGCGGACCCACACGCCCCGGTCGAGGGCGCTGCCGAAGCCGCCGAGGTGGGCGTTGACGCGACGTAGCGTCTCGGCCTCGGCCACGCCCATCGAGACGTTGGGGAACGACTCCTCGAGCGGGTACGCCGCGGGGTCACCGACCCCGATCAGGTCGGCGAAGGTGTGCCACAGAGCAGCACGCGGCGACATCGGGTCGAGCGGGAGCACGTGCACGTGCTCGGGCGGGACCTCGGTGGCCCACCGACGCAGCACCAGCCGCAGGTCGAGCGCGCGCCAGTTCCAGATCACCCGCGGGTTGTGCGAGACAGACCGGGAGTAGTCGGCCATCGGGGTCGTGCTCTTGTTCTTCAGGCTCTCCTGCCAGCTGGCCGTGAACAGGCCCAGCGGCTCGCGCGCGGTCACCACGAGGTGCACCTCGGCCGGGGCGAGCTGCTCGATGACCCCAGCTGCCTGCCGCGCCGAGGCCGCGGCGAAGAACTCGTGGCTCAGCAGCCCGGTGCCCGGGGAGGACGCCAGCTCGGCACGCAGCCGCTTCCACGAGGTGCGATGGGCCTTCGGCGCCTTGCCCAGCTTCTCGCCGCGCACCACCCGGCTGGCCCACAGGTGGTCGCGGCGTTCGCGGCCCGGCAGCACGATGCCGTCCGCGGCCAGCCGGTCGCGAGCCGGCCACACGATCGTCTGGAGGTACGACGTGCCGGTCTTGGGCAGCCCCAGGTGCAGGAAGACCCGGTCGACCATCAGCTGCCTTCGGTGAATCTCTCGAGCGCTGCGTCGATGGCTGCCTGGTCGCGCGAGGCCATCGGCACCAGCAGCTCCGAGACCACGTCGGTCAGCTCGGCGAGACGCAGGTTGTGACGGCGCAGCTCGATGACGTCGGCCTCGAGGTCCGCGACGCGCTGCTCCAGGGAGCGCACGGCCGTGCGCCCGGTAATGTCCCTCAGTCCCATTGCGCCACCAATCGTCCGATGCTGTGCGAGCGTCCCTTGCGGCCCGGCTTCACCGGCAGCTCGACCTTCCGGATGATCTTGGCACCACTGCGGACCAACAGCTCGGCCAGCCCGTCGAGGGCCACGGGTTCGAGTCGGTCAGGACGCTCGCCGTCGCCGGTCCACACCTCGGCGTACAGCCGGCCGCCGCCGCGCAGGGTCATCGAGGCGAACAGCGCCAGCAGCTCGCGGCCCCTGTCGTTGGTGGCGTCGGCGACGTGACGGGCGAGCACCACCCGCGGGCCGGACTGCCGGGCGACCCACGCCGCCTCCCCCAGGACCGAGCGCAGCTCGCCGAGGTTGAGTGAGCGCGCCTCGAGCTCGACACCCGCGCTCCGGGCCTGCTCGGTGGCCAGCCGCAACGCCGAGGGCACGTAGTCGTACGCCGAGACCCGGAGACCGCGACGCGCGAGCCAGAGCGCGTCCACGCCACGACCGGCCCCCACGTCGAGGACCCGGGTGCCGGCGGGCAGCTGGCGCCGGATCCGGCGCGCGAGGGAGGACGGCTTGCCGCGGGGCGGCCGGTTGCGGGTGCGGCCGTAGAACCGCTCCCACAGGCGGCGGTTGTGGGTGTTGCCGCGAAACCAGCCGCTGAGCTGCGCGATGGTGCGCGCTGGCGTCTCGAAGTGGAAGGCCGGGTCCGGGACGGCCCAGGACGCGCCGTACATCGCCTCGAGGAGCCTCTCGGGCACGGCCGGCACCGGGAAGGAGCGGCCCGCCAGGGTGGCGGTGGTGCGCGGGCGGATCCAGGCCGGGTCGTAGTCGACGCCGACCTCGCCCATCAGGTAGAGCCGGCCTTCGTCCAGGAACCCGCCGAAGACGTCGAGACCGCGGATCACGCCGTCATCCTCGGCGACGTCGACGCGGATGGCGGCGCCGCTGTAGCGGTAGGTGTGGAAGCCGTCGGCCCGCAGGGCGCGCTCGATCTCGAAGGACTCGCGCGCCACGTCGGCGGGGTGCTCGCAGTGGCTCACGTAGCCCAGGTCGGCGTCGGAGTCGTGCCCCAGGAAGTCCTGCTCCCGGATCGCGCCCAGCAGCGTGCCGTAGGCCAGGAAGGGTTCGACGCCGGCCCGCTCGAGCGCGGCCACGACCGCTTCGATGGCATCGAGCAGCGGTGTCATCTCGCGCTCGGTGCGGCTCTCGAAGGTCGGCGCCATCTTGCCGGACTTGTCGATGCCGAGCGGGGCGCCGTTCTTGCCGACGACGGCCACCCGGCCCGTGCCGGTGCCGAAGTGCAGCTCACCCTCGAACAGGGTCCGGTCGGCCACGTGCTCGCGGATCGTCACCACGGCCCGGCCGTCGAGGTATCGCCGCAGGGGAACCGGCCACCGGACCGTACGACGCCCCGGCAGCCGCCGTACGACAGTGTCGCGCTCCAACCAGAACGACCACACCCGCCGCCCGTCGAACAGTACGTCGATGGGGCGGTCACCGAAGCCCCACAGCTCGATCCCGTCCGGGTCGGCCCTGACGACCCTCACCGTGCGCAACGAGGGTCCCGTCAGTCCATGTCCACGTGGGCGTAGGGGTCGAACCCGGGCGCGCGACGCGCGGCCGTGGTCGTCGGGACGCTCTCGGGGAAGTGGTCGAACCAGTAGTTGATGTAGCCCTCGTAGTGCAGCGTCGGGGCCTTGCGGCGGATGATCGCGCTGTTCTCGTCGGAGGTCGCGGCGAAGCCGGAGATGTTGGCCGACCCGTTCACAACGAAGTGCGCCGAGGCGTCCTTGCCGACGTGGCCGTTGATGGACATGGCCTTGAGGTGGAAGTAGTTGTCGAACTCGCCGTCGCCGTTGTAGTCCTGGACGAGGTGCTTCATCGGGATCGGCCCGCGGCGGGTGCTCTGGCGCAGGAAGCTGTGCACGTCGCGCCCCATCACGGTGTAGCCGAGCTTGATGTCGCACCCGTTTGCCCACAGGAAACGCAGCCGTCGGGCAACCGCCATACCGCGCCGGTTGCGGATCACGTCGGGGGCGATCCGGATGACCGTGTGCCCACCGATCCCGGCGTGCCGGGCGCCGTGGCAGTGCACCCGGTTGAGCAGCTGGAGCCGGCGGTCACCGTGGTAGTTCTTGCCCTGCATCGGCGAGAAGAACATCCGCACGGTGCCGGCAGTCTTCTCGCGGTAGGGGTTGCGGACCGGCTGGTCCTTCCACATCTGGTTGAAGACGTCGGCCGAGAACTTGTAGAGCCGCTCGTTGCGGACGAACGTGAAGATGTCGTTCCACTGGTTGGTGGCCGCCGCAGCGGTCAGGTTGGTCGACCCCTCCATCAGCACGTCCCTGCGGTGACCGGTCTTGGAGAAGAGGAAGAACTTCCCGTGGGCCTGACCACGGCTGCCCCGGCACGAGTTGACGCAGGTGCGCGCGTGGCTTCGGCGGCGCTTGTTCTGCACGGAGTGGTTCTGCCTGATCAGCCCGTTGTGCAGACGGGCATAGCTGGGGTTGGGCAGCACGGTGCGGTTGGAGTCGTCCATCAGCGCCAGGACCCGGACGCCGCGACGCTGGGCGCGCAGGAGCTTGTAGACCACCGAGCGGGACATGATGTTCCACGACATGATCCGGATCAGGCTGCCGGGCGCGGCGTGGTCGATCGCGCGCTGCACGACGTTGAGCACGCGGTAGTTGTCCGGTCCGCCGCCGAGTGGGTTGTTGAACGCCGCACCGGTGTGGGGGTGGTACGGCGCCGCCTCGGCCGAGGCGGACGGGACCAGGAGTGCGGACGGGGCCAGGAGTGCGGCCAGCACGACGCTCGCCGAGGTGAGCATGGCTGCGATCGATCGCCGAAAGGACATGGCGGTGCGGACTCCCTGTGGTTGTGGTGGGGGCCCGGCATCGGGCCTGCGCGCGAGGATCTCGCGGAACCGCCACAGTTTACATACGGCCAAGGTTACCTACAGACAAGGTCAGCCCCGGCAGACCCGGACGGAGTGGATGAACGTCGTGTCGTGCCGAAGGTCCTTCGAGTGGTGGATGACCCCGCCGGCGGCGGCCCACCAGTGGTTGTCGAAGCGCACCAGCCGCTGACCCGAGGAGCACCCGATCCGGTCGGCCGGCACGCTCTTGCTCCCCTGGTTGCAGCCGGGGTACGACGCGGGCAGCCGGTCGCCGGCCTTCCAGACCTTGGCGCAGGCCGCCCAGTCGGCATGACTGGGTCCCTTGCTGGTCTGGGTTGACTTGCTGGTCTGGCTTGACTTGGGCGGCGAGGGTTCACTGCTCGGCGTCGACGGTGTCGTGGACGGCGTACCGGGGTCGGCCGCGACCGAGCCGGTGGTCGAGGAGCCGGACGTCGAGGAACCGCAGGCTCCCAGCATCCCCAGGACCCCCACCAGGCAGGCGGTGATCAGCGTGGCTCTCATGGCGTCGAGTGTAACGGCCGGCGTACGGCTCGACCGGCATCCCGGGCGGTAGCGTGGCCCGCTGTGAGCACCACCCCCTCCCGCGTCTACGTCGCCCGTCTGGTCGGCCTGCCGATCTTCGACCCCCAGGGCGACCAGGTCGGGAAGGTGCGCGACGTCGTGGTGGCGATCCGGTCGGAGACCAGCCAGCCCCGGGTGCTCGGACTGGTGGCCGAGGTGTTCGGCCGGCGCCGGATCTTCGTGCCGATGACCCGGGTCACCCACATCGACAGTGGACAGGTCTACACGACCGGACTGCTCAACATGCGCCGCTTCGAGCAGCGCGGCACCGAGACCCTGGTGATGGGGCAGATGCTCGACCGGACGGTCACGATCGCGTCGACCGACACCACCGGCACGGTCTATGACGTAGCGATGGAGCAGGCGCGCACCCGCGACTGGGTGCTGTGCCGGGTCGCGGTGCAGGAGCCCGCCCAGGGGCTGGGTCGTCGCAGGCTGGGCCGCCGCGGGCAGACCCACGTCGTCGAGTGGCGCGACGTCGAAGGGCTGGTCGGCCACCAGCCCGCGCAGGGGGCGGCCCACCTGATCGCCGCCCTCAACGAGATGCGCCCGGCCGACGCGGCGAAGATGATCCACGACCTCCCGGCCGAGCGGCGTACGGCGGTGGTGGCGGCGCTCGACGACGAACGGCTCGCCGACGTGCTCGAGGAGCTGCCCGAGGAGGACCAGGTCGACATCCTCGAGCACCTCGACTCCGAGCGGGCCGCCGACGTCCTCGAGGAGATGTCGGCCGACGACGCTGCTGACCTGATCGCCGACCTGCCGCCCGAGACCGCCGCCACCCTGCTGAGCCTGATGGAGAGCGACGACGCCGAGGACGTGCGGCGGCTGATGTCGTATGAGGAGGAGACCGCCGGCGGCATGATGACGCCGGAGCCGGTCGTGCTCGGCCCCGACGCGACCGTCGCCGACGCGCTCGCCCACGTGCGCAACCCGGACCTGCCGGTGTCGCTGGCCGCGATGGTCTACATCTGCCGCCAGCCACTCGAGACGCCGACCGGGCGGCTGCTGGGCGTCGCCCACATCCAGCGGCTGTTGCGCGAGCCGCCCTCGACGTTGGTCGCGGCCGCGCTCGACGCGACCATCGACCCGCTGCGTCCGCAGGCCTCGATCGACGAGGTCGCGGCCCACCTCGCGACCTACAACCTGGTGGCCGCGGCCGTCGTCGACGACGAGGGTCGCCTGCTCGGCGCGGTCGCCGTCGACGACCTGCTCGACCACATGCTTCCCGAGGGCTGGCGCGACCGGGCCCTGCGCACTCTGGACCTGGGCACTCAGGACCCGGGCACTCAGGACCCGGGCACTCAGGACCCGGGCACTCAGGACCCGGGTACCGCCGGGGCCAGCCGTGGCTGACACCCGTCCCCAGCGCTCGCGGCTGGACACCCCCAAGGAGCAGCGCAGCCCGCTGCTGCGGGGCCCGTCGTACGACACCGACGCGTTCGGCATCTTCGCCGAGCAGTTCGCCCGCTTCATGGGCACCGCGAAGTTCCTGATGTGGATGACCGTCTTCGTGGTCACCTGGATCGTATGGAACGTGCTGGCCCCGCAGCAGCTGCGCTTCGACGACTACCCGTTCATCTTCCTGACGCTGATCCTGAGCCTGCAGGCGTCGTACGCCGCCCCGCTGATCCTGCTCGCCCAGAACCGGCAGGAGTCGCGCGACAAGGTGATCGCCGAGCAGGACCGCCAGGCCAACGCCCGCGCGCACGCCGACATGGAGTTCCTGGCCCGCGAGGTCGCCTCGCTGCGGATGTCGGTCGGCGAGGTCGCCACCCGCGACTTCCTGCGCTCGGAGCTGCGCACGCTGCGCGAGGACCTGCGCGAGGAGGACGACGAGGAGCAAACCTCGGCCTGACCGGCCGCCCTCAGGTCCGCCGGTGGAAGCGAATGTCGCCGTCGGGCAGGCGATCGGAGTGGTAGCGGTCGTCGTGCACGCGGTGGTGGTGCCACCCGCAGAGCAGGACGCCGTCGGCGAGGTCAGTGCGGCCACCGGTGGCCCAGGACGTGGTGGCGTGGTGGGCCTCGCACCAGGCGGCGGGGATGGTGCAGCCCAGGTGCAGCCCTCGGCTCGGCACCGGCGGTCGCGCACGGCCATCGCCTTGCGTTGGCCACGTGAGAACAGGCGGCGGCTGCGGCCCAGGTCGAGGACCTCGGACTTCCCACCGAGCACCGCGGGGACGAGGTGGGCGGTGCAGGCCAGGCGGCGGGCATCGGCGGCCGAGATCGGCTGGTCGCCGACCAGGCCGATGCCCGCCAGCTGTTCACGCAGGGTGTCGAGGTCGATGGTGACGATCACGGTGGTCGCGTCGCCGCCGTGCAGCGGCATCCGGTCGGGGTCGGCAGCCTCGAGGAAGGCACCGAAGGCACCGAGCCTCTGGTCGTAGGGCCTCCGGTCGCCGGTCCGCTCGCCCGAGACTGGCTCGCCCGAGGCTGGCTCGCCCGAGACTGGCTCGCCCGGGACTGGCTCGCCCGGGACTGGCTCGCCCGGGACTGGGGTGGCGGCCTTGCGGGGTTGGGTGAAGGCTTCCAGGTAGGTCAGCAGCCGGTTGACCACGCCGTCGGCGAGGCGGCCCCGCAGGTCGGTGGTGCCGTCGCCGCGGCGGTGCGTGGTCAGGAACGTCGCCTTCTCGGCATACCGCTCCTCCCGCTCCAGCGCGCGGCGCTC
The DNA here is from genome assembly GCA_050997635.1 of Nocardioides sp. Taxonomy (GTDB): domain Bacteria; phylum Actinomycetota; class Actinomycetes; order Propionibacteriales; family Nocardioidaceae; genus Nocardioides. The sequence goes on from JBPCQY010000003.1 coordinate 7,476, forward strand.
CTCCTCGTCGGCGACGTCGGGGGCGATGATGTCGAGTATCCGGCGGCCCAGCACCCGGAGCTGTCGCGGACCGAACTGTGCGGCCTCGGCCACCAGCGCGTGCTCAGCGCGACCCACGATCTCCGGATCGAGGTCGCCGGGCAGCGCCACGAGGGCCTGGACGATGACCTCGGCCTGGGCGCGGTTGAGCTCGCCGTCGCGCAGGGCCACGGCCACCTCGCGCCACCGCTCGCCGAGCGCCCGGGCCAGCCAGGCGTCGCGCCGGGTCTCGCCGTGGTCGAGTCGGGCCTCGTGGGCCAGCCAGCCGGCCACGTCGCGCGCACCGGTCTCGGCCGCCACGTCGGACGACGCGGCCAGGACCCGCAGCTGCAGCTCGGTCAGCCGTCCGGCGACCCGGCTCAGCCCGACCATCGCCTCACGCTTGTCGGCGGTCGACATGAAGACCGGCTCGACATCGGCCACGTCCTTCAGCGCAGCCTCCAGCGCGGCCACGGCGGCCACCACCGGGTGCGTGGACGATGTCATGATGGGCTCCTGCGGGCTCGACGGACGTGGTCCGGGGCTGTGCCGGCTCTGACCCTGGTCGTCGAACCCAGCGCGCCTCATCGGACGAACTGCCGGAGCGCCACGGCGAGCTTGCTGGGAATCGGTGATGCGAGTGTTGCGCTCAACCTCTATTCGATCATATGTCCTGCATCTCTGCTTGAATGAAGTAGCATCCTGGCCATGTCGCGAGCCAGACCGGTCGGCGGGATCGATTACCCGATGACTTTCCAGGACTTCCGCTCCTGGTTCCCCGATGACCACTCGTGTCGCAAGTACCTCGCGGAACTGCGCTGGCCGGACGGCTTCTCGTGCCCGACCTGTGGCTGCGGGGAGTGCTGGCTGGTCGCTCGCGAGCTGCGGATGTGCGTCGAGTGCTCGCTGAAGACCTCGGTAACATCCGGCACGATCTTCCACCGCTCGCACACCCCGCTCTCGACGTGGTTCGCGGCGGTTTGGTTCGTGACCTCGAGCAAGAACGGCATCTCGGCTCAAGGCCTCCAGGACGCGTTGGGCTTCGGCTCCTACGAGACCGCGTGGGCATGGCTGCACAAGCTGCGCAGGGCCATGGTCCGGCCGGATAGTGAGCTGCTTGGCACCGTTCCCGGCACTACGGTCGAGCTCGACCAGAGCTTCCTCGGCGGCAAGAGCAGCGGCAAACTAGGCGCCTCCAGCGACAAATCGCCCATCACCATCGCCGTAGAACGCACCGCCCGAGGCCGCCTGGGCCGCGTGCGACTCGAACTCGCCGAGAAGCCCGGCGGGCTGGACATGCTCGACTTCGCCACCGAGGTCATCGCGCCCGGCGCGACCATCCACACCGACGGGGCACGGATGTTCCTGCGGCTCACCGAACTCGGCTACACCCACCACGCCACGCCATCAACCAAGCGCGGGATCAAGGTCGAGGACCCCGACGCCGTGATGCCCGGCCCGCACCTCGTCTCCTCGCTCCTCAAGCGATGGACCGCTGGCACCCTGCACCACCGGCTCAGTTACCGACACATGCCCTACTACCTCGACGAGTTCACCTTCCGCTTCAACCGACGCAACTCGCGCGCCCGAGGAATGCTCTTCTACCGCCTACTCCAACAGGCGGTAGACACGGATCCTCATCCGTTGAACGATCTGATCGGCCGCTAAGCCCCAACTGCACTCAAGCAGAGATGCAGGTCATATGTTCGGGACCCTGTCAAGGGGTCGTCTCTCAATGGCTTCGCTCAGACCGGCCGCGCTGACCAGGATGCGCGCATGAACTATGACGAAGCTGCGTCGGGTGGGCCGGGCCAGACCTCACACAGCACCGTGGTCAGCACGTGGTAGCGCTCTTCGATGTCGGCCTCGGTCCACTCATCCGGGTGGTCGTCCACGATCTGGCGGCTGATGACCAGGGGGCTGAATTTGTTGAGGAGAGCTCGTTTCGCGAGCCCCTTGTTCTCTCCACTCGACTTCACGGTCGCCATCTCCGCGTCAGTCCACGGTCGATGCGACATCGTCCCGTTGAGGTCGGGCGTGGCCAGGGTGAGATTGCCGAGGCCCTCCTTGCCGGACGCCGAGAGGAACGAGTCGATGTCGTGCTTCGCGATCAGGTTTCCCGGCTCGTAGAACGTGCACTGGATCGCGGTCAGCCCACCGCCGTCGCGCTGGCGGGCCACCAGATCTATGCCGGCGCTCCAGCCGGTCGCCCTGGTCACGCTGGTCGGGCGCCGAAGCACGAAGCTCCCCGAGCACGTCGTGGATCGTGGTCACCGCTGCATCCTGCCTCACGTGGGGCAGGAGTGGCGTCGTACGCGCTCCCCTGGCGTCCCGAATGCCCGCGCTCACGCAGGGCCAACTACGCTGGAGCCATCATGAGCGCTCCCACCATCGAGCAGACCCACCCCCAGATCTGGGCCGCCCTGGCGACCGTGAACGACCCCGAGATCAAGCGCCCCATCACCGAGCTCGGGATGGTCGACACGGTGAGCCTGGACGACGCCGGCACCGCCCACGTGCACGTGCTGCTGACCGTCTCGGGCTGCCCGCTGAAGGACACGATCGAGCGCGAGGTCACCGCGGCCGTGTCGAAGGTCGACGACGTCACGGGCGTCGCGCTGAGCCTGGGGGCGATGACCGACGAGCAACGCTCCGAGCTCCAGACCAACCTGCGCGGCGGCCGCGCCCAACGCGAGATCCCCTTCGCGCAGGCCGGGTCGCTGACCAAGGTCTTCGCGATCGCCAGCGGCAAGGGCGGGGTCGGCAAGTCGTCGGTGACGGTCAACCTCGCGCTCGCGATGGCCAGCCAGGGCCTCCAGGTCGGCATCCTCGACGCCGACATCTACGGCCACTCGGTCCCCGCCATGCTCGGCATCGCCGACCACCGCCCGACCCAGGTCGAGGAGATGATCATGCCGGTGCCCACGCCGTCCGGCGTGAGCGTGATCTCCATCGGCATGCTCAAGCCGCGTCGCGACCAGGTCGTCGCCTGGCGCGGCCCGATGCTCGACCGGGCGCTCGTGCAGATGCTCGCCGACGTCTACTGGGGCGACCTCGACGTACTCCTGCTCGACCTGCCGCCCGGCACCGGCGACATGGCCATCTCCCTGGGCCAGCACCTCCCCGGCGCCGAGGTGCTCGTGGTCACCACGCCGCAGGAGGCCGCCGCCGAGGTGGCCGAGCGGGCGGGCACGATGGCCTCGATGATGCACCAGCGCGTCGTCGGCGTCGTGGAGAACATGAGCTACCTGGTCTGCCCCCACTGCGGTCCCGACCACCAGATCGAGGTCTTCGGCACCGGCGGCGGCGAGCGCGTGGCCGCGACCCTCTCGGGCCGCTTCGGGTACGACGTACCCCTGCTCGGCCGGATCCCCCTCGATCTGTCGCTGCGCGAGGGCGGGGACGCCGGCAAGCCGATCGTCGACTCCGACCCGACGGCGCCGGCGGCCGTCGTACTCACCGAGGTGGCCTCGACCCTGTCGGGACGCGGTCGCGGACTCGCCGGTATGCAGCTGGGACTCACCCCGAGCAGCAGGGTCTGATCCCGTGTTCGGCGTGGGGCTCCCCGAGCTGGCGGTGATCGCCTTCGTGGCGGTGCTCGTCTTCGGCCCCGACAAGCTGCCCGACCTGGCCCGCCAGGCCGGCCGGATGGCGCGGCAGATGCGCCAGCTCGCCCACACGGCCCGCGACGAGCTCCGCTCCGAGCTCGGTCCCGAGTACGCCGACCTCGAGCTGCGCGACCTGGATCCCCGCACGATCGTGCGCAAGCACATCATGGAGGCGATGGACGACGACATCGCCGACCCGGCCGCCCCGCGCACGCCCCCGATGTCGGTCGACGAGACTCCGCCGTACGACCTCGACGCGACCTGATCAGCGGCGGCTCTGCACCGCCGCGAGCCGGTCGAACGCGACCAGCACCGTCCGCGCCTCCCCGACCCGGGCCTCGACGAAGTCCCGACCCACCCGCACCGGCACCCCGTCGTACGTCGCGCCGGTGACGGTGTGCAGCACGCACCGCTCCCCCGCGTCGGCGAGCCGCCGCAGCGCCGAGCCCACGCCGAGCCTGGTGACCGGTGACCAGGCCATCTCGGGCACCGACCGCTCGCTGGCACCCTCGACGCCGATGACCGAGGCAAGCCGGACCAGCCAGTCCTGCGCGGCGCCGTGCACCAGGCACCAGCCGTCGCCGACCCGGCGCAGCTCGCCGGCGACAGCTCCGACTCCCTGCAGCTGGAGGGTCACGGGGGTGTCCACCGAGGCCATCAGCCGGCTCGCGAGGGTGACCGCGGCGTACTCCGACCGGCTGCGGTCGGTGAGCTCGACGTCACGCTCGGCGTCGTAGAGCGCCTCGGCCTGCTGCTCGAGGTCGTCGAAGAGCGCGAACAGCTGCTCGTCCCAGTCCACGCCCCGACCCTGCCACAGCGCTCGTCCACAGGACTCCGAACCCGGCCTTGCCGTGTGCGGTCAAACGAGTTCTAATGGTTCAAACACACGCAAACGAAAGGTTTAGAGCGTGAGTCTCGGAAAGCGACACCTGGCGCCGCTGCGCTGCCTGCTGGTCTGGCTGGCGGCCGGCGCGGCGGCCCTCAGCACGGTCGCCTGGTGCCGCGCCGACCTGGGGCACGGCTGGGCGGCCGTGCGTGCCGGGGACCTGGCCGCCCAGCCGTTCGAGCAGGTGCTGGTCTGGCTGTGCGCGCTGGCCCTGACGGCGTGCGCCGTCTGGCTGTGGGTGGTCACCACGATGGTCGCCGGAGCCGCGGCGGTCGGCTGGACGCCACGACGGATGCCCGGGTCCCCGGCCTGGCTGCGCCGGGCGGTGCTCGGCGCCTGCGGCGTGGCGCTGGCCGGCAGCCTGGCCGCCCCGTCGTACGCCGCCACCACACAGAGCCACCACGCCCACGACCGACAGCACGTCTCGGTGATCGACTACCTCGTCGGGCTCTCGTTGCCAGACCGGACGACCGCCGGGTCACTCCCCCGTCACGCCACCCCGACCTCCGCGACCACGCCCACCGCGCCCGCGCCGGCGAGCGCGCCCACCGTCGTCGTGCGCCCGGGCGACACCCTGTGGGGGCTCGCCGCCGCCGACCTCCCGTCGGGGGCGCCACCCGCAGCCGTTGCCCACCGATGGCAGCAGATCTACGCCGCCAACCGCGCCGTCGTCGGCGCCGACCCCGACGTCATCCACCCCGGTCAGCGGCTGCGCCTGCCCTGATCCCCGCGAGAGAGGAAGCCTCATGGACACCACCCCGCACCACTCGGACCTCGCCGACGTGATCGACCTGCGACCCCGCGTCCCGGTCGCCAGCGTGCAGGGCACCCTCGCGCTCGAGCTCCAGCCGCTGCTCGAACCGCCGCCCGCCGAGCCGCCCGCGCTGCGCGGAGACGTCGTCGCGGTCGACGTCCGCGCACGCCACGAGTTCCAGCGCTTCGTGCACCGCGTCTGTGTGGCCGTCGTCGAGGTCGTCGGCGGCGACCGCCCGGTCTCCCAGCTGATGCGCTGGTCGACACCCGAGGTGTACGCCGACCTCGGCCGCCGCGCCCAGCTGGTCGCCCGGGCGGTGGGCCGCCAGCCGGGTCAGGGCGGCGTCCAGGGCATCCGGCCGCAGGTGCTCGGCACCAGGATCAGCTTCGTCAACGACGACGCTGTCGAGGTGAGCGTGCACGTGCGCTACGGCCTGCGCTCGCGCGCCGTCGCGGCCCGCTTCGAGCTGCGGCACAACCGCTGGCAGATCTGCGCCCTGGAGTTTGCGTGAGCAGCAACGCGCGAGGAACGAGCGCGCTGCGTGGGCTCACGCAGGTTGAGCAGCCGCGCGGCCGAGCGCAGCGAGGTCGCGATCGGCGTGTCGAAACCCGGCGACGTGCGCGCCGACGGTGACCCGGTGGTCTCGACTCCGCTCGACCGGCGAGCTCCCCGCGTCAGTTGACGCGGGCGGTGAGACCGGTGGGCCCACCGGGTGCGCCGTGGCAGCGCTTGTACTTCTTGCCCGAGCCGCAGGGGCACAGCGCGTTGCGACCGATCTCGGCGTACTCGTCGCCGGCGTTGCTCGCCGACGCAGCCAACACCTCGGCCTCGCCCGCCTCGCTCGGCGCGGAGTACGACAGGCCCAGGGGCTGCTTGGGTGCGTCGAGACCCTTGGCCCGGATGTGCGGGTGCTCGGGCTCCTTCTCGAACACCGACGGCACCTCCTGGCGCATCGGCTCGACGACCGGCTCCTCCTCGACGAGGTCGGCCTCGTCGGCGTCGTCCTCGATCTGGACGTCGAGGTTGAACAGGAAGCCGACGGCCTCCTCCTTGATGCCGTCCATCACCGCGGCGAACATGTCGAAGCCCTCGCGCTGGTACTCGACCAGCGGGTCGCGCTGGGCGTAGGCCCGCAGCGAGATGCCCTCGCGCAGGTAGTCCATCTCGTAGAGGTGCTCGCGCCACTTGCGGTCGAGCACCGAGAGCAGCACCCGCCGCTCGAGCTCGCGCATCACCTCGGGGCTCACGTCGGCCTCACGCCGCTCGTAGGCCTCGTGCGCGTCGCGCTGGAGCTCGTCGATCAGCTCGTCGCGGTCAATCGCGTCGACCCCGCCGGGCCGCTCCTCGAGCTCCCTGAGGCTGAGCGAGACCGGCCACAGCTGGCGCAGCTGGGTCCACAGCCCCTCGAGGTCCCATTCCTCGGCGAAGCCCTCGGTCGCGCCCGTGACGAAGCCGGCCACGACGGCATCGATGAAGCCGCTCATCTGCTCCTCGAGGTCGGCGCCCTCGAGCACCTCGCGCCGCTCGCCGTAGATGACGTGGCGCTGGCGGTCCATGACGTCGTCGTACTTGAGGACGTTCTTGCGGGACTCGAAGTTCTGCGACTCCAACTGGCCCTGGGCGTTCGCGATGGCTCCGGTGACCCGCTTGTTCTCGATGGGTACGTCGTCTGGGATGCGCAGCACCTGGAGGATCCGGTCGACCCAGTCGGACTTGAACAGCCGCATCAGCTCGTCTTGCAGCGACAGGTAGAACCGCGACTCGCCCGGGTCGCCCTGACGGCCGGAACGACCACGTAGCTGTGGGTCGATGCGGCGCGACTCGTGGCGCTCGGTGCCGACGACGTACAGGCCGCCGGCTGCCTTCACCTCGTCGTGCTCGACCGCGACCTGCGCCTTGACCTTGTCGACGGTGCCGGGCCAGGCGGCTTCGTACTCGGCGGCGGTCTCACCGGTCGGCTCCAGGCCGCGCTTGCGTAGCTCCTCGTCGGCCAGGAACTCGACCGAGCCGCCGAGCATGATGTCGGTGCCTCGACCGGCCATGTTGGTGGCGACGGTGACCGAACCCTTGTGACCAGCGAGCGCGACGATCTTGGCCTCGTCGGCATGCACCTTCGCGTTCAACACACTGTGCGGGATGCCGCGGACCTTGAGCTTGCCGGAGAGGTGCTCGGACTTCTCCACCGAGACGGTGCCGACCAGGATCGGCTGGCCCTGGGAGTGGCGTTCCGCGATGTCGTCGATGACGGCGTCGTACTTGGCCTCCTCGGTGCGGTAGACCAGGTCGGCCTGGTCATGGCGGACCATGGGCAGGTTGGTCGGGATCGGGACGACGCCGAGTTTGTAGATCTTGTCGAACTCGCTGGCCTCGGTCATGGCCGTGCCGGTCATGCCGGAGAGCTTGACGTAGAGGCGGAAGTAGTTCTGTAGGGTGACGGTCGCGAGGGTCTGGTACTCCTCCTTGACCTCCACCCCCTCCTTGGCCTCGATCGCCTGGTGCAGGCCGTCGTTGTAGCGGCGCCCCGCGAGCATGCGGCCGGTGTGCTCGTCGACGATGAGCACCTCGCCGTTCATGACGACGTACTCCTTGTCGTTGTGGAACAGCTCCTTGGCCTTGATGGAGTTGTTCAGGAACGAGATGAGCGGGGTGTTGGCCGACTCGTAGAGGTTCTCGATGCCGAGCTGGTCCTCGACCCTGGTGATGCCGGGCTCGAGCACGGAGATGGTGCGCTTCTTCTCATCCACCTCGTAGTCGATGTCGCGGGTGAGCGTGTGGGTGATCTTGGCGAACTCGTCGTACCAGCGCACCTCGTCCTGGGTGGGGCCGCTGATGATGAGCGGGGTGCGGGCCTCGTCGATGAGGATCGAGTCGACCTCGTCGACGATCGCGAAGCTGTGGCCGCGCTGGACGCACTCCACGATCGAGCCGGCCATGTTGTCGCGCAGGTAGTCGAAGCCGAGCTCGTTGTTGGTGCCGTAGGTGATGTCGCAGTTGTAGGCCTCGCGACGCTCGGCGGGGTCCATCGACGGCAGGATCACGCCCACCGACATGCCCAGGAAGTGGTGGACGCGGCCCATCATCTCCGACTGGTACTTGGCCAGGTAGTCGTTGACGGTGACGATGTGCACGCCCTCGCCGGCCAGGGCGTTGAGGTACGCCGGCAGCACCGCGACCAGGGTCTTGCCCTCACCGGTCTTCATCTCGGCGATGTTGCCGAGGTGGAGCGCGGCGGCACCCATGATCTGGACGTCGAAGGGGCGCAGCCCGATCACCCGGCGAGCGGCCTCACGCACGGTCGCGAAGGCCTCCGGCATCAGGTCGTCGAGGGTCTCGCCGTTCGCGAGCCGCTCGCGGAACTCCGCGGTCATCGCCTGGAGCTCCTCGTCGCTCATCGCGACGAAGTCGTCATCGATGGCGTTGACCGCCTTGCTGACCGCTTCGAGCCGACGCAGGATCTTGCCCTCGCCGATGCGGAGGATCTTGTCGAGAATGGCAGGCACGCGCGGGACTCCCCAGGGGCCGGATGTACAGATCGGATGTACGGGTCGGGTGTACGCCGCCGGGTCGACGACGTACGCGGACGGGCCAACTCTACCCAGCCGACCTGACCACACCGATTCGGTGGATCCGGGCGGGTAGGAGCCGCCGACGGCGACCGCCCACCGCCCCGCGCCCGCGCGTCCTAGACTGCGGACCGCCCAACGCCAGCGACGCAAGGACCCTGATGAGGTTTTCGGTCAGCACCGTCAAGGACACCCCGGAGAACGTCGAGCGCTTCGTGGCCGGCAACCTCGCGGGCGGCATCGACCACCTCGTGGTCTTCCTCGACGACCCGGACGACCCGGCGACGTCCGCCGTACGCACGCTGCTCGACGCCCACGACCACGTCACCTGCGTGGTCGCCGACGATGCCTGGTGGCGGGGCAAGCGCCCCGAGCAGCTCAACGTCCGCCAGCGGATCAATGCCAACCTGGTGCGCTCCGCGCTGACCCTGGTGGAGCGGGCCGAGTGGGTCTTCCACATCGACGGCGACGAGATGGTGCGCCTCGACCCGGCGGCAATGGCGGCCGTGCCGGCCACCGAGCACGTCGTCCAGCTGGCGCCGCTGGAGGCGGTGAGCCGGCGACGCTGGGACGCGCCGCCCACCTGGTTCAAGCGGCTGCTCGCCGAGCCGGAGCTGACCCTGCTGCAGGTGCTCGGCACCATCGACCGGGCCCACAACGGTGCCTACTTCCACGGCCACGTCGAGGGCAAGACGGGAGTGCGGCCCGCCCACGACGTCTGGCTGGCCCTGCACCGCGCGCTGGACGAGTCCGGCAACGAGGTCGCGGCGTACCGGCACGACGACCTGAGCGTGTTGCACTTCGAGTCGTGGTCGGGCGAGGACTTCGTGCGCAAGTGGACCTCCGTCCTGGCGGCCGGGCCGATGGCGGCCTTCCGCCCGGCCCGCGCGCCCACCGCGATCGCGCTCCGGGCGCTGCTCGACCGGGGGCTCACCGAGGAGCAGGCGGCGCCGCTGCTGATGCGGATCTTCGAGCGGACCACGCAGGACGACTTCGAGACCCTCCGCACGCTCAACCTGCTCGAGGAGGTCGACCCGATGCGCCCCCTGGCCGAGCCGGAATCGCTCACGGCCGATGAACGCGAGGGCATCTCCGGCCTGCTCGAGGCGCTCGCGACCAGGCCCAAGCGGCCCTTCCACCCCGGGCAGCCGGCCGCCGGCGCAGAAAAGATCCTGTCCGAGGCGGCCGGCGGCAGGCGGAGGTTGTTCCGCCGCTGAGTCTCCACCGCCAGCGTGGCCGGACCTCGACGGCACCCTGTTGCTGCGACATTCCGAACGTTTCGGTTCCGCAGCACCACGTCCGGCAGCACGGACGTTCGGAATGTCGACCCGAGACGGCCACCACGGACCCGGCACGGGGTTCGGTGTCGGTCGGCTCGCGGGTCAGCGCACCCGCGCGGCCAACACCGCAGCCAGGTCGCCACGCGGCTCGACGACGATCTCGTCGAGCCGCAGCCAGCCGGCCATCCGGCGCAGCTCGACCATCAGCTGCTCCCCGGTCTCGGCGGGCGCGCCCGGCTCGGCGTACGCCGCCTTGACCAGCAGCCGGCCGCCGCGCCGGTCGGCCTTGAGATCGACCCGGCCGACGATGCGCTCGTCGAGCAGGAACGGCAGCACGTAGTAGCCGTGGATCCGCTTCTCGGGCGGGGTGTAGATCTCGATGCGGTAGTGGAAGTCGAAGAGCCGCTCGGTGCGCTCGCGCTCCCAGACCAGCGGGTCGAACGGGCTCAGCAGCGATCGAGCTCGTACGGCGCGGGGCCGGCGCGCGTCGCGGTGCAGGTACGAGGGTTTGTTGAATCCCTCGACCTTGACGACGTCGAGCTCACCGTTCTCGACGAGCTCTTCGATGGCGGTGCGGGCGTGCATCGTGCCGGGAGGACCCGGCTGGAACCGCATCCGGTAGTAGTCGGCCAGGCACCGGCCCGTCGCGACGCCGTGCGAGCGGGCCGCGCGACGGACCAGCTCGCGGGCCGCGTCGGGCAGGCTCGGCGTGGGGGCGTCCAGATGCGCCGCCGGGATCACCCGCTCGGGCAGGTCGTAGCGGATCTCGAACTGGCTGTTGCGGCCGGCGATCGCGACGTCACCGACCATGAAGAGGTAGTCGAGGGCCCGGCGGGTGGCCGACCAGTTCCAGCCCCAGTGCTCCTTGGCGCGCGGCAGGCCGTCGTCGAGGTCGCGGGCCGTCGACGCGCCGCGTTCGGCGATCTCGGCCAGCAGGCTCTCGCTGAGCTCGGTGGAGACGACCGTGCCCCACCACTTGTGGTGCTGGTCGCGGTACGCCGCCATCCGGTGCCGCATCACCGGCCACAGGTCGACCGGCATCAGCGCCTGCACGTGCGCCCAGTACTCCACCACCCGTCGGGGCCGCTGCTCGGAGGCACGGCGCAGCAGGTCGGGGTCGTAGGGACCCATCCGGGAGTAGAGCGGCATGTAGTGCGCACGGGCCAGCACGTTGACCGAGTCGACCTGCAGCACCCCGGAGCGGGCGACGGTGCGGGTCAGCGTGCGCAGGGTGGGCTTCTCGTGCGGCGGGTCGAGGAACCCCTGGGCCGCGAGAGCGATCCGGCGCGCCTGGGCCTGGGAGAGCGAGAGCACGCGGTGAACCTACCGGCCGGCGCCGACCGGTCCCCAGGTCAGGGCAGGTCAGGTCAGGGCAGGGCAGGTCAGGTCAGGGCAGGTCGAGCAGCTTCTCGCGGACGGCGTACATGACGGCCTCCATCCGCGAGTGCAGCTGGAGCTTCTCCAGCAGATTTCGCACGTGGTTCTTCACGGTGTTCTCGCTGATGAACAGCTCCTTGGCGATCTCGCGGTTGTTCATCCCGCGCGCCACCAGCCGCAGCACCTCGAGCTCGCGGTCGGTCAACCGCAGCGACGACACGTGGTTGCGCTCGGGGCGCGACATCAGCTTGAACTCGTCGATCAGCTTGACCGCCATCGACGGGCTGATCAGCGACTGGCCGTCGGCCACCACCCGGATCGCCTGGGCGACCTCCTCGATCGAGGAGTCCTTGAGCAGGTAGCCGGAGGCGCCGCTCTTGACGGCCTCGTAGAGGTCGGCCTCCTCGTCGGAGACGGTGAGCATGATGATCTTGGCCGTCGGCACGGCCTCCTTGATCGCCACGCAGGCCTCGATGCCCGACTTGCGGGGCATCCGCACATCGAGGAGTACGACGTCGGGCGCGATCTCGGTCGCCAGCGCGACCCCGGCGGCACCGTCGCCGGCCTCACCGGCCACGTCGATACCGGGCTCGGCCGTCAGCAGCATGGTCAGGCCGCGCCGGAAGAGCTGGTGGTCGTCGACGACGATGACCCGGATGGGTTCGCCATCGGGCCGGCCGGGAGCGCTGGGCAGGGTCGACACGGGAGAATCATGACACGTCCGGGTCATCCCGGGGCGCAAACGGGTCAGGCCGCGGGCGCTCGGGATGGCCCGAACGGGTCATTGATTCCTAGGTCGCCCGGGCGTGCACGTCGAGGGAGATGACACCGTAGTCGTAGCCGCGGCGACGGTAGACCACCGCCGGCCGCTCGCTCTCCTTGTCGACGTAGAGGTAGAAGTCGTGCCCGACCAGCTCCATCTCGCGCAACGCCTGGTCCACTCCCATCGGGGAACTGCGGTGCACCTTCTCGCGTAGCTCGACGGGGCAGTCCTCATCGCCGCCCAACGCGGTGACGTACGGCGGCAGCGGATCCTCGGGTTGCTCCTGCGATTGTTCGGCCTGCGGCTCGGCCCAGTCGCTCAGCCCTGCGGTAGCCCTTGCCACTGAGACCGGCGCTCGACGACCTCTGCTGACCCTGCGTTTGTCGTGCTGGCGGCGTAGTCGCTCTCCCAGTCGCGCCACCGCAAGATCAAGTGCGCCGTACTCGTCATCCGCGCTCGCTTCGGCGCGGATGACCGATCGCTTGGCGAAACAGGTGATCTCTATGCGTTCGGCCTCTTTGGCCTGCCGGGGATTGGCCTCGTGCGTCAGGATTACCTCACACCGACCCACCGCAGGGTCGAGCTGGGAAACCTTGCCCAGTTTCTCCTCGATGTGTCGCTGAAAACGCTCGGGCACCGCCACGTGACGTCCGGTCACACTGATCTCCATGAACGACCTCCTGATCGTGATGCGGGGCAGATCTCGTGGCGGGCCGGACCGGTCAGGCCGACGGATCACCCCCGGACGATGCAGGGACGGGCAGACCTGCGGCACGTCGCGTGCCGCCGGTGCGCTCCATCCCTCGACGGTAGCCGGCCCGGGGAGTGGCGGCCATGGTGCAGCCGCCGACAGAGGACGCCCCCGCCGACCGCAGCGGCCTGC
>JBPCQY010000010.1:0-9449 GCA_050997635.1 Nocardioides sp.
CCATGATGCGCGAGGTCGCCTCGAGGACGACCCCGAGGTCGTGGCTGATCAGGATCGCGGTGAAGCCGTTCTCGGCCTGGAGGTCCTCGATGGTCTTCATCACCGCCTTCTGCACGATCACGTCGAGCGCGGTGGTCGGCTCGTCGAAGACGATCAGCTTCGGGTCGAGGGAGAGCGCCAGCGCGATCGAGACCCGCTGCCGCATGCCGCCGGACAGCTCGTGCGGGAACTTGTCGAGGACGTCGTCGGGCAGCCGCACCTTGTCGAGCAGCTCGGCGCCGCGGCGTCGTACGGCGGCCCGGGAGGTGTCCTCGCCGTCACGCGCGTGCGCCCTCACGATGTCGCGCAGGTGGGCCTGCACGCTGCGTACCGGGCTGAGCGCGTTCATGCCGCTCTGCAGCACCAGCGCGATCCCGTTGCGCCGCTGCGCGCGCAGGCCTTCGCCGCTGAGGGTCGCCAGGTCGACGCCGTCGAAGACGATCGACCCGCCGGTCAGGTGAGCGGGCGGCTGCAGCAGCCGGGTCAGCGCGAAGCCGAGCGTGGACTTGCCGCAGCCGGACTCGCCGACCAGGCCGACGAACTCGCCCTGCTCGAGCGTCAGGTTCACCTCGCGTACGGCGTGCACGGTGGCGCCGCCGGCCGGCGTGTAGTCGACGTTGACGTCACGTGCCTCGAGGATCGTTGCCATCACTTCTCCCGCAGCCTGGGGTTGGAGAGCGCGTCGACGCCGAAGTTGATCAGCGTGAACGACACCGCGAGCAGCGCGATCATCAGGCCGGGCGCGAAGACCAGCACCCACTGGCCGGTCAGCAGCGAGTTCTGCTGCTGGGCGTAGTAGAGGATCGTGCCCCAGCTGACGGTGTTGGGGTTGCCGAGCCCGAGGAACTCCAGGCTGGCCTCCGCCATCACCGCCGCGGTCGCCGCGCCGAAGAAGCTGCCGGCGACCAGCGAGGTCATGTTGGGCAGGATCTCGCGCAGCACGATCCGGAACAGGCCCTCGCCGGAGAACACCGACGAGGTCACGAAGTCACGCTCGCGGATCGAGGTCGCCTGGCTGCGGATCACGCGCGCACCGGTGGCCCAGCTCGTCAGGGCGACCACGAGGATGATCACCCAGACCGACCGGCTCGGGAGGTACGCCGCGAGGATGAACATCAACGGCAGACCCGGGATCACCAGCGCCAGGTTGGTCAGGAAGCTGAGCACCTCGTCGACGACGCCGGGGCGGTAGCCCGAGACCAGACCGACGATCACGGCCACAAGAGTGGCCGCGGCACCGGCGATCAGGCCCACCAGCAGGGACACCCGGGCGCCGTACACCACCTGGGAGAAGACGTCGTTGCCGTTGCCGGTGGTGCCGAACCAGTTGCTCCCCGACGGTCCCTGGTACGGCGTGAAGTCGGTCGCCGTGGGCGAGTGCGGCGCGATCAGGGGCGCAAACAGCGCGATCAGGATCATCAGCCCGAGCAGCACGATGCCGAGGCGGGCCTTGCCGTTGGACCACAGGGTCGCGAACGCACGGGAGACGAAGACCAGCGGACCGGGCAGCCGCGACTCGGACGCCGGCTTGCGGACGACGACCGTGGTGCCGGGATCGCCGGAGGGCGGTGTCGTGGTGATCAGGCTCATCCTTAGGACCTCCGCACTCTCGGGTCGAGTCGGACATAGAGGAGGTCGACGACGAAGATCGCGACCAGCATGCTCACGCTGATGACCAGGAACAGCGCCTGCATCAGTGGGAAGTCGTGGTTGGACACGGCGATGTAGAGCAGGTTCCCGAGACCCGGATAGCTGAAGACGCCCTCGACGAGCACCGACCCGCCAACCACCGCACCGAGCGAGAGCCCGAACGCGGTGACGTTAGGCAGCAGCGCGTTGCGGGCGGCGTACAGCACGGCGATGGTGCGGCGCCGCAACCCGTTGGCCTCGGCGAAGGTCACGTAGTCCTCACCGAGGGTGTTGATCATGTTGTTGCGCATGCCGAAGACCCAGCCCGACAGCGACGTGACCGCCAGCGTGAGCGCCGGCAGCACGCTGTGCGTGGCCGCGTTGTTGATGAAGCTCAGGCTCAGGTTGGGCGTCAGTCCGGGGCTGTAGCCGCCCTTGATCGGGAAGGCGTTGAGCTTGAACGCGAGCACGAACAACAGCAGCAGACCCAGCCAGAACGGCGGGAACGCCGCGAACAGGGTCGCCCCCACCGTCACGGTGGCGTCGCCCTTCGTGCCGCGTCGCCACCCGGCGTACACCCCGAGGAGGGTGCCGATGACGAACGCGACGATCGTGGTGACGCCCACCAGGACGAGCGTCCACGGGAGCGCGCTCCCGATGGTGTGGGCCACGCTCTGGTTCGGGAACGTGTACGACGACCCGAAGTCGAGCCTGGCCACGCCCGCGACGTAGTCGCCGTACTGCGAGATCAGGCTGCCGTGCGGGGAGCCGAGCTGGGCCTCGATCGCCTGGCGCTGGGCGTTCGTGACCGGCTGGCCCCCCTGGGACAGCTTCGCGATGGCGGCGTCCACCGGCGACCCCGGCATCATCCGGGGCAGCAGGAAGTTCAGCGTGACCGAGGCCCACAGGGTGACCACGAACAGGATGACCTTGCGCCAGACGTAACTCATCGCGTGCCGCCCACTCTCAGGACGCCGCCTTCAGGTGGGTGACCACCGTCAGGATGGCGCTGTTGTAGGGAGTCGGCAGCGTGTACGGGTCCTGGTCGGACGGCCAGCCGGTGAAGTTCTTCGTCGAGAACAGCCCCCAGCTGCCGCCGTAGTACATCAGCACGATCGGGACCTGGTCGTACATCATCTTCTCGAGCTGGTGGGTGGCCTTCTGCTGGGCCGCCTCGTCGGTCGCCGCGGCCAGCGTCGCCAGCACCTGGTCGACCTTCGGGTTCTTGTAGCGCTCGAAGTTGTTGGCCGTGGGCGTACCGATCGGTGCCGCGAACGCGCTGTTGAGCGCGTTGTTGAAGTCGGTGTAGGGGTCACCGGTGCCGCCGTACCCACCGAACGCGGCGTCGTACTTGCCGCTCTGCGTGGCGTTCGTGTACGGCGTGGCCTGCGGTGTGTCGATCGAGGCGTTGATGCCCGCTGCCTGCAGCTGCGTGACGATCTCCTTGCCGGCGGCCACCCAGTCGGAGTAATTGGCCGGCATCACGATCGACATCGTGGCCTGGTTGCCCGAGGAGTCGACGAGTTTGCCGGCCTTGCTGGTGTAGCCGGCCTTCGCGAACTCCGCGGCCGAGCCCGAGGTGTCCAGCTTGACGTTGCCGGAGTCGGGGATGCTCGAGTCGAGCCACTTCTGCAGGTTGGGCAGGACCAGGCCCGACTGGCTGGCCCCGGTGGTGTAGCCGTCGACCGCCTCCTCGGCGATGGTGTCGCGGTTGATCGCGAGGTTGACACCACGGCGGAAGTGCACGTTGGAGTACGGCGCCTTCGTGAGGTTCATGAACAGGCCGATGGTGCCGCCCGGTGGGAACCAGTAGGTGTTGTGCGCCTTGTCGCGGCTGACGTAGGTCTTGTCCACGTCCGGCAGGTAGTTGTAGGACCAGTCGAACTTGCCGCTGGTCACGTCGAGCTGGTTGGTCGACTGGTTGCTCGACTGCGCCGGCATCACGACCTCGGTCGGTGCGACCGCGTCGGCGTTCCAGTAGTCGGCGTTCTTCTTCAGCGTGTACTGCGTCGGCGCGAACTTGTCGAGTGTGAACGGCCCGGTGCCGACGGGCTTGGTGTTGGTGTCCTTGGCCGGGTCGGAGACCGACGACCAGATGTGCTCGGGGACGATCACCTGGCCTGAGAGCACGCCGACGAACGGGACGTTGGCCTGCTTGAAGGTGACCACGAAGTCGTTGCCCTTCGCCACGGCCGACTTGATCTGGGTCCAGATGCCGTAGACGTCGAGCGCGGGGTTCTTCTTGATCAGGTCGTAGGTGAACGCGACGTCCTGGGCGGTGAACGGCTTCCCGTCGCTCCACGTGACGCCCTGGCGCAGCTTGAAGTCCACCGTCGTCGGGTTCTTGAACGTGTGGCCCGTCGCCAGGTACGGCGTGAACGAGCCGTCGACGGGGCTGCGCAGCTCCAGCGGCTCATACATCAGCCGGGTGCCGCCGAGCTGGCCCGTGAGCACGAGCGGGTTGAAGTTCTCGACCAGCTGCGGGTTGCCGGCGTCGCCCTGGATGGTGAGGGTGCCACCACCTGCTGCCTGGGTGGTGTTGTCACTGCCGGCGCACGCGCTGAGCGCGAGCGACGACGCGACCAGGATCGATGCGGCGACTGCCGTCGACCGCGTCCAGTTGCCGTGCTTCATCGGGTTGTCTCCTCATCGTCTGCCGACGGCTGTCCGTCGGCGCTCAGTCGGATCCGGACCACGCCGGGCTGCGGGAGCGTCAAGCTCACCGACCCGGATCCGGACGTCGGGACGAGGTCGTCGGCCTCGTCGGTGTGCAGCTGGTCGGCCTCGTGCAGGCGGGCCCATTCGTCCTGGTCGGGCCAGTCGGCTCCGCTCGAGGCGGCCTTGATGTTGGAGTGCTGCTCGTCGACGCGGGCGAGCTGCACGGCGTACCTCTCAGCCGGCAGGCCGTCGAGGGTGACGGTGACCTCGCGCAAGAGCCGCTCGTCGCCGTGCATCACCTGGCTGTTGACGGTGTTGTTCCAGACCAGGACGTCGACCGTGCCGTCGTCGTGGCGGGAGGCCCACGCCTGGACGAGTACGTCGGCGCCGTCGCCGCTGACCTCGGCCGGGAGCACCTGGTCGCCCATCTGGGCCGCGAGATGCACCGCCCAGTAGCGCGGCTTGCGCAGGTTGCCGAGCGTCAGCAGGCCGAAGCCGTCGTGGAACAGCGCCGGCGGGCGACCCAGCTCCTCGAAGTGGTCACTGACGACCCAGTAGGACAGCGCCTTCATCCGGTGCTGGGCGCTCCGGAAGCCGCTGAGCACGAACGGCGCACCGGAGACACCGTCATGGATCGGGCCGAAGTGCGTCGAGCCGACGCCCCACTCGGTCCAGAGGATGTCGGCGTCGGCGAAGCCGTGCCGCTCGAGCACCGGCCGGAAGTCGAGCGGATAGTTCCCGTAGGTGTGGGTGGTGGCCAGCTCGAGGGGCAGCGCGTGCTTCTCGGCGTACGCCGCCAGCGCCTCGACCCATTCCGAGGCCGCGGTGGAGGGGCCGCCGACGGTGAGCCGCTCGTCGACCTCCTTGATCGCGCGGGCGGCCTCCTCGTAGAGGCGGAGGTAGTCGTCCTGCGAGCCGGTCCAGAAGACCTCGAGGTTGGGCTCGTTCCAGACCTCGAAACCCCAGGTCGCGACCTCGTCTATGCCGTAGCGCTCCACCAGGTGTGCGGCGAGCGCCGCGACGGTCTGCCTCCACTCGGCCCAGTCGGCGGGCGGGCTGATGATGCCGCGGTACTCGAAGACGGTCTCGCCGGGGTTGCGCGCGATGCACGCCGGCATGAAGCCGAGCTCGACGAGCGGGTGGATGCCGATCGCGAGGATCTGGTCGTAGAGCTCGTCGACGATCGTGAAGTCGAAGGCCAGGCTGCCGTCATCGCCCCGGGTGACGACCTGGTTGTCGTCGTGCAGGATCGCGTGGGCGCGGACGCCGGTGACCCCGAGGTCACGGTGGGCGATGGTGAGCGCCTCGGCGAACTCGTCGCCGATGTGGTGACCGTTGCCGAGGTCGCCGAACCCGAGCTGGGTCAGGCGCTCGGAGCCGACCAGCCACCAGACCCGGTCGAGCTGTCCGGCGTCGCCGGCGGCATCGACGTGGACGGCTACCTCGCCACCCGCCGTACCCGTGGTGGTGGCTTCGACGGCCTCGCTCCAGTGCCAGACGGGGTACTCGTTGCCGAGCACGGCGCCGACCCGGTAGCTGTACGTCGTACGGTCGTCGACGCCGGTGTCGGCGAACGCGGTGCCGACCACGGCCGGGACGTCGCTGCCGCCGTGGGACACGATCTCGCGTTCGCCGTCGGCCGCGCCGAGGGCTCCCCGCTCGATGACGTAGCCGGCGGCGTCGGGCACGGCGTCCCAGGAGAGGAGGACGAAGCCGTTGGCAGGCTCGGCGCTCAGGCCGGTCGTGGCGGGCAGCTCGGAAACCGGGTCGGCACCGGAGGTCTCGGTGACGCGGCGGTAGATCCGCCGTTCCCAGTGGGCCTTGGCGTCGGTCATCGGCCGAGTCCTCCAGGATCCGGGCAGCCACAGCTCGCCCGGACGACCAGCGAGGTGGGGAGCATGATGGTGTGACGCGGGGCGTCGGGCTCGGCGATCCGGTCGAGCAGGGTGCGCACGGCCGTCTCGCCGATGTCGCGCATCGGCTGGCGGACCGTGGTCAGGGTGGGCTCGACGTGGCGCGCGGAGGCGATGTCGTCGAAGCCCGTGATCGCGATGTCGTCGGGAACCCGCAGCCCACGGGCGCGGAGGGTGGCCGCGCCGCCGACCGCCATCTCGTCGTTGCCGAAGACGATGGCCTGTGGCGCCTTCCGGCGTTTGCCGAGGAGCTCCTCGGCGGCGCGCGCTCCCCCGGCCTGGGTGAAGCCACCGTGCGCCTCGGGGGCCGTGGGCGCACTCAGGCCGACTGCCTTGAGCGCGTCGGCGAACCCGACGAAGCGCTCCCGTGAGTCGGGCGAGCGGGCCGGGCCGGCGACGTACGCCAGGTCGGTGAGGCCGTGCTCCTCGAGGAGGTGGCGCGTGGCCGCGTCGGCTCCGCCGCGGTTGTCGGCCTCGACGAAGTCGAGCTTGTTGCGGGTCGGGTGGGCGGCGAGTACGACGACGGGCACGGCGGCCGAGATCGCCTCGAGGTCCTTGGCACCGAGGCTGCCGGCCAGCACGACCAGCCCGTCGACCTTGCCGACCAGCGACCGGGCGAGGTCCCCGCCGCCGCGGCCGCGGGTGGCGGCGAGGACGATGGCGTCGCCGGCGAGGGTCGCGGCACGCTCCGCGCCGCGGATCACCTGGTCGACGAACAGCGGCGACTCGTCCTCCGCCGTACCCTCGGCGTCGAAGTCGGGGAAGAGCAGGCCCACCAGACCTGCCCGGCGCCGGGCGAGGCTGCGGGCCGAGTGGTTGGGCACCCAGCCGAGCGCGGCGGCCGCCTCCAGCACGGTCTTGCGGGTGGCCTCGGAGAACCCGACACCGTCGTGCATCACCCGCGACACCGTCGCCGTCGAGACCCCGCTCAACCGGGCGACCTCGTAGATCGTGGCCTTCTCGTTCACGGGTGCTGGGACTCCTCGCCTGAGTAACCGCTTACGTTCGCTCATCGGTCACCGTGCCACCGGGTGCCCGAGGCTGTCAACGGGTAGGGACCATCACCCCCCGCTGGGAACGGCGGCGGTCAGACGTGGACGACCGCGAGCAGGCCGAGCTCCGAGCGCCAGGAAATCGTCGTCCTGGGTGATGACGGGGAGCTCGTGGGCGGCCGCCACGTCGGCGATCCTCAACCCACCCGACGGGCCGCCGCCACGTCGGTGTGCGTGAAGTCGTCGCCGACGAACAGCAGCGGCTCGCCGGTGGTCACCGACAGGGCGTAGGCGAAACAGTCGACACGACGGGCTGGAGCATGGGCAGCAGGTGAGTTTGCCAGGCCTGGGTCACCAGCCCGTCCGGAACGTCATCGATCGCGGCAGCACTGGCGACGGTCGGGGACGACGGCAGGGATGTCCCTGCCAGGGGCTCGTCCGGCTTCTGGTCCCCGCCTGTGCAACCGGTGAGCGCGACCGCGGCCGCAAGGGCGAGCACGATGACCCGAGACATGCTCCTCAGCCAACGCCGGGCCGACGCGGTTCGCAACCGACTCACGGCCGGCCTGTGGATAACCGGCATGATGCTGTCCATGGCCGAACCCACGACCGAACGCAACGTGCTCGGAGGAGCGCTCGAGCCCTGTGGCACCGACCCGCTGACCGGCTTCTACCGAGACGGCTCGTGCTCGTGCGGGTCCGACGACGTCGGGCTGCACGCGGTCTGCACGGTGGTGACCGAGGAGTTCCTGGTCCACCAGAAGGTGGTCGGCAACGACCTGTCGTCACCGCTCCCTGCCTACGGCTTCCCGGGCCTGACGCCAGGTGACCGGTGGTGTGTCGTCGCGGCTCGGTGGCTGCAGGCCTATCAGCACGGTGTCGCCGCGCCCGTCGTCCTCGCGTCGACCAACGAGCGGGCGTTGGAGGTCATCCCGCTCGACGTGCTGCGCGAGCACGCGGTCGACGTACCCCCGGATCTGAGCGGGCTCGAGTAGCCAGCCTGACCGGCCACGCGCCGCCCGATCGATCGGGAATGAGCCGGAGGACCTCGACGTTCTGGATGTAGTTGAAATCAGGACTACCCAAGGACGGGAGCAGACATGCAGTTCGGCATCTTCAGCGTGGGCGACGTGACCATGGACCCGACGACGGGTCGTACGCCGACCGAGCACGAGCGGATCAAGGCGACGATCGCGATCGCGAGGAAGGCCGAGGAGGTCGGGCTCGACGTGTTCGCGACGGGCGAGCACCACAACCCGCCGTTCATCGCGTCCGCGCCGACGACGACGCTGGCGTTCATCGCCGCGCAGACGTCGCGGATCATCCTGTCCACGTCGACCACACTGATCACGACCACCGACCCGGTGCTGATCGCGGAGGACTACGCCAAGCTCCAGCACCTCTCCGACGGCCGCGTCGACCTGATGATGGGCCGCGGCAACACCGGCCCGGTCTACCCGTGGTTCGGCAAGGACATCCGCGAGGGCATCAATCTCGCCGTCGAGAACTACGCCCTGCTCCGCCGCCTGTGGCGCGAGGACGTCGTCGACTGGGAGGGCAAGTTCCGGACGCCGCTCCAGGGCTTCACCTCCACGCCGCGCCCGCTGGACGGCGTACCCCCGTTCGTGTGGCACGGATCCGCACGCCGGAGATCGCCGAGCAGGCGGCGTACTACGGGGACGGCTTCTTCGCCAACCACATCTTCTGGCCCGCGTCGCACACCGAGCGGATGGTCTCGCTGTATCGACAGCGCTTCGAGCACTACGGCCACGGCACCGCCGACCAGGCCATCGTCGGCCTCGGCGGCCAGGCGTTCATGCGCAGGAACAGCCAGGACGCCGTCAACGAGTTCCGGCCGTACTTCGACAACGCGCCCGTCTACGGGCCCGTCGATGGAGGACTTCACCCGTGAGACGCCGCTGACCGTCGGCTCGCCCCAGCAGGTCATCGAGCGCACGCTCGGCTTCCGGGAGTACGTCGGCGACTACCAGCGCCAGCTGTTCCTGATGGACCACGCCGGCCTGCCGCTGGGGACCGTGCTCGAGCAGCTCGACCTGCTCGGCGAGGAGGTCGTCCCCGTGCTCCGCAAGGAGTTCGCCGCGCTCAAACCGACCCACGTCCCCGACGCGCCCACGCACGCCTCCCTCCTCGCTTCTCCGCTGGTTGAGGAGGGCCCCCTGGGGGCCCGTCTTGCTTCTCCGCTGGTTGAGGAGGGCCC
>JBPCQY010000024.1:0-28275 GCA_050997635.1 Nocardioides sp.
GGGACGACGACGAGCTTGCCACGCGTGTGCCCCTCGCGGCTGCGTTGGTGGACGGCGGCGACCTCGGTGAGCGGGTAGGTGTCGGCAATCTCGAGCTCCACCTCGCCGTCGGCCAGCAGCTGTCCCACCTCTCGTCTTGCGCGCGCCCGCAGCTCGGTGCCGGGATCTGCGCCCGGCCCGCCGCCGATCAGCTTCACGCCAAGCTCGGCGCCCTTCTCGAACCCGGCAATGGAGACAATCCGGTCGAGCCCGGCGGTGAGCTCGACGCTGGTCTCCAGCGCCTCATCGGTGCCGACCAGGTCGATGGCGGCGTCGACGCCGCCGGGCGCGAGCGCGCGCACGCGATCGGCGAGGCCGTCGCCGTATTCGACGGGCTCGGCGCCCAGCTCGCGCAGATAGTCGTGATTGCGCGGGCTGGCGGTCGCGATCACGTGCGCACCGCGGCGCCGGGCCAGCTGGATCACCAGGCCGCCGACACCCCCGGCCGCGCCGTGCACGAGCACGGTGTCGTCGCCTCCCACCCCGACCGCCTCGACGGCGTGCCACGCGGTGCCGGCGACGACCGGCAGCGCGGCCGCCTGCTCGAAGCTGAGCCCGGGCGTCTTGGGATCGAGCTTGTCCGCCGCGACGACCACGTCGTCGGCGTACGCGCTGCCCGGCACGCTGGGCACGACGACCTCGTCGCCCACGGACCACTCGCTCACGTCGGCGCCGACTGCGGTGACGACGCCCGCGACCTCGACGCCGATGCGCTGGAGCTGGGCGGGGTCGTCGCCGTAGCTGCCGGAGTACATCTTCCAGTCGATCGGGTTGACGCCGATCGCCTTGACGCCCACCCGGACCTCGCCCGAGCCCGGCTCGGGCGTAGCTGTCTCGGTGAGGCGGAGCTGCTCGGGTCCGCCGAAGGCGATGGGTGCGACGACACGTGTCATGGGGTCAGTCAACCGCAGGTTCGTACTCCAGGTCGCCTTCGTCGCACTGCAGACGCTGCGTGCCGGTGTGGTCGACGAGGTAATGGCGCCCGTAGGGCGTACGCCTCACAAAGCGGACGCGCCCGCGCTGTCGGGCTCGGTAGCCGGCGTGGGTCTTCCAACGGTGATGACGCCGACCCAGCGGACCGGAGTTGTGGGGTGCCGGTTTGACCGGGCGGCCCGTCGGCGTCGTACGGCGTGGGGTGGTCGAGGTCGCAGCGACCGGCCAGCCACCGGGATGAGGACGTAGGCGGTCGTGGCCATCACACCCGGGCGTGCTCGGCCCACAGGTCGAACCCGTCCGCGGTCACCTCGTGGCTGCGGTTCCACAGGGTGAGGTAGAGCGCGACCGCGGACCCGCGAAGCACCACGTCGGCATCGTCGTCGCCCTTGCCGCGCTGGGTGACGGGTGGGTCCTGGGAGACGGTGACCAGCCAGCGCAGGTCCGAGTCGTCCGGGAGCACGGACACCGTGGTCGGCTGGGGTGACCGCAGCTGAGAGCGCCGCTGTGGCAGGAAGCCCGTCAGCAGCTCGTCGATGCCGTCGCGAGCGATCCCGCCGTCGATCCAGGTGTCGGCAGCACGCGGGGGACGCCCGAGCGATGCGGTGAGGGCGTCGACGGCGTGGATGGTGGTCTCGTGGCACTGCCGACGAGCCCAGAACTCGCGTGCCGGCGGAGCGTCGGGCAGGAAAACCAGGACCTCGAGGTCCGGTGGCGCCAGCTCGATCGCGGTCATCAGACCTTCGGCGCCCTCACGAAGCCAGCGGACCGGGTCCTCGGATCCGTAACCTTCCGCCTCAGCGGCCTCTCGGTCGATCTCCTCGCCGGCGATCGTCGCCGTGCCCCAGCGGTGCACCCTGCCCTGGTGGGCGATCAGGCGCCGCACGTCCCAACCGGGCGTGGTGGGTACCGATGTTTCCAGTCCTGCAGCGAGCGCGTGGCGGGCGAAGACGTCTACGGCGACTCGGATTCCTTCCAGGTGACGCTCCGGGTCCATGGCGCAAGTCTCTCAGTTCGCTTCCACTGGTCTGGGGCCACGAGGCGTCCCCAGGACTTCTCGGTCCTTGGTCAGGTCAAGCCAGGTCCCGGTCGGTCAGCCGGCGTACAGCTGCGTCGGCGTCGGCCGCGACTCGGAGCGCCCGGGCGACGAGCCCCGGATCTGGTGCGGCCTCGGCGGCGTTGATCCCCACCAGTGCCACGGCCGCCTGCACGCCCGCATTCGCCAGCAGCGCGCCGGTGAACGCGTCCCCCCTCAGGGCGTGCCGGCCGCGCTCCGCAACCGTCACCGCATCGGCGACCACCGTGGCCCCGCACTCGGCGAGCTCCATCGGCACCGAGCTGGCCCGACGCCAAGCCTCGCCCAACCGTGCCTGATCCCCGGAGCCGCGCGCGGCCAGCACCTCGGTGTACGCCGCGGCGTCCTCCTCGGCCAGGCCGGCAGCCCGTGACTGGCACCCACGGGCGCGTTCGAGCAGGTCGTCCGGCACCCGGTCGGCGTAGCCGGCCGCCATCGCCACCAGCCCGGCGGCGATCGCCACGGTCACGGCCGCGGCCGCCCCGCCGCCCGGCGCCGGTGATCTCGCCGCCAGCGAGTCGAGGAACTCTCCGAGGGGTTGGTCGGTGAATCTGTGGGACATGCCTGCCTCCTTCACCATCAGAACAGCCCGACGACCTGGCCGTCCTCATCCAGGTCCAGGTGCGCCGCCGTCGGGTCGGACCCGAGGCCGGGCATGGTCTGCATGTCGCCGCAGATCGGGTAGACGAAACCGGCGCCCACGGCCGCACGCACCTCACGAACCGGCAGTCTCCACCCGGTCGGCGCACCCTTGAGGAGCGGGTCGGAGGACAACGACAGGTGCGTCTTCGCCACGCAGATCGGCAGCCCGCCGAACCCGGCCCGTTCGTAGGTGTCCAGTGAGCGGGCCGCGGCCGGGCTGTAGTCCACGCCGTCCGCGCCGTACACGGCCGTCGCGATCATTTCGATCTTCTCGCGCAGCCCGGCCTCGTCGGCGTACAGCATCCGGAACTCCGACGGCTCCTCGGCCGCCTCCGCGACGGCCTCGGCGAGCTCGACCGCACCCGCGCCGCCCCGCGCGAAATGGTCGCAGACGGCGAACCGGACGCCGGCCTCGTCGGCGATCTCGCGGACGACGCGGTGCTCGCTGGGATGGTCGGTGGGGAAGGAGTTGACCGCCACCACCGCCGGTACGCCGTGTCGCCGGACGTTCTCGATCTGCTTGAGCAGGTTGGCGGCCCCGGCGCGGACGTCGTCGGGGCTCTCCTCGAGCAGCTCGGGGGGCAGGGGCTTGCCGGCCACGACCCGGTAGCGGCCCGAGTGCACCTTCAGCGCCCGCACGGTGGCCACCACGACCGCGGCGTCGGGTGCCTCTCCGGACTCCCGACACTTGATGTTGAAGAACCGCTCGGCACCCATGTCGGCCCCGAAGCCGGCCTCGGTGACCACGAAGTCGCCGCAGCGGAGCGCGATCAGGTCGGCCAGCACCGAGGAGTTCCCGGTGGCGATGTTCCCGAACGGGCCGGTGTGCACCAGGACAGGCGTGTTCTCCATGGTCTGGAGGAGGTTCGGCTTGATCGCCTCGCGGAGCAGCACGGTCATCGCGCCACCCGCGTGCAGCTGGTCCGCGGTCACCGGCTCCCCGTCCCCGGAGTAGCCCACCACGATGCGTCCGAGCCGCCGCCGCAGGTCGTCGAGGGAGGTGGTCAGGGCCAGCGTCGCCATCACCTCGGAGGCCGCGGTGATGTCGAACCCGCTCTGGCGGGGTACGCCGTCGGCGCGCCCACCCAGCCCGGTGACGATGTTGCGCAGGGCCCGGTCGTTGACGTCCAGCACCCGGCGCCAGGTCACGGCGTTCGGGTCGAGGTCCAGCTCGTTGCCACGGAACAGGTGGTTGTCCAGCATGGCGCTGAGCTGGTTGTGGGCGGCGGTCACCGCGTGCATGTCGCCGGTCAGGTGCAGGTTGAGCTGCTCCATGGGCACCACCTGGCTCATGCCGCCGCCGGAGGCGCCGCCCTTGATCCCCAGCGCCGGACCCATCGACGGTTGCCGGACAGTGACCACCGACGTCCTGCCAAGGTGCTTGAACGCCTGTCCCAGCCCCACCGTCGTGGTCGTCTTGCCCTCTCCGAGCGGCGTGGGCGTCATCGCGGTCACCACGACGTACTTGGCCCGCGGCCGGTCCGCCAGCTCGGCGATCGCGTCGAGACCGACCTTCATCACGTGCCGGCCGTAGGGCTCGAGGAGGTGACTGCCGAGCCCCATCTCGTTGCCCACGTCCTCGATCGGCTTGAGCGCCGCCGATCGCGCCATCGCCAGGTTGTCCGATGTCATGGCTTTCCTCTTCTCTCAGATCCCCGGGGGGACGAAGCCGGCGATGTCCACCCCGAACTCGTGTCCGGACTCCAGCAGGACGTCGAACAGGTACTGCCCCGACGATCGCTCGCAGTGCAGCAGGTACGACGGTGGTCCGCCGCGGTCGTCGCGCACGAGGTCCACCGCCAGCCCCGCCAACCCGCACCGCAGGGCCGCGCCGTCGGGGCGCAGATCGTCGTCGAGGTCGACGGCGGTCTCGCACGCGAGGACGTCCGCCGCCCGGTCGCCGGTCAGCCGGAACAGGGCCCGGCCGTGGGTCAGGTCGACCACCGTCAGCAGCCCGGTGGAGGGCGACGCGCGCGCGGAAAGCTCCTTGCGCACCTCGCCCTGCCGTCCCGGCGGGGCGAGCACCAGCCACTCACCGGGGCCGGCCCCGACCAGCAGCACGCCGAGGTCGGACCAGGTCTCGCGGACGGCCCGTCCGAGCCGGACGCCGACCGGTGGCGGTTCCAGGGACGGATCGCCGCGCACCCCGACCTTGGACAGGGGGGTGCAGTCGACCAGCGTCAGGGCGGCGTCGCTGGTGCGTCCGCTCACGGCCCAGCCACCCAGCACCACCTCGGGGGCGGCGACGGCGACGGGGCTCCTCGCGACCGGCTCAGCCACGCAGCCGCACCCCCTCCGGGTCGACCTGGGCCAGCGTCTCGGTCACCGTGGCCGGCACGGTCCGGCCGTCGGTCAGCCGCACCCGCAGCGCCGTACCGGGCTCGGCGAGG
Source organism: Nocardioides sp. (assembly GCA_050997635.1). Classification (GTDB taxonomy): domain Bacteria; phylum Actinomycetota; class Actinomycetes; order Propionibacteriales; family Nocardioidaceae; genus Nocardioides. Next base: position 5,080 of record JBPCQY010000024.1, read on the forward strand.
TCGGTGGCCACCAGGCCGAGGCAGACCGGGCGGCCGAGCGTCGGCGACATCCGGGCCGACGTCACCCGGCCACGAGGCATGTCGTCGAGGCCGACGACCTGACAGCCCTCCGCCGGCAGCACCGAGTCGTCGAACCGCAACCCGACCAGCCGGGAGTCGTGGCCCTCGCGTGCCTGCCTCGCCAGCACGGGCAGGCCGGCGAAGTCGTCCTTGTCCAGCTTGACCAGGCCGTCCAGCGAGGCGTCGTACGCGCTGGTGAGTCCGTCGGTGTCCTGGCCGACGATCAGGTGCCCCTTCTCCAGGCGGAGGATCCGCTGGGCCTCCACCCCGAACGGTCGGACGCCCAGGTCGGCGCCGGTCTCGATCAGCCGCTCCCACACGTGCAGGCCGTAGCCCGCGGGCACGTGCAGCTCGTAGCTGAGCTCGCCGGTGAACCCGATCCGCCACAGCACGCAGTCGTCGACGCCGGCGACCCGTCCGGTGCGCACGTGCAGGTAGGGGAACGCCTCGCCGCCCACGTCGACACCCTCGGTGACGCGCGCCACCAGCTCGCGGGACCGGGGCCCGGCCACGTTGATGCTCGCGTAGGCCGTGGTCACCGGGGTCACGTGCACCTGCCAGTCCGGATGCTCGGTCTGCAGCCAGAGCTCCATCCACTCCCACACCGTCGCGGCGCCCGAGGAGGTGGTGCTCATCAGGTAGTGGTCCTCACCGAGGCGGCCGGTGACGCCGTCGTCGAGGATCACGCCGTCCTCGGCGCACATCACGCCGTACCGGACCCGCCCGACCTCGAGCTTCGACCACCTGTTGACGTAGAGCAGATTCAGCAGCTTCGGCACGTCGAGGCCCTGGAGGTCGAGCTTGCCGATGGGGGTGACGTCGATGATGCCGACATCTCGGCGTACGGCGAGCGCCTCGCCGGCCGGATCGCCGTAGTGGTCGGGACGCACCCAGGCACCCGCCAGCATGGACACGGCACGGTGGGTCCGGTGCCAGTCGTGCATCGGGGAGCGCCGCACCGGGGCGCGTTCCGGACCGGCAAGTGCGCCCAGCGTGACCGCGGCGTATGGCGGTCGCCAGGTCGTGGTGCCGACGTCACCCATCTCCTGCCCGGTCGCCTCGGCGACGACCGCGGCGACGTTGACGCTCTCCAGCTTGCCCTGGGCAGGCCCCATGGTGGCGGTCGTGTAGCGCTTGGCGAGCTCGACGGAGTCGTAGCCCTCGCGGACCGCGGCGACGAGGTCGTGCGACGAGACATCCTCGCTGAAGTCGACGATCCCGTGGGTGCGGGCGTGGAAGAGGGCCGGGTGGTCGACCGCCCGGGGCACCGCGATCCGCTGCCCGGGCCGGGTGGCCGGTGCGGGTGTGTCAGTCTGCGGCCGGGTCGGGATCGAGGCACGCTCGCGCCCCTTCAGGTACGCCGCTCTCCGGGCGGCCTCGCGCCCGGTGGCCTCCGCGTGGGCCACCACGTCATCTGGGCTCGGCCCGCCGAGAGCGCGGCCGGTCACCAGCACGTCGTACGGCAGGGTGCCCGGGTCGGGCACGAAACGCGCGGCGCGCCGGTCCCACGCCAGTGCGCCGCCGGCCATGGTCACCAGCGTCGACGGAGTCGTCCAGCCGGTCGCCGTGACCACGAGGTCGCACTCCACAGTGCGGTCGGACACCTCGACGCTGCGCACGCCCGACCGCCCCCGGACCCGCACCAGCTCGCCGCCGCGTCGGGCGTCCTCGACGTGCACCACCTCGACGCCGGCCCGCTCCAGGTCGTGGACCGCTGCGTCGCCCTCGTCGTTGGCGGTGAACACCACCGCGCGCCAGCCGGGCCGGACGGCGTACAGGTTGACCAACCGGCGAGCCGCTGTCGCAAGCATCACCCCGGGCACGTCGTTGCCGGCGAAGATGTAGGGCCGCTCGATCAACCCGGGCGCGTAGACCAGCACCCGCGGCCGCGCCTTCACCAACCGCTCGTGCGCGGCGTCGCGTCCGCGTTGGACGACCGGCACGTCGTTGCCGTCGTAGCGGCCGAGTGCCACCGAGTCGGTCAGCACCTCGACGCCGGAGGCCAGCACGCGGCTCCGCAGGTCGTCCAGCACCGCCAGCTCGTCGGTGCCGCCCCAGCGCAGGTGGCCACCGAGGGCATGCTCCTCCTCCACGAGCAGGACCGAGGCCCCGGCCTCGGCCGCGACGAGGGCGGCGACCATGCCGGCCGGGCCGCCGCCGGCGACCAGGACGTCGGGGCGGACGTGTCGCTTGGCCGGCGCAGCGACCGGTGTCTGTGCGGGGAGCGCGCCACCGTGGGCGAACCGCTGCAGCACCCGCTCGTAGGCCGGCCACAACGGCTGCGGCGCCATGAAGGTCTTGTAGTAGAAGCCCGGCGGCAGGAACCGGCCCACCAGGCCGGTGGCCGCCTTGACGTCGAGTCCGAGCGAGGGCCAGGTGTCCTGCGACCTCACATCGTCCCCATCGGTGACCAGACGGTGCGCGCCGCGCACGTTCGGCTCCCCGTCCACCGACACGACGCAGCCGGGGTCGAGCACGTTCGCGGTGAGCAGCCCGCGCGGGCGGTGGTACTTGAAGCTGCGCGAGAACACCCGCACCCCGCACGCGGCGAGGGCCGAGGCGATGGTGTCGCCGTCGTACGCCGGGTAGGTGCGGCCGTTCCAGCTCAGGGTCAGCGGCCGTCGCCGGTCGAGCACCTCCCCCGGCCTGGGGCCGAGCCGCAGCTCCATCGACGACATGATCAGGGTCCCTCCGGGCCCACGGTGCGGACCTCGTTGGTGACCGGGTGCCGCTCCACCACCAGATAACGCCGGCACCCCATCCGGTGGTACCACCGCTCGAAGGTCCAGTCGGCCCGGTTCGCCCGCAGGTAGAGGTAGTCGCGCCACTGTTGCGGCTCGGCGGTCCGCGGGTCGGGACGGGGCGCCAGCTCTCCGACGGACCCGAACTCCTCGGCGCCGCGCGGACCGCACCACGGGCAGGGCAGCACCAGCATCAGTGACCCACCGCCGCGGCGCCCTTCTCGCCCACCAGCGCACCGGTGGCGAACCGGTCCAGCCCGAAGGGCTCGATCAGCGGCGGCGGGGTTCCGGTCGCGATGCACTCGGCCATCGCCTCGCCCGACACCGGCCCCGCCTTGAAACCGTAGGTCCCCCAACCCACGTCGACGAAGAACCCGCCGACCTCGGTCGGCCCCATGATCGGTGCGAAGTCCGGCGTGAGGTCGCACAGCCCGGCCCACTGCCGCAGCACCCGCAGCGGAGCGAGCGACGGCATCAGCGCGACCGCGTGCGAGGCCAGTCCCTCGGTGAACTCCCAGCTCCCCCGGGTGGAGTACGACGCGAACGGGTCGACGCTGGCGCCGAAGACGATCTCGCCGCGGTCGGTCTGGCTCAGGTAGACGTGCAGACTGCCCGAGACCACGACCGGGTGCAGGAACGGCCGGACCGGCTCGGTGACCGCCGCCTGCAGCGGGAACGTCTGCACCGGCAGGCGGACGCCGGCCAGGTCCGCGACCAGGGTCGACCACCCGGCGGTGCAGTTGAGCACGACCGGCGCCGCGATGGCGCCGCGGTTGGTGCGCACTCCGGTCACCCGGCCGCCGTCGACGTCGATGCCGGTGACCTCGGTCTGCTGCAGCAGGTCGACACCGAGGGCGTCCGCCGCTCGTGCGTAGCCCCACACGACCGCGTCGTGGCGGATGATCCCGCCGGGCGGATGGTAGAGCGCTCCCAGCACCGGATGCCTGGCCTGGTCGGACAGGTCCAGCCTCGGGGCGAGCTTCCCGATCTCCTTCGGGTCGATCACCTCGGAGTCCACGCCGCACAGCTTGTTGACCTCCGCCCGCCAGCGCATCGTCCGCAGCGAGGAGTCGGTGTGCGCCAGGGTCAGGTGCCCACGGCGGGAGAACATCACGTTGAAGTTCAGCTGGGTGGCCAACTCGCGATACAGGGCGAGTGAGCGGTCGTAGAACCGCACGCCCTCCGGGGTGAGGTAGTTCGACCGCAGGATCGCGGTGTTGCGGCCCGAGCCGCCCGAGCCCAGGTAGCTCTTCTCGAGGACCGCCACGTTGGTGATGCCGTGGTCGCGCGCGAGGTAGTACGCCGCAGCCAGGCCGTGCACGCCTCCGCCCACCACGATCACGTCGTACTGGGACTTGGGATCCGGGTTCCGCCACACGCGCGGCCAGTCGTCGGCGCGGAGTCCGTGGCGGAGCAACGACAGCGCGGAGTACCGCCCCGATCGGGGAGTTCTCACTGGTCGCCTCCGGGGCGGCTCAGCTCGTCGAGCAGCCCGCGCCGCCACCCCTCGGTGGAGGCGATGTCGCCGAAGCTGTACAGGTGTAGGCCGGCGAGCCCGGTCTGCGGCCGGCTGAGGTCCGACGCCAGTCCGCGCACCAGACGGTCGGGATCGTAGGCCCTGGGCAGCAGCATCCGCAGCATCCCGTGCCGGTGCTTGCGCAGGAAGCGGGCCGAGTCGCCGACCCCGATCCGGCCGCTGATCCGGAGCAGGGTGCGGCGGTCGACGCGGCCGGGGACGCCGGCGTACACCGGGAGCCGGAAGCCCCCGCGGCGCAGGTCCGCGAGGAACGCCGTGACCGTGGGCGGATCGAAGCACAGCTGCGTGACGGCGTACGTCGCCAGCGGCTGCTTGGCCAGCAGCGCGGCCCGCAGCGCCTCCTCGCCGACGCGAGAGTGGCCCTCGGGGTAGGCCGCGATCCCCAGCCGGGACGGCAGCCGCACGTAGCCACGCTCGGCAATGTCGTGCATCGCCTGCAGGAGTCCGAGTGCGTCGTCGAAGGCGCCGACGGGGTGGGCGCCGTCGCCGCCGATGACGAACGCATCGTCGATGCCGGCGGCCGCCAGCCGGCGCAGCAGGCTGTACACCGAGTCCCGGTCGCGCACCAGCCGCGCAGCGAGGTGTGGCACCGCGCGGTAGCCGTCGCGGGCCAGTGCCTCGCTGATCCGCAGGGTCGGCTCGATCCCGCGTCGCGGCGACGCGGTCACCGGGACCACCGATCCGGCGGGCAGGTGCTTCGCCACGTGCTCAGCGGTGTCCGCGAACGGCAGCACCTCGACTCGCGGCGCCCCGAGCGCCCGCACCAGTGCTGAGGGGTTGCCGGTCTGGACCCGCTGATCGAGCATCAGAGCCGTTCCCGGTAGTCCAGGTTGTGCCGGGAGAGCCGCTCGTCGGTGCCGAGGAAGGAGTGCCGGGACATGTCCTCGGTGTAGCGGCTGGCCGGCGGCTTGCGGCCGAGGGCCTCGGCCATGCTCCGCACGTGGTGCGGGGCCGCGCCACAGCACAGCCCCAGGTAGCGCACGCCAGCGTCGACCGCCCGGCGGGTGAAGTCGGCGATCTCGTAGCGGTTGCAGGTGAACGGGTCCAGCGCGGTCGGGAACGGCCGGTCGCCGGGCAACAACCCGTGGTCGACGTCTCGAAGCGCATGGAACGTCGGCTGCTCGGTGTAGGTGCGGTAGGGAACGGGCATCGCCGCCACGGGTACGTCGACGGCCTCGACGATCTCGTCCAGGAGCGGCAGCATCGTGGCCGGGCCGCGCAGGCAGTTCAGGCCGACCACGTCGGCACCGGCGTCGGCCAGGCGGCGGCAGGCGTCGGAGGGACGCCACCCGTCGCGGGTTTCCGGCGACGTACCGACCGCCAGGGTGATCACCGCGGGGAGCCCGGCCTCCCGGATCACCGCCAGTGCGAGCAGTGCCTCCTCGGTGTACCGAAAGGTCTCGCCAATCACGAAGTCCACGCCGGCTTCGGCGGCCCAGCCAACCTGCTCGGTGAACATCTCGCGGGCCGCGACGTGTGTCGCGGGGCTGTCGGGGTCGTAGACGTTGGTGTTGCAGACATTTCCGGCCAGCAGGGTGGCGGTGTCCTCGGCGACCCGCCCGGCCAGCTCGAGTGCCCGGAGGTTGAGCGCCTCGAGCTGACCGTCCTTGTCGACCGCGCGCAGCTTGTCGCGGTGCGCGTAGTAGGTCAGGGCCTCCACCACATCGGATCCCGCGTGCACGAACTGCTCATGCAGGGCGCTCACCTGCTCCGGGTGGTCGAGCACGACCTCGGGCACGAAGGGACCGGCCTGCAGGTAGCCCCGGCGCTCCAGCTCGAACAAATAGCCCTCGGCGCACACGACGGGGCCCTCGTCGAGCCGGGCGCCGAGGCCCCGGCCGCGTCGTTGCGTGGCGGTGCCCTGGCTCACGATGACACCACGTCGCCCTTGGGCGTCTGCTTCTTCGGGTCGATGAACGGCTTGGGGACCACGATCGCGTCGATCTCGCCCCGGGCCGCGGTGCGCACGGTGAGCTTCGTGCCCTCGTCGGCCAGCGCGATCGGCACCAGGGCGAACCCGATGTTCTTCTCCAGCCGGGGCGACCAGAACGCCGAGGACACCTGGCCGACCTGTCGGTCGCCGGCGGTGACGGGGAGGTAGTCCTCGAGGTAGCCGATGATCGGGTCGCCGCCCAGCTCGACGCCGACGACCTTGCGATCCACACCCTCCTCGGCGATCCGGGTGAGCGCCTGCTTGCCGATGAAGTCCGACTCCTTGTCGAGGTTCACCGTCCACTCCATTCCCAGCTCGTAGGGGTTGAGGAACGCATAGTCGCTGAACGCGTTGTTGTCGAGCGCGATCTCGTTCCCGTAGCTGTAGATGCCGGCCTCGACCCGGCGGATCTGGCAGGGACCGATCACGGCCAGGTCATGCGGCCGGCCGATCTCGAGGATCGCGTCCCACAGCTTGGTCGCGTCCCGGCTGGCGTGACGCAGGTAGATCTCGTAGCCGATCTCCCCGGTGTAGCCGGTGCGGCCGACGACGACGTCCATGCCGTCGAGCTGGAACTCGCTCGACCAGTAGTACTTGAGGTCGAGCACCTTGTCTCCGAACAGGTCGACCATCAGCGCCTGCGACTTCGGTCCCTGGATCTGCACCGGGGCGACGTCGGGTTCGCTCACCTTGACGTCGAGATCGAGCTGGCTGGCCACCCCCTTGGCCCACAGCAGCACGTCGCCGTCGGCGACCGAGAACCAGAAGCAGTCGTCGGCCACGCGCAGCAGCACCGGGTTGTTGATCACCCCTCCATCCACGTCGGTGTTGAGCAGGAACTTGCACTGCCCGACCGCGCACTTGGTCAGGTCACGAGGGGTCAGCAGGTCGGCCAGCTGGAGGGCGTCGGGACCGGAGATCTCGACCTGCCGCTCGACCCCGACGTCCCACAAGGTGACGTCGCGCACCAACTTCCAGTACTCCGCGATCGGGTCGTCGTAGTGCCGTGGGTGGTACATCCGGTTGCACACCGAGTAGGACTGCACGCCGTGGCGGGCGGCGGCGTAGTGGTAGGGGGACTTCCGGATCCGGGTGTACATGTGGATCTTCGGCACGTCGTACGGGATGCGCATGGTGGTCCTTTCGTGGTCGGTCTGCTCTTGGCGTGTTCAGCTCCAGGGGAAGGGCGAGCTGCTGGTCGGGTGGAGTTCGCCGGCCTGGTAGCGGTCGAACCGGAACGGTCTGAGGAGCTCCTGCGGCTCGCCGAGGAGCTCCTTGGCCACCAGCTCGCCGACGCCGATCAGCTTGTAGCCGTGGTTGGAGTCGGCGATCACGTACACGTTGTGGCGGAAGGAGTCGATGACCGGGAAGCTGTCGGGAGTGAAGCAGCCGAGGCCGCCCGACTGCTCCTGCTTGTAGAGGTGGCCGGTCCCCTCGAACCGCTTGTGGCAGTGGGCCAGCGCCGAGGTCCACATCCGCACGAACTCCTCGTCGACGGTGAACTCCGGGCTCGCCGGGCCGTAGGGGTCGACCGCAACGTCGGCGGCCGGCTTGGTGACGGGCACCGGCATGGCGCCGCCCTGGACCCCACCGAAGTTGAAGTCCGGCTTGTAGTAGATCCCCCACATCTGGTCGGTGACGAGGTCGCCGTGCTCGTCGTACAGGGGCGCGTCGGAGTCGACGTGTACGACGGGCGGGAGCCGGCCGGCGTTGTCGGTGAGGGTGCCCGGGTCGACGCCGAGGGTGCCCTCCTGGAGCAGCAGGTAACGCCACATCGGCACAGAGTCGAAGACCGCGCCGCCCTCGGCGTTCCGCATCGGAATCGTGTCGGGCAGGTCGAGCATCGTCCAGAAGTCGCGGACCCACGGCCCAGCCGCGACCACCACCTGGTGGCAGCGGATCGTCCCGTGGTCGGTGACCACTGCCCGGACACCTTCGGGCGAGATCTCGAATCCCTCGACGCTCACCCCGGCGACGATGGTGACGCCCTCGGCGAGTGCCTTGTCGGCCAGCCCGCGCATCGAGGCCCGGTTGTTGGCATAGCCACCGCGGTGCTCGTGCAGCACCGAGGTGATCCCCGGTGCCTGCCAGTCGTCGAAGAGGTCCAGCAGGTAGTCACGGCAGGGCCCCTCCCCCTCGACCAACGTCGAGGGGTAGCCGATCGCCCGCTGCTCGTCATGGATCTGCCGGACTCCGTCCCGCATCGCCTCCGGCGCGGCCTGCAGGTAGCCGACGGCGTGGTAGGAGAACGCGTCGGGGTCGGACTCCCACGCCGACACTGAGTGGTCCATCAGCCGGCGCATCGCCGGCTGGAAGTAGTTGTTGCGGATCACTCCGCACGCGATCCCCGACGCGCCGGCCGCGACCCCGGTCTTGTCGACGACGACCACGTCGGCACCGCTGCCGAGACCGCGCAGGCGCAACTCACGGGCCAGGTGCCACGCGGTGGACAGGCCGTGCACGCCGGCGCCGATCACGACGTACCTCGCCGACTCGGGCGCGGTCACGGCGGTCATCCTGCTTCGCCTCCGGGTCTTGCCATAATGGCAACGCTGTTTCATACTTTGACTCACGCTAGCACGAGAGGAGGGCGCTGACCATGCCTGGAGATTCGAGTCGGCCGATGGCCACTGTGGAGCGTGCGATGGCCCTGCTGCAGGTGCTGGAGAGGTCGCCGCGCGACCTCGGCACCAACGAGGTCGCCAGACTCGCCGGGCTCAACGTGAGCACCGCCTCGCGGCTGCTGGCGACGCTGGACCGCAAGGGCTGGGTGAGCAGGTCCGCGGAGACGGGGCGGTTCCGGCTCGGGCCGCGCCTGGTCGAGCTGGGCAACGCCGCCCTCGCGCGGATCGACGTGCGCGACCGGTGCCGCGTGCACCTGGTGAGCATGGCCGAGCTGACCGGGGAGACCGCCACGCTCTCGGTGCCGTACGCCGACGGTCCGATCACCGTCGACTTCGTGCAGAGTCCGTCGTCGGTGCGCAGCGTCGCGGAGGTCGGTCGGCACGCCGTCGCGCACGCCACCGCTACCGGCAAGGTCTGGCTCGCGTTCACCGGACGGACGCCGGACGACCTGACGTCGTACACCAGGCGGACGATCACCGACCGGGCGGCGCTCGCCGCTGAGGTGGAGCACGTCCGTCAACGGGGCTGGGCGCAGTCGGTCGGCGAACGCGAGGACGACCTCAATGCCATCGCCGCCCCCGTCCTGGCGGCGAACGGCGCGTTGACGGCGATCCTCGGACTGCAGGGACCGGCCCACCGGTTCGGCCCACGCGCGATGCGAGTGGCGGCCGACCAGCTGACGCGACACGCCCGGGCTGCCTCCGCGTTGCCGATGGGGCAATGACCTTGTGCAGTAAGTTGCCCCATGCGAGAGTCGAGTCATGGTGTGACGCCCCTCACGATGTGATCGTCGTGGGGCCGCACGCCGACGGGAGGTGCGCATGATCGAGGTGGTCACCCAGCCGAGCTGGTGGGACGGCTTCAAGATCTACCTGCAGTACTACTGGCGCGACGTGCTGAACGACGGCATCGACCATGCGGTGCTCGTCCTGGTCTCGATCGCCATCGCCACCGTGGTGGGTGTCGGACTCGGTATCGCCACCTACCGCTCCGAGCGCCCACGGGAGCTGGTGCTCGCCGTGACCAGCACCATCCTGACGATCCCGTCCCTCGCCATGTTCGGAATCTTTTTGTCCGTCAAGGGACTGGGACTGGGCACGCGGTCGGTGGTGCTGGCGCTCGTGCTCTACGGACTGCTGCCCATCGTCCGCAACACCATCGTCGGGCTCCGCTCGGTCGACCCGGCCGTGGTCGAGTCCGCCCAGGGGATGGGCATGTCCCGCTCGAGCCGGCTGCTTCGGATCGAGCTGCCGCTTGCCTGGCCGGTGATCCTCACCGGCGTCCGGGTCTCCACCCTGCTACTGCTCGGGATCGCCGCCATCGGCGCCTATATCCGCGGCCCCGGGCTCGGTAATGAGATCTTCGACGGGCTCGCCTCGATCGGCAACGCCACCGCGCTCAGCAAGGTGCTGGCCGGCACGCTGGGCGTGATCATCCTGGCGTTCCTGTTCGACGCCGTCTACGTCGTCATCAACCGGCTCACCGTCCCGAGAGGCATCCGATGACCAGTCAGGCAACCGAGCCGAGCAGGAGCGACGGCCAGGCCAAGATCTCCCTGCAGGAGCTCGGCAAGCGGTTCCCGGGGCAGCGGGAGCCCGCGGTCGACAGCCTCTCGCTGGACATTCCCGAGGGGGAGATCGTGATCTTCGTCGGGCCGTCCGGATGCGGCAAGACGACGACGATGAAGCTGATCAACCGGATCATCGAGCCCACCTCGGGGCGGATCCGGCTCGACGGCGAGGACGTCACCGAGGTCAACCCCGACCACCTGCGGCGCCGGATCGGCTACGTGATCCAGCAGATCGGCCTGTTCCCCCACCAGACGATCGCGAGCAACATCGCCACCGTCCCGCGGATGCTCGGCTGGGACAAGAAGCGGATCAACGAGCGCGTCGACGAGCTGCTCGAGACGGTGGGCATGGACCCCGCGCAGTACCGCGACCGCTACCCCAAGGAGCTGTCCGGAGGTCAGCGGCAGCGCGTCGGCGTGGCCCGCGCGATGAGCGGCGACCCCGACGTGATGCTGATGGACGAGCCCTTCGGTGCCATCGACCCGATCACCCGCGAGCGGCTGCAGAACGAGTTCCTCCGCATCCAGGCGGAGGTGAAGAAGACCATCGTCTTCGTCACCCACGACATCGACGAGGCGATCAAGATGGGCGACCGAATCGCGATCCTGCGCGACCAGTCGCACATCGCCCAGTTCGACACCCCCGAGCGGATCCTGGTCAACCCGGCCGACGACTACGTCGCGGACTTCATCGGACGCGGAGCCTCCCTCAAGCGGCTCTCGCTCAGCCGGGTCCGTGACGTCGAGCTCCACGACTGGCCCACGACGGCTGAGAGTGCGAGCCGCGACGACGTACGCCGGCTCCTCGACGGCAGCGACAAGACCGCCGTCCTCGTGCTCGACGACCAGCGGCGACCGCTTCGGTGGGTCAACCGCGAGCACCTGCAGCGTGACCGCGACCGTCCGCTCCGCGACATCGGCCTACCGCCCGATGCCGTGGTCGGACCCAATGCGACGCTCAGCGACACCCTCAACGAGATGCTCACCGCGCGCTACAGCACCGCGATCGTGGTCGACGACAGCCGGGCCTACCAGGGCATCGTCGACATCGAGACGATCAACGAGTCGGTGCGCAGCATGCGCGAGGCCGAGGCCGGCAGGCTGCGGGCCGATCACGAGCCCGAGCAGGTGTCCTAGTCGTGTCGAGCGTGACTGCGACGAAGCCGTCCACCCCGGCAGCGGGGCAGCAAGGTGGCTTCGAGAGCCCCCCGAGCGATCGCCGAAGCGTGGCCGGCTACCTGTTCATGCCGGTGCTGATCGTGGTGGTCCTCGCGCTGCTCTACCTCGACATCCATGGCAAGACGCTCAGCCGGAGCGAGGCGAACCGCCTCAACCGCAGCACGATCCTCCAGGCCACCTGGCGTCACATCGAGCTGACCGCCGTCTCGACCGCCCTGGTGCTGCTGGTCGCCATCCCGCTCGGCGTGCTGCTGACGCGGAGGTTCGCCCGCCCGATCACGCCGGCGGCGATCGCGGTCTTCAACCTCGGTCAGGCCATCCCCTCGATCGGCCTGCTCTTCCTGTTCGCGATCGTCTGGGACATCGGCTTCTGGCCGGTGATCATTGCGTTACTCGCCTACACGACCCTCCCCGTGCTGCGCAACACCATGGTGGGCCTGACCCAGGTCGACGAGTCGGTGATCGAGTCGGCCCGCGGGATGGGAATGACGAAGACGGCGGTGCTGATGCGGATCGAGCTGCCGCTGGCGGTGCCGATCATCCTGGCCGGCCTGCGCACCGCGCTCACCATCAACGTGGGTACCGCCACGCTGGGCGCGCTGGTCGGCTCGGGCGGACTCGGCTTGATCATCGTCGCCGGAATCGCCCAGAACCGGCCGGGCACGCTCGTGCTTTCCGGGGCCGTGCTGGTGGCAGCGCTGGCACTCATCATCGACTATCTTGCGGGCCTCGCCGAGGACCTGCTCCGGCCGAAGGGCCTGTGATCATGCCCCCAAGCAGCAGCCACACAGAAGGGTGACAAGTATGCGCAACCACAGGAGAATCGCCTCGTTGACCGCAGCGGCTGCGGGCCTTGTGCTGCTTGCCGCCGGATGCGGTGGCAGCAGCAGCAGCGGCGGGGGTACCGCCGGGAGCGGCGAGTTGGCTGGCGCCCACTTCTCCGTGGGCTCCAAGGAGTTCACCGAGGAGAAGATCCTCGGCCAGATCGCCATCCAGGCCCTGGAGAACGCCGGCGCGACCGTTGACGACAAGACCGGCATCACCGGCACCACCAACGTGCGCAAGGCGCTGACGTCGGGCCAGATCGACATGTACTGGGAGTACACCGGCACCGGCTTCACCGAGCTGTTGCACCACGACGCGACCGAGGCGCCCAAGGACGAGATGGGCCTGTTCGACGCGGTCAAGAAGGAGGACGCCAAGAACGGGATCACCTGGTTCGCGCTGTCGTCGGCGAACGACACCTACGGGATCGCGACCTCGAGCGACAACCCGGCCAACTCGCTCTCCGACTACGCCAAGCTGGCGAACAGCAACGCCTCCGACGCCTCCGTCTGCATGGCCTCGGAGTTCCGGGACCGCTCCGACGGCTGGCTGGGCGTGCAGAAGGCCTACGGGTTCAAGCTGCCGGACAGCAGCATCACCGAGGTCGACCTGGGCATCGTCTTCACCCAGGTGCCGGACCAGAAGAAGTGCAACTTCGGTGAGGTGTTCAACACAGACGGGCGCATCTCGGCGAACAAGATGAAGGTGCTGGAGGACGACAAGAGCTTCTTCGTCAAGTACGACGTGGCGATGACGATGGACTCGAAGGTGTACCAGAAGTACCCCGCCGTCGAGAAGATCCTCGACCCGATCGCCAAGAAGCTCACCACCGACGAGCTGGCCCAGCTGAATGCTCAGACCGACGTGCAGGGCATCCCGGAGGACAAGGTCGCCGAGCAGTGGCTCTCGGACAACGGGTTCTCGTGACCAACCGAGGCTTAGGACACGGGTCGGGGTGACGTCGAGTCGTTGGGACGCCGCGCTGGTTGTCAGGGTGCAGTCGCGTCCGCTGCCGGGACGCTTTCTTCACCCGCAGCGGGAGCGGAGGCCACCGCGGTTACGGCGCTTCGAGCGCGGTGGTGGTAAGTCCGTGGGCGAGGTCTGCAGGGACGCCAGTCGAGCGTGGTGCTGTCATCGAGGTGACGGTCAGGGCCTCGGCAAATTCGACCGATCACGCATGAGGAGCGCAGTCGAGCGTGACCGGTCAGCGGCGTGATGTCGCAAGGCATAGGCGAGTTGGTCCAGCCAGCGAGTTGGAGCAGGCTGATGACGGTGTGCGCAGAACCGCTGCCACCCGCCGCTGGTCCACGACCTTGGTTCGGGGCCACAGCCCACGCTCCAGCACCCAGTCCAAAGTCGTCGCGTCCAGCCGTGCGAAGGTGCGCCGGATGGCTGACTCCGACGGAACCGCGAAGCCGTGAATCCCCACAGGCAAGGGTTTCCTCTGGGTCTTCGCCGGTCAGAGACGGACTCCAGGACCGTCATCAACCGCGACGCCGCAGCGGCGTCGAGGCAGAGTAGAGCCGGCGGGCGCGGAAGATGGCACCAACAGATGTGGTCCTGGCTTGGGAGGTGGCGTCGACAACCCGCATCCAAGTCCCAAGGACCACATCCGTCACGCACGTCACAAGGCTGTCTCCCGGCAAATGTGCAGGTCAGGTCAGACCCGCACCCGAGGACTTTGCCGAGGCCCTGAGGTGGCGGTGGATTCCCGAGCCATGAGCCGCCTTCTGGATGCGACACCAACCATGTCCAACGGCAGAGACCGCACAATCACGATCACTCTTTTTCGGAAGGAGCGAAGTTGGCGATCACGTGGTCCGATGGAAGTACGCTCGGGGCGTGGAGTTGTCTGACCTACAACGCAATGACAGAGATGGAGGCAAGTTCCTTACTGCCTAATTGGCGAAGCACCTCGACGAGAATATTCACTACCCAGGCAGCTACGTCGAGGGACCACTCAAAAGTCTCACATTGGAGGGTTAACAACCGCCTCTCCGTTCTCGGCTCACCCCTAGCCAGGGAATACTGCATGAGTAGATCGCCTTCGCCCGGTGGAGCCTTAGCTAATCTCGCCATACCCCCAGGCTCGAATGACAAGGCATGTTTGTCCGTGGAGTCCACGGCACATGCATTGCTAGTTTCCGCTACCTGCCTGCCTAGATGGGCACTGTCGCCAGGCAACTCGGTTAGGACGGATACCCCCAGTGTTCTTTGGGTGCGTTGCCCGCCAAACTGGTGCCAGTCGGCCATCGACAATAGTTCAGTTCGAGCATCTGGAGCTGCCGAAACCGGCAGCACTGCGTATACCCCGTGCAGGTTGACATCTCCCACCCTACCCAGAGCCTCAAGAAGTACCGAGAGAGCGGGCTGCACGGGAAGCAGCCTTCCGGCCAGCGGCTCTGGGACTCCTACCTGAAACCATCCCAACTGACGGGCGACGTCATCGTCGTGATCCCACGCTCCTTCAGCTTCATGGTGATCCCAGCGCAGACTCGGCGGCAACGGTTGACCGAACCAGGTGAGTCCTAGACTCACACTTCGTTTCATCACTAAACTGAAAGTGTCCTCTTCGAATTCCGCCACCCCGCGCAGCGACGGCCACCTTGAGAGACAGCCGTCTATAGAAAGGGCCATTGTACGCAAGGCTCCTAGCTGGCCAGTCTCATCCATCGCAGTCAGAAGTCACAATTGTAGTACTTGACCTTCGGGGAGACTGCCTGTTCTGGGCCGTCTGCCTCGCCAATGATGTCCACATCCACGCGACCTCGCCAGCCGTGAGCGGCAGGATATGGGTAGCAGTGATAACGAACCGTCACTCGCTTTCCCCTTCCACCCCCGGGCGCGATAACAGCCGCGTTGCTCTTCTTGACTTCCCATTTGTCGCCAGCCTTTACCTCAAGCCACACCGTGACCTTTGCTTGGGTGCCGGTCCCACCCGATTTGGTCCAATAACCATGTACCGATAGATCACTTGATGAAGTGTGCACGTTATCGACCCAACTATAGTAGACGGTGTCGAGTGGCGACGTACTTCCCCCCACAGCCGCCGACGTATCCGCTGGCACGGATGGCACAGCTCGCGATGTAGAACCACCAGCCGTTGCGTGCGGTTGCCAAAGCATGGGCAACATTAGTGCCCCGCCAACTACGGCTACCCACCTACGCCGAGCATTCTGTTCACAATTCTCACACCCCGTCCGCGCTTGTATGAGCCTCACTGTCCAAGTAGATGATGTTACCGCGTCGGCGGAGCGCAGGAACCTGCATGTTGTTGCAAGTGCAGAACCTTGCAAAGATCATCTGGAGTCCCGGTACGCACGAGGACGGCACACTGCCGACTCCGTCGGGTGCGTAGCGTGCAGGGCATCCCGGAGGACAAGGTCGCCGAGCAGTGGCTCTCGGACAACGGGTTCTCGTGACCGGTCTGGCGGTACAAATAGGGCATGCGCATCAGCCTGGCCCAGGTCGACTCTCGACTGGGTGACCTGGACCACAACTTCGAGGTCGCCCGGGACGCGGTGACGCGTGCCGTCGCCCAGGGCGCCGACGTGGTGGTCTTCCCGGAGTTGTTCGTCTCGGGCTGCCCGATCCAGGACGACCCGGACCTGACGATCGACGCCGACGACTCGCGGCTCCAAGAGCTGTCCCGGGCCGCTGGCGACGTCGGTGTGGTGATCGGCTTCGCCGAGAGCGAGCCGCGGGGTTCGCGGATCTTCAACAGCGTCGGCTACTACGAGGCCGGTCGGTTGGTGCACCTGCACCGCAAGCTCTATCTGGTCGCCTACGGACCATTCGACGAACGCAACCACTTCTCCCCCGGTCAGACCCTCAGGTCGTTCCCCGTCCACGGGAAGCAGCAGGCTGCCGTGCTGTGTTGCAACGACGCCTGGCAGCCACAGCTCGGCTTCCTCGCGACACAGGACGGCGCCCAGGTGCTGCTGGTGCCCTCCGCGAGCGCGCAGAGCCTGTTCCCGGACCGCTACGACAACCACGAGTACTGGCAGGCCATCACCCGGTTCTACGGGCGCATGTACCAGCTCTACGTCGTGTTCGTGAACCGGGTGGGGAACCAGGGACCCTTCGACTACTGGGGCGGCTCGCACGTCGTGGACCCATGGGGCAGGGTCGTCGCCGAGGCACCCCCTCACGAGGACCATCTGCTGACCGTCGACCTCGACCTCTCCGACGTTCGGCGCCGGCGACGGGAGGTGCCACTCGTGCGTGAGGCCCGGCTCGGGATGCTCCGCCGGGAGATCGACCGGCTCCTCGACGAGGGCGGTGACCTGTGACCCGCGAGCGATCGCAGATTTCGAGACGGGTCACCCGTCCTCCCGCAGACGCGTCAGTTCGGGTCCACGCTCCTCAGTCCCTTCGCTCACCTACGCCTCCGCGAGCCCAGTCGGGCTGCAGACTTCGAGACGCGTCACCCGTCCTGCCGCTGACGCGTCAGTTCGGGTCGACGCTCCTCAATCTCTTCGCTCACCTACGCCTCCGCGAGCTCAGTCGTAGCGCTCAGACGTTGAAGCCGAGCGCTCTCAGCTGCTCGCGGCCGTCCTCGGTGATCTTGTCGGGACCCCACGGCGGCATCCAGACCCAGTTGATCAGCACGTCGTTGACCATCCCCTCGAGGGCGGAGTTGGTCTGGTCGGAGATCACGTCGGTCAGCGGGCAGGCCGCCGAGGTGAGGGTCATGTCGATCACGGCGTTGGTGTCGTCGTCGAGGTGGACGCCGTAGACCAGGCCGAGGTCGACCACGTTGATGCCGAGCTCGGGGTCGACGACGTCCTTGAGCGCCTCGGTGACGTCCTCGACGGTCGTGGTGCTGCCGGCCGGAGCGCCGGACGCCTCCGGTACGTCGGGCAGGTCGCTGTGGGCGTGCTCGGTCATTGGTTTCCTCCGGTAGTGGTCTCGACAGGCTCGACCAACGGGTCGTACGTCGTTGCCTGGGCGGTCGCGTCCTTCCACGCCATCCAGGACAGCAGCGCGCACTTGATCCGGGCCGGGAACTTGGCCACGCCGGCGAAGGCGATGCCGTCCTCCAGCACCTCCTCGTCGGGCTCCACCTGGCCCTTGCCCTGCATCAGGGCCAGGAACTCCTCGTGGATCCCGAGCGCCTGGTCCACCGGCTTGCCGATCAGCAGGTCGGTCATCACCGACGCCGAGGCCTGCGAGATCGAGCAGCCGAGGGCGTCGTACGACACGTCCGCGACCGTGCCGTCGCAGACGTGCACGCGCAGCGTCACCTCGTCACCGCAGGTGGGGTTGACGTGGTGCACCTCGGCCTCGAAGGGTTCCCGCAGGCCCTGGTGGTGCGGGAACTTGTAATGGTCGAGGATGATCTCCTGGTAGAGGGCATCCAGCTCGGTTGTCATCGTGCTCAACCCAACTTGAAGTAGTGGCGGGTGTATTCCAGGCCCTCGATCAGCGCGTCGATCTCGGCCGGGGTCGTGTACAGGTACGACGACATCCGGGTCGAGCTCTGCACTCCGAACCTGGCATGGGCCGGCTTTGCGCAGTGGTGTCCGGCACGGACGGCAATGCCGCGGGTGTCGAGCACGGTCGCCACGTCGTGGGGGTGCACGCCGTCGATCTCGAACGAGATCGCGCCGCCGCGCTGGGCGGCATCGAGCGGGCCGAGGACCGTCAGCCCCGGCACGGTCGCGAGCCCCTCGAGGGCGTACGCCGTGATCGCCTGCTCGTGCCGGTGGACGGCGTCCATGCCGAGCTCGGTCAGGTAGTCGACGGCGGCGCCGAGACCGACGGCCTCGACGATCGGCGGCGTACCGGCCTCGAACTTGTGCGGTACCGGGGCGTACGTCGACCGCTCCATCGTCACGGTCTCGATCATCTCGCCGCCACCGAGGAACGGGGGCAGCTGGTCGAGCACCGCACGCCGCCCCCAGAGCACGCCGATGCCGGTCGGGCCGACGACCTTGTGGCCGGTGAAAGCCAGCAGGTCGGGCCGCTCGTCGTCGGCCATGCCCGCGAGGTCGATCGGCAGCTGCGGGGCTGCCTGCGACGCGTCGATCACCACGAGCGCCCCCACCTGGTGGGCGCGCCGGGTGATCTCGGCGATCGGGTTGATGGTGCCGAGCATGTTGGAGACCCAGGTCAGCGAGACGACCGAGGTGTGCTCGGTGACCAGGTCGTCGAGGTTCGACAGGTCGAGGTGGCCGTCGTCGGTGATGCCGAACCACCGCAGCGTCGCGCCGGTGCGCTCGGTGAGCAGCTGCCACGGCACGATGTTGGAGTGGTGCTCCATCTCGGTGATGACCACCTCGTCACCGGCACCGACCTGCCGCTCCCCCGCCCAGGCGAGGGTGTTGGCAACCAGGTTGAGCGCCTCGGAGGCGTTCTTGGTGAAGACCACCTCGTCGCGGTCGGGCGCGCCGATGAACGCCGCCACCTTGTCGCGCGCGCTCTCGAACGCCGCCGTCGACTCGGCGCCCAACTGGTGCATCGCGCGGGCAATGTTGGCGTTGTGCCGCTCGAGGTGGTCGACCATCGTGTCGATCACCACCTGCGGCTTCTGCGAGGTGTTTGCGGAGTCGAGATAGACCAAGGACTGCCCATGGGCGAGCGTGCGCGCCAGGATCGGGAAGTCCTTGCGGACCACCTCGAGGTCGGGAAGCAGGCCGTCCATGATCACTCCTTAGCCGGTGGGTTTCGAGACTTTGTGGGTTGAGGAGGCGCGTCAGCGCCGTCTCGAAATCTCCTCAACCTCCTCGCTTACGCTCGGACCTTGATGAATCGCTCGTACCCCTCGGCCTCTAGCTGCTCGGCGAGCTCGGGACCGCCCTGCTCGGCGATCCTGCCGTCGACGAACACGTGCACGAAGTCGGGCTCGATGTAGCGCAGGATCCGCGTGTAGTGGGTGATCAGCAGGACCCCCTTGCCCTCCTTGGCGCAGAACCGGTTGACGCCCTCGGCCACGATCTTCAGCGCGTCGATGTCGAGGCCGGAGTCGGTCTCGTCGAGGATCGCCACCCGCGGGTCCAGCAGGTCGAGCTGGACGATCTCGTGGCGCTTCTTCTCCCCACCGGAGAAACCCTCGTTGACCGAGCGGGTGCCGAACGTCGGGTCGAGGTTGAGCCGCTCGAGCGCGGCGTTGACGTCCTTGACCCAGGTGCGGAGCTTGGGGGCCTCGCCGTCGAGCGCCGTCTTCGCCGTACGCAGGAAGTTGGACACCGAGACGCCGGGCACCTCGACGGGGTACTGCATGGCCAGGAACAGCCCGGCCCGCGCCCGTTGGTCGACCGTCATCGCCAGCACGTCGGCGCCGTCGAGAGTCACGCTGCCGCCCGTGATGTCGTACTTCGGATGGCCGGCGATCGAGTAGGCGAGCGTGGACTTCCCCGAGCCGTTGGGGCCCATGATCGCGTGCGTCTCGCCGTCCTTGATGGTCAGCGTGACGCCCTTGAGGATCTCCTTGTCGCCGTCCTCGGTCTTGACCGAGACGCGCAGGTCCTTGATGTCCAGGGTGCTCATGCGGGGGTGACTCCGTTCAGGGTGGTGTCGGTGTCGACGTACACGTCGTCGCCGCGCACCTCGATGGGAAAGGTGGAAACCGGTTCGGTCGCGGGCAGGCCGATCGGCTTGCCGGTGCGGAGGTCGAAGCGGGAGCCGTGCAGCCAACACTCGACCGTGCAGTCGGCGACCTCGCCCTCGGAGAGGGCGACCTCGGCGTGCGAGCAGACGTCCTGCAGCACGAAGACCTCGTCGCCGTTGCGGGCCACCGCGACGTCGAGGTCGTCGACGGTGACGGCGAGCGCCCGGTCCTCGGGCACCTCGTGGAGCGCACAGACGCGGGTGAAGGGCATCAGGCGTCCTTGAGTACGTTTCGGGCGAGCTCGCGCTCGACGGTCTCGCGGAGCTGGTCCTCGAGCTCGGGTACGGCGATCCGGCGGATCAGGTCGTTGAAGAAGCCGTGCACGACCAGGCGGCGCGCCTCCTGCTCCGAGACCCCGCGTGAGCGGAGATAGAACAGCTGCTCGTCGTCGAACCGGCCGGTGGCGCTGGCGTGGCCGGCACCCGCGATCTCGCCGGTCTCGATCTCGAGGTTGGGCACCGAGTCGGCCTGACAGCCGTCGGTGAGCACCAGGTTGCGGTTCTCCTCGAAGGTCTCGATGCCCTCGGCCACCTTGCGGATCAGCACGTTGCCGATCCACACGGTGTGGGCGCCCTCGCCCTGCAGCGCGCCCTTGTAGGTCACGTGGCTCTTGGTCTTGGGTGCGGTGTGGTCGACGAAGAGCCGGTGCTCGATGTACTGCCCCTCGTCGGCGAAGTAGAGGCCGAGCATCTCGACCTCGCCGCCGGGACCGGCGTACTCGGCGGTGGTGTCGTGGCGTACGACGCTGCCGCCGAAGGTCACGTCGACGTGGCGGAACGTCGCGTCGCGGCCCACCTGGGCGTGCCGGTGGCCGACGTGGACGGCGTCGTCGTCCCAGTCGTCGATGCTGACGACCGTGAGCTGGGCACCGTCGCCGACGACGAGCTCGACGTTGTCGGCCAGGGTGGCGGAGCCGACGAAGCGCAGCACGACCGTGGCCCGGCTGTGGGCCTCGGCGGTGATGACGGCGTGGCTACTGCTCGCGCGCTCGATGTCCTTACCGGTGATGGTGACGTAGACCGGCTGGTCGAGTGCTGCCTCGGCCGGCACCGTGATCGCGAACCGCTGGGTGCTCTCGTGCCAAACGCGGGCGGCGATGCGGTCGGTCGGCACGAAGCCGCTCGAGCCGAGCAGCGGGCTGTCGGCCCCGATCGGCTCGATCCGGACCTCGGCCGGCGTGTCGTACTCGGCGCCGACGCCGGTGCCGTCGAGCGGCGCGTCGGCGTGCAGGCCGCGCAACCGCTTCAGCGGGGTGAACCGCCAGATCTCCTCACGCCCGGTCGGGACCGGGTGGAAGTCGACGTCGAAGGATCCTTCCGGGTGCAGGTGGGAGTCGACCCTCGACACCTCGAGGGCCTCGGCAACAGCCGACATCAGTCGGGGCCCCCGTTCGAAGCGGTGGGGAGCGAGCATGTGAATGGGGTGTTCATCCGACCGCTCCTTCCATCTGAAGCTCGATGAGCCGGTTGAGCTCGAGGGCGTACTCCATGGGGAGCTCCTTGGCGATCGGCTCGACGAAGCCGCGCACGATCATCGCCATCGCCTCGTCCTGCTCCATGCCGCGTGACATCAGATAGAAGAGCTGGTCGTCGGAGACCTTCGAGACGCTCGCCTCGTGGCCCATGGACACGTCGTCCTCGCGGATGTCGACGTAGGGGTAGGTGTCGCTGCGGCTGACCTGATCGACCAGCAGGGCGTCGCACAACACGTTCGACTTCGAGCCGTGGGCGCCCTCGTTGATCTGGATCAGCCCGCGGTATGACGTGCGGCCGCCGCCGCGCGCGACCGACTTGCTCAGGATCGAGGAGGAGGTGTAGGGCGCCGCGTGCACCATCTTGGCGCCGGCGTCCTGGTGCTGGCCCTCGCCGGCGAACGCGATCGAGAGCGTCTCGCCCTTGGCGTGCTCGCCCATCAGGTACACCGCCGGGTACTTCATGGTCACCTTGGAGCCGATGTTGCCGTCGATCCACTCCATGACGGCGCCGGCCTCGCACGTCGCCCGCTTGGTCACCAGGTTGTAGACGTTGTTCGACCAGTTCTGGATCGTCGTGTAGCGGCAGCGGCCGCCCTTCTTCACGATGATCTCAACGACGGCGCTGTGCAGCGAGTCAGACGAGTAGATCGGGGCCGTGCAGCCCTCGACGTAGTGCACGTACGCACCCTCATCGACGATGATCAGCGTCCGCTCGAACTGGCCCATGTTCTCGGTGTTGATCCGGAAGTAGGCCTGAAGCGGGATCTCGACGCGGACGCCCTTCGGCACGTAGACGAAGCTCCCGCCGCTCCAGACGGCGCTGTTGAGCGCGGCAAACTTGTTGTCGGCCGGCGGGATGATCGTGCCGAAGTACTCCTTGACGATGTCCGGGTATTCACGCAGTGCCGAGTCCATGTCCAGGAAGAGTACGCCCTGCTTCTCGAGATCCTCGCGGATGCTGTGGTAGACGACCTCGGACTCATACTGAGCCGAGACACCCGCCAGGAACTTCCGCTCGGCCTCCGGGATGCCAAGCTTGTCGAACGTGTCCTTGATGTACTCCGGAACGTCGTCCCAGCTCCGCTCGGTGTCTTCCGACGCCTTGACGTAGTAGTGAATGTTGTCGAAGTCGATCCCAGACAGATCCGCGCCCCACGTCGGCATCGGCTTCCTCTCGAAGATCTTGTGGGCCCGCAGCCGGAACTGGGTCATCCACTCCGGCTCGCCCTTCATCTTCGAGATCTCTTCGACCTGCTGGACAGTCACGCCCTTGCCCGACTTGAACTTGTAGTCCTCGACGTCGTGGAAGCCGTACTGGTAGTCCGACGGCAGCAGCGCGTTCTTTTGCTCGATCGCCATGATCTAACCCTCCCGCCCGGCCGCGACGGCCAGCGACTCGTCTACTTCGCGAATGATCGGATCATACCCCTGAGCCTCGAGCTGCTCGACCAGCTCGTCACCGCCCGACTTGACGATTCGGCCGTCGACGAGCACGTGGACGAACTGGGGCCGGATGTAGTTCAGCAGGCGCTGGTAGTGCGTGATCACCAGCACGCTCATCTCTGGTGTGTGGATGGCGTTGACATCTGCGGTAACTGTCCGAAGCGCGTCGATGTCTAGGCCCGAATCGGTCTCGTCCA
>JBPCQY010000087.1:0-6762 GCA_050997635.1 Nocardioides sp.
CCGTCGGAGCGCTCGGGCACGTAGAGCGGCATCACCCGTTCGCCGAAGGCGTCCTGCGCGGCGGCGAGCACGCCGTCGAAGTCGGCGCGCGCCTGGTCGAGCTTGGTGATCACGACCGCCCGCGGCATCGAGACCTGCGCGCACTCGCGCCACAGGCTGCGGGTGGCGGCGTCGATCCCCTCGTTGGCCGCGATCACGAACAGAGCACAGTCGGCGGCCCGCAGCCCGGCCCGCAGCTCACCCACGAAGTCGGCGTACCCGGGGGTGTCGATCAGGTTGATCTTGACGTCGCGATGGACCAGGGGAGCCACGGCGAGTGAGATGGAGCGCTCGTGGGCGTGCTCGGACTCCTCGAAGTCGCAGACCGGCGTACCGTCGCTGACCGAGCCCGCGCGCCCGACGGCGCCGGTGGCGGCGAGCAGGGTCTCTACGAGGGTGGTCTTCCCGGAGCCGCCCGGACCCACCACCACGACGTTGCGGATCCGGTCGGGGCTGCTCGCCCCGAGATCGTGCCCGGCTGGTCTGCGGGCTCCTTTCCTGTCGGCCATGGAGACCACCTCCTGGACCGAGACAACTCCTGCGCGGCGTCGAGCGCAAGGGGTCCGGGACGGGGAAGCGGCCCCTCGCCGCATGGGGTCGGTGAGGGGGCCGCGCCAGAGTTTCCCATGCGCGTGAGCGTCGGGTCCCGTGGGTGGCGGACTCTTTACCCGCCGCCGACCTCGGTTGCGCCGCCCGACCTGCATTGGCAGAGCCGGACCGGGGTGACAGGCTGGGCTTCATGAGTGGACTCGACCTGTTGGGAGCATCCGAGGACTCCGCTGCGCGGGGGCTGTTCATCGGCGGGGAGTGGCGCCAGGCCACCAGCGGGAGGCGGTTCGACGTGCTCGACCCGGCCGACGGCTCGGTCATCACCGACGTGGCCGACGGCGACGACGGGGACGCCATGGACGCCCTCGACGCCGCGGTCGCCGCCCAGGTGGAGTGGAGTACGACGCCTCCGCGCGAGCGGGGCGAGATCTTGCGGCGTGCCTTTGAGCTGGTCACCGAACGCGCCGACGACTTCGCCGAGCTGATCAGCCTCGAGATGGGCAAGACCCTGGCCGAGGCCAAGGGCGAGGTGGCCTACGGTGCCGAGTTCTTCCGGTGGTTCTCCGAGGAGGCGGTGCGCATCCACGGCCGCTGGATGCAGGCGCCAGCCGGTGGCTCGCGGCTGCTGACGATCCGCAAGCCGGTCGGCCCGTGCCTGTTCGTCACTCCGTGGAACTTCCCGATCGCGATGGGGACCCGCAAGATCGGGCCCGCCATCGCGGCCGGCTGCACGATGGTGGTCAAGCCCGCCGAGCTGACCCCGCTGACGATGTTGGCGCTGGCGCGGGTCATGACCGAGGCCGGCCTGCCCGACGGCGTCCTCAACGTCGTCACCACCACCGACTCGGCGACCCTGAGCAAGACCCTGATGGCCGACGACCGGCTGCGCAAGGTGAGCTTCACCGGCTCCACGGCGGTCGGCAAGCTGCTGGTGCGGCAGAGCGCCGACGAGCTGCAGCGGGTGAGCATGGAGCTCGGTGGCAACGCGCCGTTCCTGGTCTTCGCCGACGCCGACGTCGACGCGGCGGTCGAGGGCGCGATGGTCGCCAAGATGCGCAACATGGGCGAGGCCTGCACCGCCGCCAACCGGTTCCTGGTGCACGCCGACGTCGCCGAGGAGTTCGCCGAGAAGCTCGGCAAGCGGATGGGGGCCCTCTCGGTGGGGCGCGGGCAGGACGACGGCGTCGACGTCGGTCCGCTCATCGACGCCAAGGCGGTCGAGTCGGTCGGTCAGCTGGTCACCGATGCCGTGCACGAGGGCGCGACGCTGGTGACCGGCGGTACGGCGCCGGACGGGCCGGGCCACTTCTACCCGCCGACCGTGCTGCTCGGCGTACCTCCCGAGGCCGAGATCGTCCGGCAGGAGATCTTCGGCCCGGTCGCGCCGATCACGACCTTCACCGACGACGACGAGGCGATCCGGCAGGCCAACGCCACCGAGTACGGCCTGGCCTCCTACGTCTACACCCGCGACCTGGCACGCACGATCCGGGTCGCCGAGGCGCTGGCCTTCGGCATGGTGGGGGTCAACACCGGGCTGGTCTCCAACCCGGCCGCGCCGTTCGGCGGCGTCAAGGCCAGCGGATTCGGCCGCGAGGGCGGCTTCGAGGGCATCGAGGAGTACCTCGACACGACGTACGTCGCGCTGCCCGCGGACTGACTCCGATGGTCGTCGCCGGCACCCTGCACCATCTCGAGCTCTGGGTGCCCGACCTCGACCGGGCCGAGGCCAGCCTCGGCTGGCTGCTCGCCCGGTTGGGATACACGCTCGAGAGCCGCTGGCCGCACGGGCAGGGCTGGGCGCTGGGCCCGACGTACGTCGTGCTCGAGGCCGGGCCTGACGTCCTACCAGCGACCCACGAGCGGACCCGGCCGGGACTTAACCACCTGGCGTTCCACGCCGGATCCCGGGCCGACCTCGATGCCTTCGTCGCCCAGGCGCCGGAGCACGGCTGGCGACTGATGTTCTCCGACCGGCACCCGTTCGCCGGCGGTCCCGACCACTGCGCGGCGTACCTCGAGGACGCCGACGGGTTCGAGGTCGAGCTGGTCGCCTCCGACGACTGACCTGGTCCGCGGGTCTCGAGACGGGCACAGAGCGCCCTCCCCGACCAGCGAGACTTGCTCAGACCGGGACGACGACCGAGTCGCCGAGCGCGGCAGCGAGCTGGCCGCGGGAGGTGATCGTCAGCTTGCGGTAGATGCGCGAGAGGTGCCACTCGATCGCCTTGACGCTGACGCCGAGCTCGACCGCGACGTCCTTGTTGCGCGAGCCCTTGACGACCAGGCTGGCGACGCGACGTTCGGTGCCGGTCAGGCTGTGCGCGGCGTCGAGGGCGGGGTCACTCGGTCGCTCGCCGAGCCGACCGAGCAGGCGCTGGGCGCGTGACTGCAGCGGCCACAGGTCCTCGCGCAACGCGTAGGCCTCGGCGGTTCGCAGCAGCCGGACCGGCTCGCTCGTGTCCACCTCCGGGGTCAGCATCAGCAGGCCGGCCAGGTCGGTGCGGAGCTGCGCGTCGAGGCGCTGGGCAGAGCCCCCGTCGAGTGCCGCCAGGGCAGCGCGCAGCAGTCCGATGCGGTCGGTGATCGGCCCGACGGCCGCGAGCGTACGGCGCGCCGCGGCGACGGCGTACGGCGATCCGCAGGCGAGCGCGAGCTCCTGCTCCTCCTCGGCCACGGCGACCGCCTCGGCGGCCAGTCCGGTGCTCACGAGCACCTGGGCCAGCCCGGTGCGCCAGGGCACCTGGGGGTCGTACTCCTGAGCCAGGGCTCCCGCCGTCCGGTAGTGCGCCGCGGCCTGGTAGTGATCGCCCAGGGCCGCCGCGAGCTCGCCGAGCGCGACGTGGGCGCGACCGCCCTCGCGGCCGGCGGTGTCCGCGTGGTTGACCAGCTCGAGGGCCGCGGTCGAGGCCTCACGTACGTCGCCCCTGGCCAGGTGGAGGTGCACCGTGACGGCCAGAGCCGTGACGGTGTGGTCACCCAGGTCGGTGTCGAGGGCGCGAATCGCGAGCATGGCTTCCAGCGCCTCGCCCATCGCCCCCCTCCGCAGGCAGTCGAGGCCGTGGGAGAGCAGGAGCAGGGCGGCGGTCACAGGTAGGACGTCCGAGTCGTTCGCGCCGTCGCCGAGTTTCTCGGAAGCGTGCACGGGGGGAGCGTAGGGACGCGAGAGCCTGGGTCGCAGGCGAATGCGTGAATTGCGTCCTGGGTCACCCCGACCGGTCGGACCGGGCCAGCCGCGAGCGTCAGGGATCGCTCGGCGGCCGGTACGGCGCGGTCGCCGAGGCGCGCCCCGCGGCGGCACTGGTGCGGTGGTGTTGCTACTGCTGCGGTGTTGTGACGCGACTTCTGCGGTGATAACCCCGCGTTACATGGGAATGCCGGCGAACGACCAGACCAGCAGCACCGTCGGCACGGTCGCGGTGATCTCGTGCGCCGGTTCGTCGTCCATCAGGAACGCGTCGCCGGCGGCGAGCGGCTGGGCCAGGCTCGAGCGGGCCAGCGCGCCGGACACGACGTACGCGTGCACGAGCGGAGCCGCCGGCAGCGCCACCGTCTCGCCGGCGTCGAGCCATACCAGGTCGAGCGCGGCCCCGGCGACCCGCAGCGGCAGTCCACCCGCACCCACCAGGCGTACGACGCCACCCGCGGCCGGCGTCGTGACCGACCGGTCCGACGACCCGCCGGGCTCGTCGGGTCGCAGCCACATCTGCACGAACCGGGTGGCTGCGTCGCCGGCCACCTCGCTGTGCTCGATGCCGGTGCCCGCCGACGTGACCGCCACGGAGCCGGCCTCCAGGTAGGTCGATCCCGACGGGTCCGTATGCACGAGGGCACCGCTGACGACCCAGGTGACCAGCTCGACGTCCTCGTGCCGGTGCGTCTCATAGCCCACCCCAGAGCCGAGCAGATCCTCGTGATGGGCGATCAGCGGGCCGAACGCGACGTGCTCGGGATGATGCGCGGAGCCGAAAGAGAATCCGTGCCGCGAGACCCGGCTCAGAGCGCGTTCGACGAAGCGGTCAGTTCCCCGGCGGACGGCGACAGTCATGGGCACAATGATCCCTGTGGACTTCCCCCAGCTGCCACCGGGCTTCCGGTTCGGTACGAGCACCGCGGCGTACCAGATCGAAGGGGCGGCCACCGAGGACGGCAAGGGCCCCAGCATCTGGGACACCTTCTCCCACCAGCCGGGCCGGATCCTGGACGGCTCCACTGGTGACGTGGCCTGCGACCACTACCACCGGCTCGACGAGGACCTCGACCTGATGCAGCGGCTCGGCGCGCCGGGCTACCGGTTCTCCCTGTCGTGGCCACGCATCCAGCCTCACGGATCGGGCCCGGCCAACAAGGCCGGGCTCGACTTCTACGACCGCCTGATCGACGGCCTGCTCGCCCGCGGGATCGCGCCGATGGCCACCCTGTTCCACTGGGACCTGCCGCAGTCACTCGAGGACGACGGGGGCTGGCTCAACCGCGAGACGGCGGCCCGGTTCGCCGAGTACGCCGCGATCGTCGGCGAGCGGTACGCCGACCGGGTCGAGCACTGGGTCCCGATCAACGAGCCCAACGTGATGATGATGCTCGGCTACGGGCTCGGGCTGCACGCGCCGGGCAAGGAGCTGCTCTTCGACGCGATGCCGGTGGCCCATCACCTGCTGCTGGCCCACGGCCGGGCCGCGATCGCGTTGCGTGCCGCCGGCGCGACCAGTGTCGGGTGCGCGAACAACCACGCGCCGATGTGGCCGGCCAGCGACGACGACGCCGACGTCGGCGCGACCAAGCTCTTCGACGCACTCTGGAACGCGATGTACGCCGAGCCGATGCTCTTCGGCCGCTACCCCGTCGACCTGCAGCCGCTGCTCGAACCGCACATCCGACCCGGTGACATGGCCACGATCCGCCAGCCCCTCGACTTCTACGGCGTCAACTACTACAACCCGATGCGGATCGCCGCGGCCGAGGAGGACGCGCCGATGCCCTTCGAGATGGTCGACCTGGTCGGCTATCCGACCACCGACTTCGGCTGGCCGGTCGTGCCGGAGGCGCTCAAGGAGTGGCTGATCACGCTGCGCGCCCGCTACCGGGCCGGGCTGCCCCCAATCATGATCACCGAGTCGGGTGCGTCCTACGACATGGGGCCCGACGAGCACGGCGTGGTCGACGACCAGCTGCGCATCGACTACCTCGACGCCCACCTGCGCGCCGTCGCCACGGCCATCCACGCCGGCGTCGACGTGATCGGCTACTACGCCTGGTCGCTGCTGGACAACTTCGAGTGGAACCACGGCTACGCCAAACGCTTCGGCCTCGTCCACGTCGACTACCCGACGCAGACCCGGACGATCAAGCGCAGCGGCCGGTGGTACGCCGCGGTGACGCGGGAGAACGCGGTCAGGGGATAGCAACCCAACCGGA
This sequence comes from Nocardioides sp., assembly GCA_050997635.1. Taxonomy (GTDB): domain Bacteria; phylum Actinomycetota; class Actinomycetes; order Propionibacteriales; family Nocardioidaceae; genus Nocardioides. The sequence goes on from JBPCQY010000087.1 coordinate 6,004, forward strand.
AACCTCGCAGCAACGGCCGCGGGAGGCAGGGATGATGGAGAGCAGATCAAACCGAACCCCGCTCACTCCGTCGCCGCGCGGACGGCATCAATACCCCGATGCGGTCGTCGCGGCCGAGTCCGATCTCGATCTGCTGGCGGGTCTGCTCGCCGATGCGTCGCGGATCGTCGCCTTCACCGGGGCCGGTATCAGCACCGAGTCCGGCATCCCCGACTACCGCGGGCCGGGTGGTGTGTGGGAGACGCGGCGCCCGCCGACGATCAGCGACTTCCTCGACAACCCCGAGGCGCGCCGCGGCTATTGGGCCCGCCGTCGCGTCGACTACCCGACGCTCGCCGCCCGTGTGCCCAACGCCGGCCACCGGGCACTCGCCGAGCTGGAGCGGCGCGGGAAGCTTGTCGGGATCATCACCCAGAATATCGACGGACTCCACCAGAAGGCGGGCAGCGATCCCGGCCGCATGGTGGAGCTGCATGGCTCCTCACACCTCATCCGCTGCATGGTCTGCGGCCGGATCTACCCGGCGATGGAGATTCAGCCGCGACTCGACAGCGGCGAGGCGGAGCCGGCGTGCGAGGTGTGCGGCGGGATTCTTCGCTCGGCGACGGTCCTGTTCGGCGAGTCGCTCCCGACCGCCGCGCTGGAGACGGCCGTCGCGCTGACGAGACACTGCGATCTGATGCTGGTGGTCGGCTCGTCCCTGATCGTGAATCCGGCTGCCCGCCTGCCCCAGCTCGCCAAGCAGCATGGCGCGGTCCT
>JBPCQY010000096.1:0-8361 GCA_050997635.1 Nocardioides sp.
AACTCTCCATCGAAAACTGATGAAAAACTCGTATCCAAGCCAAAAAACGATCAACTAGCAAAACAATCGCCAGAACTATCGTTCGTCAACTCAAAAAAACCACCAACCACCCAACCCCCACCCAAAAACCAGGCAGAAACCAGACGATCGACGGGATCAATACAAACTAATTCGTCGACTATCACACACTGTTGAGTTCTCAAACATCAGACACACACCTACGCGGGCCTCTCGGTCCGTCGTCGGGGCAACCTACGAAAACTTACCGGTCCGGTCCGGCCACGTCAAATCCGGGTCCCAGCCCGCGTCTGGCCAGGCACCCACGCCCGGACCGCGTCCGGGACGGCCAGAAGGCCATCGGTGGCTGCCGCTCACCGCGACGGACGACCACGTTACCAGCGCCGTGCGCGGGGCCTCAAATCGGTTTTGCCGGACGGTACGACGAGACCGTCGGTTCTCCCGTCAGCCAGAACCGCCAGGGTCGGTCGGCGGCGTGCCGCAGGCCCACCCGCGGGCCCGTTTCGACGCTCCCGACGGCCGCCCCGGGAGTCAGGGTGAGGGGCGGCCGGGCCAGGTCGTGACCGTTCTGAGCGGCCCCGATGCCGAGCGCCTGACACAGCCGCGCGGGGCCACGGGCGAGGTCGCGCGTCGCGGCACTCCCCCGGCGATCGTGGGCGAGGGACAGGCCGTCGACGACCTCACCGGCCCGGACCAGCACCGCGCTCGGGTCGTCCTGCGCACCGCAGACCACGTTGCAGCAGTAGTGCATCCCGTAGGTGAAGTAGACGTAGAGCCGACCGGGTGGTCCGAACATGACCTGGTTGCGAGCCGTCGGGCCGCGGTAGGCGTGGGAGCCGGCGTCGGCTGCGCCGGCATACGCCTCGACCTCGGTGATCCGCACGGCGACCTCGCCGTGCCTCAGGGTGGCGCCCAGGAGCCGCGGGGCCACCCTGAGCACGGGTCCGGCGAGCAGACCCGTCAGGTCAGGCGAGTCGCTCACGGGCCGCGGCCACGGCGTCGGTCAGCTCACCCAGCTGCTCGCGGACCCGCACGGGCGCCGTACCACCGCGCCCGGCACGCGACGCGACCGACCCCTCGACGGAGAGCACGGCACGCACGTCGAGCGTCAGGGCGGGTGAGATTTCGACGAGCTGCTCCTCGGTCAGGTCGGGGAGATCACAGCCGAGTTCCTCGCACCGGCGTACGCACGCACCGGCGACCTCGTGGGCGGAGCGGAACGGCATTCCCTGGCGCACCAACCACTCGGCCACGTCGGTGGCGAGCGAGAATCCCTGGGGCGCCAGCTCCTGGAGGCGCGCGCCGTCGAAGCGGAGGGTGGCCACCATGCCGGTGACCGCCGGCAGCAACACCTCGAGGGTGTCGACGGCGTCGAAGACAGGTTCCTTGTCCTCCTGGAGGTCGCGGTTGTAGGCCAGCGGCAGGCCCTTGAGCGTGGCCAGCAGTCCCGTGAGGTCGCCGATGAGCCGCCCGGCCTTGCCGCGAGCAAGCTCGGCGATGTCGGGGTTCTTCTTCTGAGGCATGATGCTCGATCCGGTCGACCAGGCGTCGTCGAGCGCGACGAAGCCGAACTCGCGGGTCGACCAGAGGATCACCTCCTCGGCAAGCCGGCTCACGTCGACTCCGACCATCGCCGAGACGAACGCGAACTCGGCGACGAAGTCGCGGGCCGCCGTACCGTCGATCGAGTTGACCGAGGACCCGGTGAAGCCCAGCTCGCGGGCCACCGCCTCCGGGTCGAGGCCGAGGCTCGAACCGGCCAGCGCACCCGAGCCGTACGGCGAGTCCCCGGCCACGCGGACGTCCCAGTCGGCGAGCCGGTCGACGTCGCGCAGCAACGGCCATGCGTGGGCCAGCAGGTGGTGGGACAACAGCACGGGCTGGGCGTGCTGGAGGTGGGTCCGCCCGGGCATGATCACGTCGAGGTGGTCGCGGGCCTGGGTGGCCAGCGCCTCCACCAGGTCCAACGCGGCCGCCCCGACCAGGCGGGCATGGTCGCGCAGGAACGCCTTGAACAGGGTGGCGACCTGGTCGTTGCGCGACCGGCCGGCCCGCAGCCGGCCGCCGATGTCCGGCCCCACCTCGTCGAGCAGCAGGCGCTCGAGGGCGCCGTGCACGTCCTCGTCGCCGGGTGCCGGTCGCAGCGACCCGTCGTCGTACCCCTGATTGAGGACGGCGAGGCCGCGGAGCAGCTCGGCATGGTCGTCGTCGGTGAGCAGGCCGGCGGTGTGGAGCGCGTTGGCGTGGGCGCGCGAGCCCGCGAGATCGTACGGCGCGAGCCGCCAGTCGAAGTGCGTGGAGCGCGACAGCGCCTCCAGCTCCGGCGACGGACCGCCCTCGAAGCGGCCGCCCCAGAGCTTGCCGGTGTTGGTGGTGCTCACGAGGACTCCCGGAGGTGGAGGACGGCCGCGGCCATCACGCGCGGCAGGTCGGGGTTGCTGTGGCCGAGGTCGGCGGCAAGGTCCGCCGGCCGCCACCAGCGATATCCGGTGATGGCCTCGCTCGGGTCGTGGTTGCGCAGCGACGCGGGGTCCGCCTCGAGCGCGACGGCGAACCACGTGGAGTCATTGGCGAACGTCGCACCGGCGTAGGGGAACCTCACCTCGGTGCGGTCGAACGGGCCACGCAGGTCGCCCGGGTCGACCGCCAGCCCCGACTCCTCCAGCAGCTCGCGGACTGCCGCGTGCGGCGGCGTCTCGCCGTCGTCGAGCCCGCCACCGAGTGAGCACCAGTAGGGCCGGTCCGGCGACTCCGGATCGTGACTGTGCACGAGCAGCACCTCGTCGCGACCGTTGACCGGCAACACCCGCGCCGTCCGCCGGTGCACGACGTACTCCTCCCCGCGGACGCGCGCCGCCGCGATGCCGGCGATGTGCGGGAGGTGCGGGTGCCGGACCCGAGCATCGTCGAACAGCGCGCCCGGGGCGACCCACTCGTGGCCGATGATGAAGCCGAGCTCGTCGGGCCGCTGCCCGGTGAACGTCACCTCGAGGTTGTCACGCCCGACGACGGGGAGCGCAAAGAACGTCGACTCCGAGACGTAGTCGTGGCCGAGGACGTCGCGCCATTCGTGGGTGCCGTGGTGGATCGGGCCGACCAGGTCGTCAGGCTCGGCGGTCCAGCCGATCTCCTCGGCCAGCTCGCGGGTGGCGGCCCTGCGTTCGGACTCGCCGGGCTCGATTCCCCCGCCGATCGTCATCAGGCCGGGCCTGCCGTCGGCGGCCTGGATCGTGAGCAGCAGCACCTCGCCGGTGTCGTCGACCGGCAGCACCCGGGCGGTCGGGCGGCGAATGGGATGGGGCACGGACAATTCCTATCAGGCACCGTCTATCAGGCACCGACTATCAGGCACCGACTATCAGGCACCGTCTCAGTCGGTGCCGGTCTCCATCGCCACCTGGTCCAGGGCCTGGTCGTCGGTGTCGCGCGACGCGGCGGGGTTCTGGGCGATCCGGGCGGCGCCGCCAGGCTCGATCGCGCCGAAGAGCGTGCCGTGCTCCACCAGCACGTGGCCCTGGTCGAGCGGCTGCGCGGCGTACTGCTCGAGCTTGGCACGCGAGTCGGCGATGTCGAGGTTGCGCATGGTGAGCTGCCCGATCCGGTCGGTGGGCCCGAACGCGGCTGCCGCGACGCGCTCCATGGAGAGCTTGTCGGGGTGGTAGGAGAACGACGGGCCCTCGGTGCGCAGGATCGTGTAGTCCTCGCCGCGGCGCAGCCGCACGGTCACCTCGCCGGTGACCACGGAGGCCACCCAGCGCTGGAGCGACTCACGCAGCATCAGCGCCTGCGGGTCGAGCCAGCGGCCCTCGTAGAGCAGCCGGCCGAGCCGACGGCCCTGCGCCGCGTGGTTGGCGACGGTGTCCTCGTTGTGCACGGCGTTGAGCAGCCGCTCGTAGGCGATCCAGAGCAGCGCCATGCCCGGCGCCTCGTAGATGCCGCGCGACTTGGCCTCGATTATCCGGTTCTCGATCTGGTCGGACATGCCGAGGCCGTGGCGGCCGCCGATCGTGTTGACCTCGCGCACCAGCGCCACCGGGTCGTCGTACGACGTGCCGTTGACGGCGACCGGGCGACCACGGTCGAAGCGCACGGTGACGTCCTCGGGCTCGATCTCGACGGCGGGGTCCCAGAACTTCACGCCCATGATCGGGTCGACGGTCTCGAGCGAGACGTCGAGGTGCTCTAGGGACTTGGCCTCGTGGGTGGCGCCCCAGATGTTGGCGTCGGTGGAGTAGGCCCGCTCCGCGCTGTCGCGGTAGGGCAGCCCGTGCTGGGTGAGCCACTGGCTCATCTCGTGGCGTCCGCCCAGCTCGGTGACGAAGTCGGCGTCGAGCCACGGCTTGTAGATGCTCAAGGAGGGGTTGGCGAGCAGCCCGTAGCGGTAGAACCGCTCGATGTCGTTGCCCTTGAACGTCGAGCCGTCGCCCCAGATGTCGACGGCGTCGGCGTGCATGGCGCGCACGAGCATGGTGCCGGTGACCGCACGCCCGAGTGGCGTGGTGTTGAAGTAGGCGCGACCGGCGGAGCGGACGTGGAAGGCGCCGCAGGCCAGCGCCGCGAGGCCCTCCTCGACCAGCGGGGTGGTGCAGTCGACCGCGCGGGCTAGCTCGGCGCCGTACTCCAGGGCGCGGTCGGGTACGCCGGCGATGTCGGGCTCGTCGTACTGCCCGAGGTCGGCGGTGTAGGTGCACGGCACGGCGCCCCGCTCGCGCATCCAGGCCACGGCGACGGAGGTGTCGAGGCCACCGGAGAACGCGATGCCGACGCGTTCGCCGACGGGCAGTCGGGTGAGGACCTTGCTCATCGGGGTCCCCGCGGCGTTCTACGACGGAGGAGCGGAGCGGGGGAGGCGAAGAACGTCGTGGGGTGATTCACGGGTGGGGCTCCTTCGTGGACTGGGAGGCGAGGGCGGTGAAGCGGCGGGCGAGGGTGTCGCCGCCGGTAGGGTCGCGCCCGATCAGCAGGACGGTGTCGTCGCCGGCGATGGTGCCGAGGACGTCGGCGTACTCGGCCCTGTCGAGGGCGGAGGCGAGGAACTGCGCGGCGCCGGGCGGCGTCCGCAGGACGACCAGGTTGGCGCTGGCCTCGGCGCTCACGAGGAGCTCAGAACACAGGCGGGCCAGGCGGTGTTCGGCAGCGCCGGACTCCCCCGGCGCCGACGGTCTGCGGTCGCCGCCCTCAGCGGGCACGGCGTACACGAGGGCTCCCGAGTGGGCGCGCACCTTGACCGCGTCGAGCTCGACCAGGTCGCGCGAGAGCGTGGCCTGGGTGACGTGCAGGCCGAGAACGGCGAGCAGGTCGGAGAGCTCGGGCTGGGAGCGCACCTCGTGGGCACCGAGGAGCTCGACGATCAGTCGGTGCCGGGCGTTCTTGGTGGCCGGTCGCAGCGGGGCGTCGGTCATCGCGCGGCCTCCAGCAACCAGGCGAGGATCGCCTTCTGGGCGTGCCGGCGGTTCTCCGCCTCGTCCCAGACCACGCTCTGCGGCCCCTCGAGCACCGCGGCCGCGATCTCCTGGCCGCGGTACGCCGGCAGGCAGTGCATCGCGATCGCGTCCGGCTTGGCCAGGGCCATCAGGTCCTGGGTCAGCGCATGGCCGGCGAGCAGCTGCTCGCGCGCGGCCGCCTCGCTCTCCCTGCCCATCGAGATCCAGGTGTCGGTGACGACGACGTCGGCGCCGGCCACGGCCTCGCGCGGATCGGGTACGGCGCTCGCGAAGCCGCCTGTCGCCCGACCGATCTCGGTGGCCCGGTCGAACATCTCGTCCCGAGGCAGGTAGCCCGCGGGTGCCGAGACCCGCACGTGCATGCCGGCCGTGGCGCCGCCGAGCAGCCACGAGTTGCCTATGTTGCAGGCGCCGTCGCCGAGGAACGCCACGGTCAGCCCGGCCAGGTCGCTCTTGTGCTCGCGGACGGTCATCAGGTCTGCGAGCACCTGGCAGGGGTGGAAGTCGTCGGTCAGGGCGTTGACGACGGGGACACCGGCGTGGGCGCCCATCGTCTCGAGGTCGTGCTGGAAGAAGGTCCGCCAGACCACGGCGGAGACCTGGCGACCGAGAACCCGTGCGACGTCCTCGACGGACTCGCGGACGCCGATGCCGGCCAGCCGTCCCTCCACGAGCATCGGGTGGCCGCCGAGCTCGGCGATACCGGCAGAGAACGAGACCTGCGTGCGCAAGGTCGGCTTGTCGAAGATCATCGCGACGGACTGCGGACCGGCCAGCGGCCGCGCGTCGTACGGCGCCCGCTTGAGCTCGGCCGCCAGCGCCAGCACCTCGGCCTGCTCGGCCGGCGTGAGGTCGTCGTCACGGAGGAAGTGCCTCACGGGGTTGCCTCGTCTCGGGTCGCCTCGTCGAGGATTCGAGGCCACGCCGCGATCAGCGCCTCGGCGTCCTCGTCGGTGAGCACCAGCGGCGGGGCGAGCCGGATCGAGGTCGGCGTGGGCGCGTTGAGGATGAACCCGTGGGCCTGGGCGGCGGCGACGACCTTGGCGGACTCGGCCGCGACCTCGAGGCCGATGAGCAGGCCGCGGCCGCGGGACTGCGTGACGCGAGCGTCCTCGGCCAGGCCGGTGCGGAGTCGATCCCCGAGGAGGAGTGCGCGCTCGAGCAGACCCTCCTTCTCGATCGTGTCGAGGACGGCGAGGCCGGCGGCGCAGGCGACCGGGTTGCCGCCGAAGGTGGTGCCGTGACTGCCGGGCTGCAGGAGGTCACCGGCGCCGCCGATGCCGAGGCAGGCACCGATCGGGATGCCACCACCGAGGCCCTTGGCCAGGGTGATCACGTCGGGCGCCACCGCGGAATCGTGGGCCAGCCAGGCGCCGGTGCGGCCGATGCCGGTCTGCACCTCGTCGAGCCAGAGCAGCGCGCCGTGCTCGCGGGTGATCCGCCGGGCCGCCTCCAGGTAGCCGTCGGGCGGCTCGACGACCCCGGCCTCGCCCTGGATCGGCTCGAGGACGACCGCAGCGGTGTCGGCGGTGACTGCAAGGCTGAGTGCATCGACATCGCCGTACGGCACGAAGCTCACGTCGCCGGGCAGCGGAGCGAAGGGGTCCCGATAGGCAGGTTTGGAGGTGAGTGCCAATGCTCCCATGGTGCGGCCGTGGAACGAGCCTTCCGCCGCGACGAGGTGCGTCCGACCCGTCCGGCGGGTCAGCTTGAGGGCCGCCTCGTTGGCCTCGGCGCCGGAGTTCGCGAAGAACACCTTGACGGCGGCCTCGACTCGGCTCGACCAGCGCCGAGTGAGGTCGCCCAGACGCTCGGCGAGCTCGAGCTGCGGGGCGCTGGCGAAGAAGTTCGAGATGTGTCCCAGGGTGCCGAGCTGGTCGGAGACGGCCGCGACGAGGGCGGGATGGGCGTGCCCCAGCGCGTTGACGGCGATGCCACCGAGGAAGTCGACGTACTCCGTGCCGTCCTCGTCCCACACGTGGGCGCCCGAGCCTCGGGTCAGCACCAGCTTGGGGGGCCCGAAGGTGTTCATCAACGCCTTCGCGTAGCGGTCCTGGCTGGTGGTCATCTCGCCTTGGCCTTCCGGGTCTTGGTGGCGACGCCGGGCAGCACCTGGGTGCCGACGCCCTCGTCGGTGAACAGCTCGAGCAGGACGGCGTGCGGTTCGCGGCCGTCGACCACACTGGCCCGAGGCAGCCCACCCTGCACCGCTTGGAGGCAGGCGCCCATCTTGGGCACCATGCCGGCGGCCAGGCTCGGCATGATCTCGGCCAGCGCCTCCGGGCTGATCTCGCCGATCACGTCGTCGCTGTCCGGCCAGTCGCGGTAGAGGCCCTCGACGTCGGTGAGCACGAGCAGCTTCTGCGCCTTGAGCGCGACCGCCAGCGCAGCCGCGGCGGTGTCGGCGTTGACGTTGTGCACCAGGCCGTGGACGTCGGGCGCGACGCTGGAGATGACCGGGATCCGACCGGCATCGACCAGGTCGAGCACCGCCTCCGGGCGTACCCGCGCCACCTCGCCGGCCAGGCCGAGGTCGACCTCCTCGCCGTCCACGACGGTGTTGGTGGGCTTGGCGGTGAACAGGCCGGCGTCCTCACCCGACAGTCCGACGGCCAGTGGCCCGTGCTCGTTGATGAGCCCGACCAGCTCACGCTGCACCTGTCCGACCAGCACCATCCGGACGACCACCATGGCCTCGGGAGTGGTCACGCGCAGTCCGCCGCGGAACACGGACTCGATGCCGAGCCGGTCGAGCATGGCGGAGATCTGGGGTCCGCCGCCGTGCACGACGACGGGCTTGAAGCCGGCGAACCGGAGGAAGGCGATGTCCTCGGCGAAGGCACGCTTGAGGGTGTCGTCGGTCATCGCGTTGCCGCCGTACTTCACCACCACGACCTGG
>JBPCQY010000133.1:0-4556 GCA_050997635.1 Nocardioides sp.
TCGACCTCGTCACGGCCGGACTTGATGTCGATCACGAAGCGCAGCAGGGCCTTGCGGTCGTAGGAGTCCGGGAAACCCTTGCGCTGCAGCAGTCCGCGGCGCTCGAGCTCGGCGTTGGGGAACAGAAACCCGTCGGTGGTGACGAGCGCGACGTTGGGGTGCTCGGGCCAGTGGGCCAGCATCTGCTGGAGCACGCGCGCCGTCGTCGACTTGCCCACCGCCACCGAGCCCGCCAGCCCGATCACGAACGGGGTGCGCACCGGCTGCGGCTGGTGCAGGAAGTCCTCCTGCCGGCGGTGCAGCCGGCCGGCCTGCTCGACGTACAGGCTGAGCAGTCGCGAGAGCGGCAGGTAGACGTGCTCGACCTCCTCGAGGTCGAGCGCATCGCCGAGGCCACGGAGTCGCGCGATCTCGTCGGGCTGCAGCGGGCTGGCGGTCTCGCGGGCGAGCGCCGCCCAGGCGTCCCGGTCGAGCTCGACGTACGGCGACTGCTCGCGACCGTGGCTCCCGTCCTCGGCCTCGTTCGCAGACATGCGCGGCATTGTTGCAGCAGGTCAGGCAGCGCCGGGCGCGCCGCCCTCGAGCACGGCCTTCATCCGCTCCAGCGTGGTGCGCATGCCGTTGCGGTTGGTGCGACCGCGAGTCCAGCCGAGCAGCGCCCAGTAGGCCCGGTTGAGGGGCGTCCCGGCGAGCCGGAAGTACTCCGTGACGGCGACGCCGCCGTCGGCCGGCTCGATCCGGTAGCCCCAGGTGTTCACGTCGGCGTCCTTGACCACGACGGTGAACTCGAAGTGCCGGCCGGGCTCGCACGCGTCGACGCGGCACAGGCTCCAGTAGACCGGGCCGATGCCGTTGCGGCGTACGTGTCCCTTGAAGTAGGCGCCCACCTCCGGCCCGGTCGAGCCACGGGTCCAGCGGGCCTCGAAGGTCTCCGGGCTGAACTCACCGATCCGGGTCACGTCGGTGACCAGGTCCCAGGCCGCCTCGGCGGTCGTCGTCATCGGCACCGTCACGGAGTCGCGCATGCCGAGGAGGGTACGGCGTGCGGGCGCGGGCCGGGACGTCGGCGCCGGTAGAGTTCGGCCCATGTGCGGCATCGTGGGCTACGTCGGTCAGAAGCAGGCGCAGGACGTCGTGCTCGAGGGGCTACGGCGCCTGGAGTACCGCGGCTACGACTCGGCCGGCATCGCCCTGGTCGCCGGCGACACGATCGCCTCGGACAAGCGCGCCGGCAAGTTGGCCAACCTCGAGAAGGCGATCGCGGAGACGCCGCTCCCGGCAACCACGACCGGCATCGGGCACACCCGCTGGGCCACCCACGGCGCCCCCAACGACACCAACGCCCACCCGCACCTGGGGTCGCAGCGCCGGGTGGCCGTCGTACACAACGGGATCCTGGAGAACTTCGTCTCCCTCCGCGCCGAGCTCGTCGAGGCCGGCGTGGAGCTGGTCAGCGAGACGGACACCGAGGTGGCCGCCCACCTGCTCGAGCGCGAGGTGCTCGCCGGGGCCGACCTGACCCAGGCGATGCAGCGGGTCTGCCAGCGGCTCGAGGGCGCCTTCACGCTCGTCGCCGTCGACGCCCACGACCCCTCCCGCGTGGTCGCCGCGCGCCGCAACTCGCCGCTGGTGGTCGGGCTCGGCGACGGCGAGAACTTCATCGGCTCCGACGTGGCCGCCTTCATCGAGCACACCCGCGAGGCGCTCGAGCTCGGTCAGGACCAGGTCGTCACCATCACCCGCGAGGGCGTCGACGTCACCGACTTCGACGGCAACCCGGCCGAGGGCACGCAGTACCACGTGGACTGGGACCTCTCGGCGGCCGAGAAGGACGGCTTCGACTGGTTCATGCGCAAGGAGATCTTCGAGCAGCCGCGGGCCATCGGCGACGCGATGCTCGGCCGGCACGACGTCGACGGGCGTCTGCAACTCGACGAGATGCGCATCTCGGACGACGAGCTGCGCGAGATCGACAAGATCATCATCATCGCCTGCGGTACGTCGTTCTACGCCGGCCTGGTCGCGAAGTACGCCATCGAGCACTGGACCCGCATCCCGTGCGAGGTCGAGCTGTCCCACGAGTTCCGTTACCGAGACCCGATCCTGACCCGCTCGACCCTGGTCGTCGCGATCAGCCAGTCGGGCGAGACCGCCGACACGCTGATGGCGATCCGGCACGCACGCCAGCAGAAGTCGAAGGTGCTCTCGATCTGCAACACCAACGGCTCGACGATGCCGCGCGAGTCCGACGCCGTGATCTACACCCACGCCGGTCCCGAGATCGGGGTCGCGTCGACCAAGGGCTTCGTCACCCAGATCATCGCGTCGTACCTCCTGGGGCTCTACCTCGCCCAGGTGCGCGACACGGTGTACGGCGACGAGATCACCGCCGTGGTCGACGAGCTGACCCGGATGCCCGAGCACGTGCAGGCGATGCTCGACGACGCCGACGAGCTCTACGGGCTGGTGCGCGAGCTCAAGGACTCCAAGTCCGTGCTGTTCCTGGGCCGGCACGCCGGCTTCCCGATCGCGCTCGAGGGCGCGCTCAAGCTCAAGGAGCTCGCCTACATCCACGCCGAGGGGTTCGCCGCCGGCGAGCTCAAGCACGGTCCGATCGCGCTGATCGAGCCGGGGCTGCCGGTGTTCTGCGTCGTACCCCCCCGCGGGCGCGACCAGCTCCACGACAAGATGCTCAGCGCGATCCAGGAGATCCGCGCCCGCGGCGCCCGCACCATCGTGCTGGCCGAGGCCGGCGACGAGTCCGTCACCGAGTACGCCGACTGGCTGATCCGGCTGCCCAAGGTGCCGACGCTGCTGCAGCCGGTGCCGGCGGTCGTGCCGCTGCAGCTGTTCGCCTGCGAGCTGGCGACTCAGCTCGGCCACGACGTCGACCAGCCGCGCAACCTGGCCAAGTCCGTCACGGTGGAATGAACACCCCACGGGAACGCGCTCCGATTGCCTGTCCGCGGAGGCCCCGGACGTGATCATCGGAGTCGGGATCGACGTCGTCGACCTCGAGCGCTTCGGCGACTCGCTGCGGCGTACGCCGGGGCTGCGCGAGCGGCTCTTCACTCCGGCCGAGGCCACCAGGCCGCCGGCATCCCTGGCCGCCCGGTTCGCGGCCAAGGAGGCGCTGGCCAAGGCGCTGGGGGCCCCCGGCGACCTGGCCTGGCACGACGCCGAGGTCTTCAGTGAGGACTCCGGCCGGCCCTGGCTCGAGCTGCGCGGCACCGTGCTCGCCCGCGCCGACTCGCTGGGCGTCGCCTCGGTACACCTCTCGCTCTCCCACGACGCCGGCATCGCCTCGGCGGTCGTGATCTTGGAGAGCTGATGCTCCCGGCCGCCGCCCGCTTCCACGCGTACGGCGGTCAGCACCTCGTCGTGCTCGCGATCTTCGCCGCCGGCGCGGTCGCGCTGGTGCTGGTCGGCCGGGCCCAGCGGCAGCGGCGTACGACTCGGAGCGTGGCGTTCCGGCGCGGCTTCGCGGTGCTGGTCGTGGCGGTGACGGTGCCGAACCAGGTGTGGCAGCTCCTGCCGGGGCACTACGACGTGGGCTCGTCGCTGCCGGTCAACCTGTGTGACCTCGCCTGGGTCGCGGCCGCGTGGGCCCTGTGGACGCGCGACCCGGTGCCGGTCTCGCTCACCTACTTCTGGGGGCTGACGCTGACGATCCAGGGGGTGCTGACGCCGGCGCTGCGCGAGGGCTTCCCCGCCCCGGCGTTCTTCGGCTTCTGGGCGATGCACCTGCTGGTGGTCTGGGCCGCGCTCTACCTCACCCTCGGGCTCGGCGCCGGGCCGACCTGGCGCACCTACCGCCTGACCCTGGTCGTCACGACGGTCTGGGCGCTCGCGGCGTACGCGTTCGACCGGGCGCTCGGCGTCAACTACGGCTACCTCGTGCACAAGCCGGCGACCGCGTCGCTGTTCGACCCGCTGGGGCCGTGGCCGGTCTACCTGGTGGTGTCGCTGGGGCTGCTGGCGGCGGGGTGGGCGGTGCTGACGTGGCCCTGGGCGCGCTCGCGATCGCCGTACCCTGAGAACCATGCGTGAGGCCCACACCGTCGAGCAGGTCAGGGCGGCCGAGGCCGACCTGATGGCTCGCCTGCCCGAGGGCGCGTTGATGCGGCGGGCGGCGGCCGGGCTCGCGGCTGCGATCGTGGATCTGTTGGGCGGGGCCTACGGGCGACGGGTGGTGCTGCTGGTCGGCTCGGGCGACAACGGCGGCGACGCGTTGTACGCCGGAGCCATGCTGGCCCGGCGCGGCGCAAGCGTCGAGGCCGTGCTGCTCGGGTCGCGCACCCACGAGTCGGCGCTGGCCGCGCTCCTGTCGGCCGGCGGTCGAGTCGCCACGCGGCCGTCGGCGGGGCCGGACGTCGTCGTCGACGCGATCGCGGGGATCGGTGGGCGACCCGGGCTGCGCGAGAACGCGCTCGCCGCGCTGCGGTCGGTGGCGGGCGCTCCGGTGGTCGCGGTCGACGTACCGTCCGGGGGCGGGGGCGAAACCAGAAGCGCCCCCGGGGGCCACACCCACACCAAACCCACCCTCCCCCTTCGGC
>JBPCQY010000141.1:0-9508 GCA_050997635.1 Nocardioides sp.
CAACCCGCCTGAAAGGAGACCGCCATGCCGATGCCACCACCCAAGGCGAGCACCGAGGGTCCGCGAGACCGCCAGGTGTTCCACGAGATGGGCCAGATCGTGCGAGCCCTGGAGGTCAACGGCCCCCAAGAGGTCGACGAACTACGCCGGATCGTCGGCGCCGACTACTGGGAGCAGACCCGCTTCGACCGGGCGCTCGCCCTCGCGGCCGGCGACGGGCTCGTGCACCGCACGGATAAAGGCGCCTTCGCGGCCAGTTGAGCCGCTGCAGACTGCTCAGCCGCGCGGGTAGCCTCGCGTCACCGTGCGCTCCAGGATGCCGAGGGTCGCCTTGAGGCTCGCCTCGGAGATCACCGGGAAGATGTCGGCCTCGCGCCAGTGCTCGTGGATGTCGGACCAGTCGTAGTACGACGTGACCAGCGTCTCGTCGTCGTCGGCCGGTTCGAGCCGGTAGCCGTAGACGTGGCCGATCTGGGGCCGGAGCCGCCCGAGGATCGTCCACGCGATCTCGCGGTCCGGCTCGTAGGCCGTGATGGTGACGGTCACGTCGTACCGACCGAGGTCGACGTCGCCGAGGGCCTCGCGGTCCATGTGCACCACGAACGTGTCGCCGACCGCCCACACCGAGTCACCGTCGGCCGACTGGAGCATGCCGGTGGCGTCGATGGCCACGTGCCCCTGCGGGTCGCACAGCACCGCGAAGATGTCCGCAGCGCTGCTGGCGAAGGGACGGCTGACCTCGATACGGGTGTCCACCAGCCCAGCCTGTCATGGCCGCCAAGGCTTGAGCCACGGCGCCTCGGGCACGGGGACGGCGGACGTCGGAGGCGGGCGGGGCGTGGAACGGCATGATGGCTCCTCGGGTCTTCGGTGGGGTCAGCGGTGGGCGTACAGGTCGCGGAGCAGGGCGATCTCGGCTCCGTGATGGATCAGCTCGCGGTTGATGTGCAGCACCAGGACGGCGTACGACGCGTCGGCCCACGGACCCTCGGCGGGCCCGACGGGGCGCACGAGCCCCTCCTCGCCGAGCGCCGTGACACCCGCATGCCAACGGGCGTACTGCTCGTCGAGCTGGGCGAGGGCGGCGTCGGCCGTGCCGGCGTACTCCCAGCTGTCGTACTCGGCGGGCGGGCCGCCGAAGTGGGCGGCGTTGCGCCGTCCCAGACAGGCGATGATCACGTGGGCGAGCCGCCACGCGATCGTTGGCACCGGGGTCGGCTCCGGCTCGGGGACGGCATAGTCCAGCACCAGGTCACCGCCGCCGGCGGCGTGGCTCGTGGTGGCGTCGGCGCGGGACCGGACGTTCCAGGCGCCGGCCACGGGCTCCCAGAGGTACTCCTCGTCGGTGAGGCCGTCCAGCCGTGGGCGCAGCTGGTGGGTCCAGTGGAAGTCCAGCTGCTCGCTGAGGGTCTGGTTCCAGTCGATGGTGTCGGTCATGGGCCCATGGTGCCGCAGAAACAGGACAGTTCCTGTCCGCTAGTCGTGCCAGACTGACCAGATGGCCGACGCCACCACCCAGCGGGTGCTCAACCTGCTCAGCCTGCTCCAGTCGCGCCCGGTGTGGACCGGGCCCGAGCTTGCCGGGCGACTGGGGGTGACCACCCGCAGCATCCGTCGCGACGTCGAGCGGCTGCGGTCGCTGGGGTATCCCGTGAACGCGACGCAGGGCGCCGGTGGTGGCTACCAGCTGGGCGCGGGTCGGGCCCTGCCTCCGCTCCTGCTCGACGACGAGGAGGCGGTCGCGGTGGCCGTGTCGCTGCGGCTGGCCGCCGGCGGCACCGTCGCGGGCGCGAGCGAGGCCGCCCTGCGCACGCTGGCCAAGCTCGACCAGGTGATGCCGCCCCGGCTGCGCGGGGAGGTCAGGGCGATCCAGGACGCCACGGCGATCCTGGCCGGGGGAGCCGCCGAGGTCGACGGCGAGGTGCTGCTGGCGCTCGCGCGGGCGGTGCGCGACACCGTGCGCGTCCGCTTCGGGTACGACGCCCGCGGCGGCGCGCCGTCCGAACGCACGGTCGAGCCGGTGCGGCTCGTCGCGACCGGCCGCCGGTGGTACCTGTTCGCCTACGACCTCGACCGCGACGACTGGCGCACCTTCCGGCTCGACCGGATCCGCGAGCTCGAGCCCACGACCTGGCGCTTCACCATGCGCGACCACCCCGACCCGGCGGCGTACGTGCAGGGGGCGGTGACCAGCGCGCCGTACGCCCACGTGGCACGGGTCCGGGTGCATGCGCCGCTCGCCGAGGTCGCCGAGCGGGTCACGCCGCAGTCGGCAGCCGTGGAGGCGATCGACGCCGACACGACGATGCTCACCGCCGGAGCCGACCGGCTGGACTCGCTCGCGTGGCACCTGGGCTGGCTCGGCTTCGAGATGGAGGTGGTCGAGCCCCCGGAGCTGCGCGTCGTCTTCGCGGAGATGGCTGACCAGCTGGCGCGGGCCGGCGGCGTTGTCGAGGGACCGTAGGCTGGGCCCATGGGATGGGTGCTGCTGGTCGTGGTCGTTGCCCTCGTGGCGCTCAGCCTCGTGGCGCGCAAGCGCAACAAGTCGGCCGCGGTCCAACGCGCGGCGGCCGAGCTCGCGCCGGTGAAGAAGCTGGCCTTCGAGGACATCACCGCCCTCGGCGTCGAGCTCCAGGACCTCGACCTCGACCTCGCCGGGCGCCCGCTGGACGACGGGGCCCGAGCCGACTACCAGCGCGCCCTCGACTCCTACGAAGCGGCCAAGGAGGCCGGCGACGCGCTGGCGAAGCCCGACGACGTGAAGCACGTGACCGAGATCCTCCAGGACGGCCGCTACGCGATGGCCTGTGTACGCGCCCGGGTCGCCGGCGATCCGCTGCCGACCCGCCGGCCGCCTTGCTTCTTCGACCCGCGGCACGGGTTGTCGGTGGCCGACGTGCCGTGGGCCCCCGACGGCGGCGCCCAGCGCGACGTACCCGCCTGTGCGCTCGACGCCGAGCGGGTCGAGGCCGGCGCCGAGCCCGACATCCGTCAGGTGATGGTGGGCTCTCGCCGGGTGCCCTACTGGCAGGGCGGCCGCGCCTACCAGCCCTACGCCAACGGGTACTTCGGCAGCTTCGGCATGCTCGACTGGATGTTCATGGGCTTCATGTTCGAAGGGATGGGCGGGGGTCTCGGCGCGCTCGCCGGCGGCCTCGGTGACGGCCTCGGCGACGCGTTCGACGGCATCGGCGACGGCATCGGCGACGTCTTCGACGGCTTCGACTTCTAGGTTTATCCGGGGCTGACACGCTGCACTGACAGACTGGCGCGGTGACCCTCCACACGACCGCGCTGGGTGAGCACGGGTCGCCGATCGTGTTCTGCCACGGGCTGTTCGGCCAGGGCCGCAACTGGACCCAGATC
This sequence comes from Nocardioides sp., assembly GCA_050997635.1. GTDB lineage: Bacteria > Actinomycetota > Actinomycetes > Propionibacteriales > Nocardioidaceae > Nocardioides. The sequence goes on from JBPCQY010000141.1 coordinate 3,367, forward strand.
GGCAAGGAGCTGGGCGCCGACCACCGGGTCCTGCTCGTCGACCTGCCCCATCACGGCCGCTCGCCGTGGACCGACGACTTCGACTACCTCGCGATGGCCGACGAGGTCGCGGGCCTGCTGACCGCGGACGACCCGGTGACCCTTGTAGGCCACTCGATGGGCGGCAAGGCGGCGATGATCCTGGCCCTGCGTCACCCCGCACTGGTCGCGCGGCTGGTGGTCGTCGACACCTCCCCGGTCGCCTACCAGCACCTGCGCGAGTTCTCCCGGTACGTCGAGGCGATGCGCGGGCTCGACCTCACCGCGCTGCGCACGCGCGCCGACGCGGACGCGGCGATGTCCGAGGCCGTGCCGGACGCCACGATCCGCGGCTTCCTGCTGCAGAACCTGCGCCGCGACGGCGACTCGTGGCGCTGGCAGATGAATCTGTCCGTGCTCGGCGACAGGCTGGCCGAGCTGGGGGACTGGCCCGAGGACCGGCTGGCCGGCTCCGCGCCGTACGACGGTCCGGTGCTGTGGATCGGCGGCGCCGACTCCGACTACGTGCGCGACGAGTACGCCCCCGCCATGCAGCGGTGGTTCCCCCACCACCGGAGGGTGACGATCAAGGGCGCCGGCCACTGGGTGCACTCCGAGCAGCCGGCGACGTTCCTCGAGGTGCTCCGGCGATTCGTGGACTGACGGGATATGTCCCGTTTTGGGTGAGCGAACTAGGCAAGTTCGACGCCCTGTCAAGCCGATGTGCGGATGGCACTCATGCGGCTCTTGAGGCAACTGCCGCCTGCGGAACCTCCGACGACGCAGTAGCGTCCAAGAAGTCATGAGGTCTCGCGTTCGGTGGCTTGTCCCACTCGCGCTTTCCCTCTTGCTGACCTCTGCTTGCGCCGGGTCGGCCGGGGATGCCCGAGCGCGAGGCGGGGCCACGCCAACTGGGGCGGCGAGTGAGACGCCCTTCAGTCTGTACACGCACTGCGGAATCGAGTGGGCGCGGATCAGGGGCGTGTTCTGGCACACCGCCCCTCTCTCTGACGGCCATGGAAACTCGCCGCAGGGTTGGGGTAACCCAGTTCAGTCCGGCCAACTTGCGTTCCCAGATCCGGGCGTAGCCATCTTTACGTCATCGGTCGGCCAGGTGACGTTCCATCGTACGAACCGAACTCGGGCACCGTTCATCTGTAGCTGACCGTCCGGACATGCCGCCGAGTCGATGGCAGCAGCCACAGCCAATGGAGACACACCCAGTGAGCGCGGTCAGTCGCGCTGGCGGGCGCGGTACGCCGCGACGGCGGCGCGATTGCCGCACGTCGTACTGCAGAAGCGGCGGGAGCGGTTGCGCGACAGGTCGAGCACGACGCCCTCACATGCGGCGTCGGCGCACACATCGAGCCGGCTGAGCTCGTCGGAGCGGATCACGTCGACCATCGCCATCGCGGTCTCGACCATGATCTGGGTGGCGAGAGAGGCCGTGGACGGCACCGCGTGGATGTGCCAGTCGAGGTCGCCGTGGCGCATCAGCTGGGGGAGGGCTCGCGCCTCGGCGAGGACGTCGTTGACCAGCGCGGCCGCGTCGTCGCGCGCGCTCCTGAGCAGGCCGCGCAGGTCGGCACGGATCTCCCGCACCTGGGCCAGCTCCGCCCGGTCACGGGTGTGCGTGCCGGAGTAGGCCCAGGTCTCGTAGAACGCGTCGAGCTCGGCCACCGACGTGAGGGTGTCGGGCTCCACGGCGGTGTTGACCAGGGCGACCGCGGACAGCAGGGCCGTCTGGGTGTCATGAGCGAAGATCACGTTGACAGATTACCTGACGTCGGCCTAATGTCATGTCTCATGAGCACAATGACCCATGACGGCACCACGGGACGGGTGCTCGACCTGGGGACCCGGCAGCGGGCCGGTCTGACGCTCGCGGTGCTGTCGGCGGCGTCATTCGGGCTCTCGGGCAGCCTCGCCAAGGGGATGGTCGCCGCCGGGTGGACGCCGGGGTCCGCGGTGCTCGTGCGCGTCGCGGTCGCGTCGGTGGTGCTCGCCGTACCGACCATGCGGTCACTGCGCGGTCGCTGGGCGCTGCTGGGGCGCAACCTGCCGATGGTGCTGGCGTACGGCGTGGTGGTCGTCGCCGGCTGTCAGCTGGCCTACTTCAACGCCGCCGCACGGATGCCCGTCGGGGTGGCGCTGCTCATCGAGTACACCGCGCCGGTCCCGGTGATCGCCTGGCTGTGGGTGCGTCACGGCGAGCGCCCGCGTCGGCTCACGGTGACTGGGGCGCTGATCGCCGGCGTCGGCCTGGTGCTCGTGCTCGACCTGCTCGCCGGCACGTCACTGTCCGGCCCCGGCGTTGCCTGGGCGTTCGGCGCGACCGCCGGTGCCGCCGTCTACTTCGTGCTCTCCGCTCGTGAGGACGACGCCCTGCCGCCGCTCGCCCTGGCCGGCTCCGGTCTGGTCATCGGCACGGTCGTCCTGGCGCTGGCCGGCGTCGTGCACGCAGTCCCGATGACCTTCGCGACCCACCCCCCGACGTACGACGGCGCCTCGGTGCCCTGGTGGCTGCCGGTGCTCGGCCTCGGCGTCGTCACGGCTGCCCTCGCCTTCGTCACCGGCATCGCGGCGATCCGCCGCCTCGGCTCCCGGCTCGCGTCGTTCGTCGCGTTGTTCGAGGTCCTGGCCGCGTTGGTCTTCGCCTGGCTGCTGCTGGGCGAACTGCCGCACGCGATCCAGTTCGCCGGCGGCGCACTGGTGCTGGCCGGCGTGGTGGTGGTCAGGATCGGCGAGCGGCCTGCGCCTCCACCTACCGTCTAGCGCGTCTCCTGCCGCGGCAGATAGACCTCCTTGACCAGCAGCATGATCGAGGCGGCCGTGGGGATGGCGAGCAGCGCACCGACGACGCCGAGCAGGCTCGCGCCCACCAGGGCCGCGATGACGGTGAGAGCGCCGGGAATCTCGACGGAGCGCGACATCACCTTCGGATAGATCAGGTAGTTCTCGAGCTGCTGGTAGGCGATGTAGAAGACCACGCAGATGAATCCGATGGTCGGGTCGGTGGCGAAGGCGATCGCGCAGACGATCACCGCGCCGATGGTGGCGCCGATCATCGGGATGACGTCGAGCAGGGCGACGATGAGGGCCAGCGCCACGGCGTACTTGCTCAGACCGACGACGAACAGGAACACCAGGGTCGTGACGCCGGCGCACAGGGCGACCACGAAGGCACCCGAGACGTAGCCGCCGATGTTGCGCAACACCCGGTCACCGAGCAGCGAGACGCGCTCGCGGCGCGAGGCCGGGGCGAGGGAGTAGGCGGCGCCCTTGATCGACGGCAGGGAGGCGAGGAAGTAGAGGGTCAGCACCAGCACGACGAACGTGTTCGCGAGGAACCCGAGCACGGCGAGGCCGAAACCCAGCACGCCGCCGAACGCCTTCTGTGCGAGGCCGCCGCTCTGGATGTAGTCCTGCAGCTTGTGCGTCAGGTCGTACTTCTGGTCGAGGTCGCGCACCGTGCCGTTGCGCTGCAGCTGCCTGAACCACTGGGGCAGGCTGTCGCTGATGTTGTTGATCTGGTCGGTCACCACCGGCGCGATCGCCACGACGAACAAGGTCAGCACGATCAGGACGCCGATGATGACCAGCGCCACCGACCACGAGCGTCGTACGCCGCGGCGCATGAAGAGCTCGACCACCGGGTTGAGCCCGACCGCGAGGAACATCGCGACCACGACCAGGATCAGCACCGAGCCGATCTGCAGCAGCGAGCGGCCCAGGAACCAGGCGAGCAGGCCTCCCCAGGTCGCCAGGAAGCCCCACAGGAACGGCGAGCGCTTGTTGAACGGGCGGCTCGGCGAACCGAGGTCGTCGGGGGAGGACTCGGCGCCGTGCAGGTAGGTCTCGTCGTCGGGGATCTCCTCGACGACCTGCTGAACCTCCTCGACGGCATCCTCGGCCCGCTCGGCCGCATCCTCCGCACGGTCGGCCTGCTGCTCGGCCCGGTCGGCCTCCTGGACGACCCGTTCCTCCAAGTCCTCCCCGTCGGTCATTCGTCGTCGCCGAAGCCAGCCATCAGATCACGCAGCGAGCCGAGCTGGGCGGAGATCGCGTCGCGGCGCTTGGCCACCCGCTCGGTCTCGGCCTTGATCGCGGCGAGCTGCCGTTCGGACTCGGCATGGCCCGCGGACGAGACCGACTCGGCCTGGCTGCGGGCGCTGGCGACGATCTGCTCGGCCTCCCGGCGGGCCCGGTTGAGCAGGCCCTCGGACTCCGACTGGGCCTGCTGCCGGTGCGCGGTCGCCTGCTTGGTCGCCTCGCGGGCGCGCAGCTCGGCGGCCTGCGACCGCTCCTCCGCCTCGGTCACGAGCCGCTGGGTCTCACCCGTGGCCGACGCGTGGTGCTCGGCGGCCTCGCGGGTCAGGCGCTCCTTCTCGACCGCGAGAGTACGACGCGCCTCCTGGACCTCCCGGTCGGCACCGGCCTTGGCCTGCTCGGCCTCACGCTTGGCCGTGGTGCGCAGGTCATTGGCCTCCTGCTGGGCGCCGAGCCGCAGCTGGCTGGCCTCGCGCTCCGCGCCGGCCAGCGTGTCGGAGGCCTCGCCCTGGGCGAGGCTGCGCTCCTGCTCGGCGTCGGCCAGCATCCGGCCCCGGGTCTCGTCGAGCTCCTTCATCTGCACCAGGCGCATGTCCTCGCCCTCGCGCTCGGCCTCGGCGCGGATCGCGCGGGCGTCGCGGGCGGCCTGCTGCCGGATCTCCTCGGCGTCCCGCGCCGCCATCGCGCGTACGTCGGCGGCCTCCTCCTCGGCCAGGCGCAGCATGGCGCTGGCGCGGCCGCCGAGGCCGGCGTAGGACGGGTTGGCGTTCTCGGACAGCTCCTGGCGCGCCTTCTCGAGCTGGGCCCCCAGGTCGGCGACCCGCTGCTCGGAGGACTGCAGGCTGGAGCCGAGCCCGGCCTTCTCGCCGGCCAGTTGGCGCACGTGGGCGTCGACGGCGGCCTTGTCGTAACCGCCGCGGCGTACCTGCGAGAAGGCCGGGGCGGCGGATGACGACATGGCCGTGCCTCGGCTCGGGGGGGTGACGCGCGAGGCGATCGGGGCGGCGGCGGCGGCCACGGCGGGCGCGGGGCTGGCCGGGGTCGGACTCGCGGGCTCGGGAGCAGCCTGACGGGCGATGGGCTGGGTCACCTCACCCTGGGTCACCTCGCCCTGGGTCACCTCACCCTGGGTCACCTCGGGCTCGGGCTCGAGGTCCCGCGACGAGGGCACCTCGATGACCTGGGTCGCCTCCGCGTCGGCACCCTCCCGGGTCGCGGCCTCCTTCGTCTGGAGGTCCTCGGTCTGGAGGTCCTCGTCGTTCTCCGGCTCGTCATCGAAGATGGACAGCCCCTGGTCGCTCATCGTCCGAACACCCTCTCACTCGCTGCGTCTGGTCCGGACCCATTCTCCCCGATCGGGAAAGGTACGCCCACCAGGCTCGCGGGAGCGAGATCCGGGTGAGCGGAACTTTCTGGCTCAGACGCCCCGGAAGGCGTTGATCGCGTCGAGGTGCTGTGCGCGCAGCTCCTCGTCGCGTACGCCGAGACCCTCCTCGGGCGCCAGACACAGCACGCCGACCTTGCCCTGGTGCAGGTTGTGGTGGACGTCGAGCGCGGCCTGGCCGACCTCGTCGAGGCCGTAGGTGCGCGAGAGCGTCGGGTGGATCATGCCCTTGGCGATCAGCCGGTTGGCCTCCCACGACTCGCGGTAGTTGGCGAAGTGCGAGCCGATGATCCGCTTGAGGCTCATCCAGAGGTACCGGTTGTCGTACTGGTGCAGGTAGCCGCTCGTGGAAGCACAGGTGACGATGGTGCCGCCCTTGCGCGCGGCGAAGACCGAGGCGCCGAAGGTCTCGCGGCCGGGGTGCTCGAAGACGATGTCGACGTCCTCCCCGCCGGTCAGCTCGCGGATCGTGGCGCCGAGGCGCTTCCACTCCCGGGGGTCCTGGGTGTTCTCGTCCTTCCAGAAGCGGAAGTCCTCCGCCGAGCGGTTGATGATCAGCTCGGCGCCCATCGAGCGGCAGACCTGCGCCTTCTGCTCGTTGGAGACCACGCAGACCGGCGTCGCGCCGCCGTTGAGGACGTACTGCGTGGCGAAGCCGCCCAGCCCACCCGACGCCCCCCAGACCAGCAC
>JBPCQY010000182.1:0-4822 GCA_050997635.1 Nocardioides sp.
GACGTCGGCCGGCCCCGCGCCGTACGCCTGGCGGTGCTGATCGACCGCGGTCACCGCGAGCTGCCGATCCGGGCCGACTTCGTCGGCAAGAACCTGCCGACCTCGCTGGTCGAGCGGGTCCGGGTGCACCTGAGCGGCGTCGATGAGGAGGACGCTGTCACGATCGAGGGAGCGGTGCGGTGAACAAGCACCTGCTGTCGGCGGGCGACCTGACCCGCGACGACGCCGAGCTGGTGCTGCGGACCGCCGAGGAGATGCGGTCGCTGGCCGACCGGCCGATCAAGAAGCTGCCCGCGCTGCGTGGGCGCACGGTCGTCAACCTGTTCTTCGAGGACTCCACCCGCACCCGGATCTCGTTCGAGGCGGCCGCCAAGCGGCTCTCGGCCGACGTCATCAACTTCTCGGCGAAGGGCTCCTCGCTGTCCAAGGGCGAGTCCCTCAAGGACACCGCGCTCACCCTCGAGGCGATGGGCTGCGACGCCGTCGTCGTGCGCCATTCGGCCAGCGGGGCGCCGCACCGGCTGGCCAACTCCGGCTGGGTGCAGGCATCGGTGGTCAACGCCGGTGACGGCACCCACGAGCACCCCACCCAGGGCCTGCTCGACGCGTTCACCATGACCCGTCACCTCGGCGCGCTCGACGGCAGACGGATCGCGATCGTCGGTGACGTCCTGCACTCGCGGGTCGCTCGGTCCAACGCGCTCCTGCTGCACACGCTCGGCGCCGAGGTCACCCTGGTGGCTCCACCGACGCTGCTGCCCGTGGGCATCGAGAGCTGGCCGGTGGAGACGTCGTACGACCTCGACTCGGTGCTGCCGAAGGCCGACGCGGTGATGATGCTGCGGGTGCAGCGCGAGCGGATGCATGCGGCGTTCTTCCCGACCGCCCGGGAGTACTCCCGCCGCTACGGCCTCGACGGTCGCCGGATGGCGACCCTCCAGGACCATACGATCGTGATGCATCCCGGCCCGATGGTGCGCGGCATGGAGATCACCGCCGACGTCGCCGACTCGGCCCGCTCGGTGATCGTGGAGCAGGTCACCAACGGGGTGGCCGTGCGGATGGCCGTGCTCTACCTGCTGCTGGGCGGCAGCGAGCCCGCCATCAGTACGACGAGTGAGGACCTCGCATGACCAGCTATCTCATCCGGGGCGTCTCGGTGCTCGGGGGCGAGCCGACCGACCTGCTGCTCGAGGAAGGTGTGCTCCGCACGGGTGGTTTCGAGACGGGCGCCAGGGCGCCCTCCTCAACCGCCGAGGGGCACGATGTGATCGACGGCGCCGGGCTGATCGCGCTGCCCGGACTGGTCGACCTGCACACCCACCTGCGCGAGCCCGGCCGCGAGGACGCCGAGACCGTGCTGACCGGCACCCAGGCGGCCGCGATGGGCGGCTTCACCGCCGTGCACGCGATGGCCAACACCGAGCCGGTCGCCGACACCGCTGGCGTGGTCGAGCAGGTCTGGCGACTGGGCCGCGAGGGCGGGTACTGCGACGTCTACCCGGTCGGAGCCGTCACCGTCGGGCTGGGCGGCGAGCGGCTGGCCGAGCTCGGCGCGATGGCCGACTCGGCGGCGCGGGTGCGGGTCTTCTCCGACGACGGGAAGTGCGTCTCCGACGCGGTGCTGATGCGCCGGGCGCTGGAGTACGTCAAGGCGTTCGACGGCGTGATCGCCCAGCACGCCCAAGAGCCGCGCCTCACCGAGGACGCCCAGATGAACGAGGGGGACCTCTCGGGCCGGCTCGGCCTGACCGGCTGGCCCGCGGTGGCCGAGGAGGCGATCATCGCCCGCGACTGCCTGCTCGCCGCGCATGTCGGCTCGCGGCTGCATGTGTGCCACGTGTCGACGGCCGGCTCGGTCGACATCGTGCGCCAGGCCAAGGCCTCGGGCTGGAACGTCAGCGCGGAGGTCTGCCCCCACCACCTGCTGCTGACCGACGAGCTGGCCGCGACGTACGACCCGATCTACAAGGTCAACCCGCCGCTGCGCACCGCCGCCGACGTCGAGGCGCTGCGGGCCGGGCTCGCCGACGGCACCATCGACTGCGTCGCCACCGACCACGCCCCGCACCCGCTCGAGGACAAGGACTGCGAGTGGGCGGCCGCCGCCTTCGGGATGATCGGCCTCGAGACGGCGCTCTCGATCGTGCAGGAGACCATGGTCGACCCCGGGCTGCTGACCTGGGCCGACGTCGCCGACCGGATGTCCTACGCACCCGCCCGCATCGGCCGGGTGGCCGACCACGGTCGCCCGCTCGAGGACGGCGCACCGGCCAACGTGGTGCTCTACGACCCGTCCGTACGCCGCATGGTCGACCCGGCCGAGTCGGCCTCACTCTCGCGCAACACGCCGTACGCCGGGCTGGAGCTGCCCGGCCGCGTCGTCGCGACGTTCCTGCGGGGGAAGCCGACCGTGCTCGACGGGAAGCTCGCCTGAACCTTGGCCAAGCTTGGTCAAGAGGGGTAGCGTGATGGCATGCTGGTCAATGTGGGTCAGGCGAAGACCGACCTCTCGAAGCTCCTCGCGAAGGTCGAGGCAGGGGAGACGGTCGAGATCGCTCGGGCCGGAGTGCCCGTGGCACGTCTGGTTCGAATCGAGTCGCCGGCGTCGCCAGCGGAGTTGTTCCGCAGCGGTCGGGGCTCGCTGGCCGGCCAGCTCTGGATCTCCGATGACTTCGAGTTCACCGACGAGGAACTCGACCAGATGCTCGGCGAGTCGTGAGGCTTCTGCTCGACACCCACGTCGTCCTGTGGGAGCTGAACGGTTCGCGCACGCTCTCTCGGGTCGCAGAGGAGGCACTCGACCGTGCTACCGAGTTGTTGTTCAGCACTGTCTCGTTCGCCGAGATCGGCATCAAGGCGTCGGTGGGAAAGCTGACGGTTCCCCCGGGGCTGGCACGGCGAGTCCAGGGCCTGGGCGTTCGCATTCTGCCTTTGGAGTCGACGCACGGGCTCGCCGTGGCAGAGTTGCCCCTCCATCACCGGGACCCGTTCGACCGACTGCTGGTAGCCCAGGCTCAGTGCGAGCAGCTCACGATCGTCACCTCGGACCCACGCCTCGCGGCCTACGACGTCGGGGTGATCCCGACATAGCGAATCCGCTATGATTTGGCCATGGCGGGAATGGGCAACGACCTGGTGCGTGAGGCTCGCAAGCGCGCCGCGCTGACCCAGCGCGAGCTGGCTGCGCGGGCCGGCACGACCCAGAGTGCGATCGCGCGGATCGAGACCGGGCGCTCGACGCCGAGCTTCGATGCGGTGCTGCGCCTGCTCCGGCTCTGCGGGCTCGATCTCGACATCATGCTGGTCGAGCGCGACGACTCCGACTGGAGCCAAGCCGAGCCGCTGCTCGAGCTCACTCCGGAGGAGCGCGTGGATCGGATGGAGCGGCTGGTCGATGTCATGCTCGAGTGGCGCCGTGCTGGTCACGAAGCCGGGCTCCAGAGTGCCTAGACCGCGGTTGCACGCTCGTCGCATCCTCGAGGTCCTGCTCGCGCATGAGGTGCGCTTCGTCGTCATCGGTGGAGTGGCGGCGGTCGTGCACGGCTCGCCGTTCGCGACCGAGGACATCGACATCACGCCCGAGTCCAGTGCAACAAACCTCTCCCGACTCTCCGATGCCTTGCGGTCACTTGAGGCTCGGGTTCGCACCCAGGGTGTCGAGGACGGCCTTCCCTTCGAGCACGACGCCGAGTCCCTGGGAGCCGTCGGGGTGTGGAACCTGACGACCCCGGCTGGTGAGCTCGACATCTCCTTCGTCCCGAACGGCACGACCGGCTTCGACGACCTGGTCAACGACTCCGCGCAACTGACCGCGTTCGGTCTGGTGATCCCGGTCGCCTCGCTGGCCGACGTGATCCGCAGCAAGCAGGCGGCCAACCGCCCCCAGGACCAGCGGGTGCTGCCGGTGCTCCGCGAGATCCTCGCCTCTCGCTATCACCGATAACGATTCGCCGCATCCTTCCGCCCACGAAGCTCGGGCGCGACCTCGCGTTCTGCGTGCGTGCCCTCGGCGTCCGCGACGGGGCTCGTTCCTGACCGGTACGGCGGTCTTCTCACCCAGGTCGTCGGGCTGACCGGTGCCCAGGTCGGTCTGGGCCTCTCGATCTCCAGGATCGTGACGCTGCCGCTGTCCCCGCCGCTGGGACGCTTCTCCGACCGGGTCGGAGCCAAGCCACTGCGGTCGCTCGGCGCGCTCGGCCCGCAACGTCGGCTACACGCTGGGCGCGCTGGCCGGCGGCATCGCGCTGGCGATCGGGACTCGCGAGGCGATCACCGCCGTACCCCTACTGACCGGCGTACTCCTGATCTTGAACGCGGCCGTGGTCGCCCACCCTGCCGCCCGCGCAGCCGAGCGCTCAGCAGCGGTCCGGCGTACGCCGAGACGTGACCCGGTACGCCGTGGTTTGCGGTGGCCTGCCCCGTTCGCGAGCGACTTCCGCACCGTCCCTCGGCGGCATCCAAAAATAGTTCCTGTGGATTATCTCGAATGCTGGATAAACCCTGTGGATAACCCGTAGGACTGTCGGTGGCGGCTGATTCGATAGCTCCATGGCCATCTCGCAGCTGCCTCGGTTCTCGCCCTCGGGTGAGGTCGCGGCCGCGCGCGCCCAGCTGGCCAGCGTGTCCCAGACGTTGTGGGCCGCACAGACCGACCAGGAGCTGGTCGGCACGGTCGAGGAGGTCGCCCGGCTCCGGGCGACCCTGGCGGCCGTGGAGGCCGGCGCGGTCGCCGAGGTCGAGGCTCGCGGGACGGCCAAGCACGTCTTGCGCTACGGCTCGACCGGCGACTGGCTGACCCACCTCGGTGGGCTGCGTCGCG